>NC_017455.1:659789-989683 GCF_000165465.1 Halanaerobium praevalens DSM 2228
CCTTAATTTATTGCTCCAAGGAGGGTCAAAAAATGTCTTTTACTGATCAAGTAAAAGAAGAGTTAACACATAAAGATAAATATAGTTATTCAGAACAACTATCAGAACTTGCTGCTTTGATTAGGGTTGATGGTTCAATACAAATTTCAAATAAACATTTAGCAGTAAAAGTTACTTTATATCAGGGTAATTTGGCTCGTAGAATTTATTCTTTAATTAAAAAACGTTTTGGTTTTAATATAGAAATTAGAATTAGACAAGATAAAAGATTTAATCTGAGCCATAGTTATGATCTGATTGTAACTCCTCAACCAGGAGTGAGAGAATTTTTAATGGAGTTAGGATTTTTAACTCCAGCTAATAATCTTGTTTTTCATATTAAAGAAGAGTATCTAAATTCGAGGAAATTATCACAAGCTTATTTAAGAGGAATATTTTTAGGTGGGGGTTCAGTTAATGGACCTCAAAGTGAATATCATTTAGAGTTTCGCTGTGAAAAAGAAAGTTTGGCTGAAGATTTAAAATTAATATTGGCTAAGTTTAATTTAACAGCTCATCAGACTGAGCATAAAGGATATTATGTTATTTATTTTAAAAGTTATGCTGAAGTAATAAAAGTTTTAAATATAATTGGAGCTCATAAAACAATTTTAAAGATGGAGAATGATCATATAGTAAAAGAATTAAAAAATGATGTAAATCGCAGAGTTAACTTCGAAACTGCTAATTTAGAAAAATCAGTTGCAGCAGCTTTAGACCAATTAGAGTATATTGACCTTATAGAAAGAGAAAAGGGTTTAGAGACCTTAAGCCCCGGTTTACAAGAAATGGCAGAGTTAAGACGAGAAAATCCTTATGCTTCCTTAAAAGAATTAGGAGAAATTTTGAATTTAAGTAAATCAGGTGTAAATCATCGTTTAAGAAGAATTAAAAAAATAGCTAAAAATTTAACTTGAAATAATATTTAAAGATGATATAATACACTTGGAAGTCAGAAATTAAGTTAAATATTCTGCTAATTTAAATATTATATTTGTTTTTGGTCATATCGGGACATTTTTGTTCCGCAAGGGCAAAAGCGTTCCAACCTGGAGGCTAAGCATGAATAAATTGTTAAAAATTCAGCAAAAAATTGTGCCAGAAATTGTAGAAACTGCTCAACAAAGATATAATATTCTACGGGGAATTTATTATAATCAACCAATTGGCAGAAGAGCTTTAGCCAGAATTCTGGGTCTTAGTGAAAGAACTATTCGCAATGATTTAGAATTTTTCGAAAAAAATGCTTTTATTCGAATAACTCCAGCTGGCACTCAGATAACTAGAATTGGAGAAGAATTTTTAAAAGAATTAGATGAATATATCAAGGAACTCAGAGATATAAGTCATTTAGAAAAAAAATTACAGAAAATTCTGGGGATCCAAAAAGTTAAACTAGTTAATGGAGTTGTGGCAGCAGGAGACTTGAAGGCAGAGATTGGGCGGATGGCCTCAAAATTTCTGCAGCAGGAAATCGAAAATGGAGATATACTTGCTGTAACTGGAGGTACAACTTTAGCTCAAATAGCAGCAGAAATGAGTTATAGTACTGAAGCCAGAGAGGTAACAGTAGTCCCTGGTAGAGGTGGTTTGGGTGAAGATGTAGAAATCCAAGCAAATACAATTGCTGCCAAAATAGCAAAAAAAATTGGTGGTACTTATCATTTGCTCCATATACCAGATAATATAGCTGAAGAAAATATTTATTATTTAACTAAAGAGCCATCCATCAAAAAAACTTTAGAGATTTTAAAACAAGCTAATATTTTAATTCATGGTGTGGGAACTGCCAAAAATATGGCGAAACGTAGAGGTATGAAAAAAAATGAAATCAAAGACTTAGTTGAAGCGGGAGCAGTTGGAGAAGCTTTTGGCTTTTATTTTAACTCACTTGGGGAAATAATTTATTCAACAACAAGTGTTGGGTTGAATCTAGATGACCTTGAGGCAACTAAAAAAGTTATAGTTGTTGCTGGGGGGGAAGATAAAGCAGAAGCAATAATAGCTGCAGTTTCTTCTAAGTATCAAGATATTTTAATTACTGATGAAATTACAGCACGAAAGATTATCTCTTTACAGGGAGGTGAGGCCAAAAATAGGCTTAAAAATAAAAATCAGTAGTTTATATTAAATTTTAAATTTTTGTTTGAAAAATTAATTTATAAATGATTCATCATCTTATAAGGAGGAATAAAAAATGAAAAAAGTAGCAATTAATGGTTTTGGTCGTATTGGTAGAGGATACTTAAGGTTAGTAGAAGAAAGAGGAGAAGATATTGAAATCGTTGCAATTAACGATTTAGTAAATGTTGAAAATTTAGCGTATTTACTTAAGTATGATTCTGTACATGGTCGTTTTGATGGTACAGTAGAAATCAAAGGTGATGATGCATTAGTAGTTAACGGTAAAGAGATAAAAGTAACTGCTGTTAAAGATCCTGCAGATTTACCATGGGCCGAAAATAATATTGATGTTGTTATCGAATCAACAGGTGTATTCCGCCATAAAGAACAGTTAATGAAGCATATTGAAGCTGGTGCTAAGAAAGTTATTTTAACTGTACCTGCTAAAGATGAAATAGATAGTACTATAGTTTTAGGAGTTAATGATGATGATCTTTCTGAAGATGATTTAATTGTTTCTAATGCTTCTTGTACTACAAACTGTTTAGCTCCTTTAGCTAAAGCTCTTAATGATGAATTCGGAATTGAAAAAGGTTTAATTACTACAGTTCACGGTTATACTTCTAGTCAGGCAATTTTGGATATGCCAGCTAGCAAAACTAGAAGAGGTAGAACAGCTGCCGAAAATATTATTCCTACAACTACAGGTGCTGCTATTGCAACAACCAAAGTAATGCCTGAACTAGATGGTAAAATTGATGGAATGGCTATTAGAGTTCCAGTACCTAATGGTTCTTGTGTTGATGGAGTCTTTACTTTAAGTCAAGATGTAACTGTAGAAGAAGTAAATGCAATGTTTAAAAAGAAAGCAGAAGGTGAAATGAAAGGTATCTTAGGCTATACTGAAGATGAATTAGTATCTAGAGATATTATGGGACAATTTGAGTCTTCTAAAATAGATGCTCAATCCACTATGGTAGTTAATGGTAATATGGTTAAAGTTATTTCTTGGTATGATAATGAATTAAGTTATACAAATAGAGTTGTTGACTTAACTTTAAAACTATAATTAATTTAAAACTTATTTCAGGGTGGATTGACTAAGTACCACCCTGAAATTTTAATCTAAATAAATTTTTTTGCTTAATTTTTAAAATATTTTAAAACTTATTTGTTAAATTAGTAATTGCTAATTAATAACGGAGGTATAGAAAATGAAAAAGACACTTAAAGATATGGATTTTAAAGGAAAAAAAGTCTTAGTTCGAGTTGATTTTAATGTTCCTCTTAAAGATGGTGTTGTAGGAGATAAAACTAGAATTAAAGCTGCTTTGCCTACAATTGAGTATTTAATTAAAGAAGAAGCTAAAGTTCTTTTAATTTCTCACTTAGGTCGTCCAGGTGGAGAAGTTAAATCTGACTTAAAAATGGATCCAGTTGCTAAAGCTTTGGCTAACTTATTAAATAAAGAGGTAAAAAAAGCTGATGATTGTATCGGAGATGAACTAAAAAAAGCTGCTAACAACTTAGAAAATGGAGAAGTATTATTACTTGAAAATAGTCGTTTCTATGCTGGAGAAAAGAAAAATGATCCAGAATTTGCTAAAAAATTAGCTTCTCTTGCTGATCTTTATGTCAATGATGCTTTTGGAGCTGCTCATCGTGCTCATGCTACTACAGTTGGAGTAACAGAATATTTACCAGCTGCTGCAGGGTTTTTAATGCAGAGAGAATTAAATGCCTTAGGTGAAGTAATGGAAAATCCAGCTAGTCCTTTTGTAGCAATTATGGGTGGAGCTAAAGTTTCTGATAAAATTGATGTTATTAAAAATTTAATTAATAAAGTTGATAAATTAATAGTTGCTGGGGGTATAGCAAATACCTTTTTGCTAGCAAAGGGATATGAAGTAGGAGATTCTTTAGTAGAAGCTGACAAAGTTGAGTTAGCTAAAGAGTTAATGGCGGAAGCAGAAGAAAAAGGAGTAGAAATTGTACTTCCAATTGATGTTGTAATTGCCGATGATTTTTCTAATGATGCTAATACTAAAACAGTTTCTGTTGAAAAAGTGCCTGCAGGTTGGCAAATTCTAGATTGTGGTGGCCCTCAGAGCTTAGAAAATTATAAAGAAATTATTAAAACTGCTAAAACAGTTATTTGGAATGGTCCTTTAGGAGTATTTGAAATGGAAAAATTTGCTCACGGAACTGTTGAATTAGCAAAAGCTTTAGCTGAATCAGATGCTCATTCAGTAATTGGTGGTGGAGATTCAGCTGCAGCTATTAACGAAGCTGGTGTTGCTGAAAAAATGAGCCATATTTCGACTGGTGGTGGAGCTTCTCTAATGTTTTTTGAAGGAAAAGAATTACCAGGAGTAGCTGCTTTAGATGATGTAGAATAATTTTTGTTAAAATAGAAGCTAAAAATAAAACTGCTTAATTATAGAATTCTAAACAATAACTTTGCTTAGCCAAAGTTTGAGGAGGAATATTAATGCGTAAACCATTTATTTGTGGAAATTGGAAAATGAATAAAAATGTTGATGAAGCTGAAAAAATGATTAACAATTTAAAAGCTAAAGTAAAAGATGTAGATAATGTAGAAATGGGTATTTGTTCAACAGCACTGTGTTTAACAACAGTTAAAGAAGCTGCTCAGGGTAGTGAGCTTGTAACTGGTGCTGAAAATATTTACTGGAAAGATTCTGGTGCTTATACTGGAGAAATTTCTGCTAAGATGTTAGCTGCTAGTGATATAGAATACACTATTGTAGGTCATTCTGAGCGCAGAGAAATTTTTGGAGAAAGTGATTATGAGGTGAATAAAAAAGTTCTTTCAGCACTAGCACATGGAGTAAAACCAATTATTTGTGTTGGAGAAACTTTAGAAGAAAGAAAAGCTGAACAAATAGAAGCAAAAGTTAATTTTCAAGTTGATTCTGCTCTAGCTGGATTAACTGAAGCAGAAGTTGCAGATCTAGTTATTGCTTATGAACCTATTTGGGCAATTGGTACAGGTGAAACTGCTTCCGCGGAAGAGGCAAATCGAGTTATTGGAATTATTAGAGAAAATATTAGAAAAGAATATCCAGAAGCTGCTGATAAAGTTAGAATTCAATATGGTGGTAGTGTTAAACCACATAATGTAGAAGAAATTATGGCTCAACCTGAAATTGATGGTGCCTTAGTTGGTGGAGCCAGTTTAGAAGCGGAGTCTTTTTCTGAAATAATATTAAAGACTGCCAAAATCTATAAGTAATTAAAAGATTATAAGGAGGATTATTATGGCAAGACCAAAACCACTAGCCCTAATTATTGCAGATGGGTTAGGAGTGAATGAGAATGCAGAAGGAAATGCTGTTTATCAAGCAGAGACTCCTTTTTTAGATAAATTAAATAAAGAATATCCCCATTCAATTTTAAAACCTTCAGGAGAAGCTGTAGGTTTACCAGATGGTCAAATGGGTAACTCTGAGGTTGGTCATTTAAATATTGGGGCTGGTCGGATTGTTTATCAGGATTTTACAAGAATTAATAAGGCTGTAGCAGAAAAAGAATTATTAACTAATGAAGCATTGAAAAAAGCAGTAGATCATGCTAAAGAAAACGATGGAGCTCTTCATTTAATTGGATTACTTTCTGATGGTGGTGTGCACAGTCATATTAAACATCTTTTTGGTTTAATTGAAATGGCTGATCGAGCTGGCTTAGAAAAAGTATATATTCATCCGATTTTAGATGGAAGAGATACACCTCCGGCAAGTGGTACTGGTTATTTAAAAGAATTAGAAACAGAGTTAGAAAGAGTTGGAACTGGTGAAATTGCTACTGTTAGTGGTCGTTATTACACTATGGATCGTGATAATCGCTGGGAAAGAACTAAAAAGGCTTATGATATGTTAGTTTTAGGAGAAGGAAATAAAGCTGAAGATCCTATTCAAGCTGTGGAAAGTTCTTATGCAGAAGATATAGAAGATGAATTTGTTATTCCAACTGTAATTACTAAAAATGGTAAAGCAGTTGGTCCGATGAATGATCATGATTCAGTTATTTTCTTTAACTTTAGAGCTGATAGAGCCCGTCAAATTACTCAAGCTTTAACTATTGATGGTTTTGATGGCTTTGAGCGGGAGCCTGAACACCCAGAAGATCTATATTATGTAACAATGACAGAATATGATGAAGAATTTGATTTACCAGTTGCTTTTGAACCAGTAGAAATTGAAGATGGATTAGGTGAGGTTTTAAGTAGAGAGGGTTTAAAACAGCTTAGAATTGCTGAAACTGAAAAATATGCTCATGTAACTTTCTTCTTTAATGGAGGAGTTGAAGAACCAAATAAAGGTGAAGATCGCCTATTAATTCCATCACCACAAGTTGCAACTTATGAGATGCAACCAGAAATGAGTGCTTATGAGGTAACAGATAAACTTTTAGAAAAAATAGAAGCTGACGAATATGATGTAATTATTCTTAACTATGCGAATATAGATATGGTAGGACACACTGGTTTTATGGATGCAGCTATTAAAGCAGTAGAAACTGTTGATGAATGTTTGTCTAAGCTTGTGCCTGTTATTTTAGAAAAAGGAGGTCAGGCTTTAATTACAGCTGACCATGGTAATGGAGAAAAAATGAAAGAAGATGATGGATCTCCATTTACAGCTCATACTTCTAATATTGTTCCTCTTTATTATGTAGGAGGCCCTAAAAATACTGGAATTGCTACTGGCAAATTAGCTGATTTAGCACCAACAATGTTAGATATCTTAGGAATTGAAAAACCAGAAAAGATGACTGGTGAATCATTAATTATCAATGAATAATAAGCTAATTTCAAATTGAATTAAGCTAATTGTTTACTGACTAAATTAACTGTTTAAAATGTGGGGTCAATTATATTGGCCCTGCTAATTATAAATAAAAAATATTTTATTGTAAAATTCTAAGGAGGCCAATTAAATGTTAAATACAACAATTGTAGAAGTTTTTGCAAGAGAGATTTTAGATTCACGTGGTAATCCAACTGTAGAGGTAGAAGTAGTATTAGAGGATGGTACTTTTGGTAGAGCAGCTGTTCCTTCTGGAGCTTCAACTGGTCAATACGAAGCAGTTGAACTAAGAGATGGTGGGGACCGTTACTTAGGTAAAGGTGTTTTAGATGCAGTAGAAAATGTAAATGAAGTAATTGCACCTGAAATTTTAGGTTTTGATGTTAGAGAACAAATAGATATTGATAACTTAATGCGCGAATTAGATGGCACAAAAAATAAAGGTAAATTAGGTGCTAATGCAATTTTAGGTGTTTCAATGGCAGTTGCTAAAGCAGCAGCAAATGCTACTGGATCTCATTTATATAATTACATTGGTGGAATGAATGCTAAAACTTTACCTGTGCCAATGATGAATATTTTAAATGGGGGAGAACATGCTGATAATAATGTAGATTTACAGGAATTTATGATTATGCCTGTTGGTGCAGTTAGTTTCAGGGAAGCTATGCAGATGGGAGCAGAAGTATATCATAATCTCAAAAAAGTTCTACAAGCAAAAGGCTTAGGTACTGGAGTTGGAGATGAAGGTGGATTTGCACCTGATTTAGGCTCAAACGAAGAAGCATTACAGGTAATTGTAGAAGCAATTGAAAAAGCTGGTTATGAAGCTGGAGAAGATTTCTATATTGCTTTAGATCCTGCTGCAACAGAATTTTATAAAGATGGTAAATATGTATTAGCAGGTGAAGGAGTAGAAAAAACTTCTGCAGAAATGATTGATTTCTATGCAGATTTAATTGATAAATATCCAATTATTTCAATTGAAGATGGTTTAGCAGAAGATGACTGGGAAGGTTTTGCTGAAATGACAAAACGTTTAGGTGACCGTCTGCAAATTGTTGGAGATGACCTCTATGTAACAAATGTAGAAAGATTAAGTAGAGGTATTGAGGAAAAAAGCAGTAACTCTATCCTAATTAAGGTTAATCAGATTGGTTCTTTAACTGAAACCTTAGATACTATTAAAATGGCAACAAGAGCTGGTTTTACTGCTGTTGTGTCTCACCGTTCAGGAGAAACAGAAGATGTTACAATTGCTGATCTTGTTGTAGCTATGAATACTGGTCAAATTAAAACCGGAGCTCCTGCTCGTTCTGAAAGAGTTGCTAAATATAATCAGCTTCTAAGAATTGAAGAAAACTTAGGTGATGCTGCTCAGTATGCAGGTAAAGATGCTTTTTATAGTCTTAAAAAATAATTTTAATTAAATAGAATAATTATTTCAAAGGCTAAGTAGACAAGTTTATCTACTTAGCCTTTTTTAAAATATTTTTAAAAAAATAAATGTTTTAAAAATAAAATAAATTTGTATAATAATAAATATCATCTTTTTAGGTATAAAATATTGTATTTTTAGTTTTTATATGTTAAAATTAAAGCTGAGTTGAATTAGCTATTGTTAATAATATTTTACTTAACTCTTGGAGGTGAGATAAGAATGTTTATTCTTAAAATTTTACATTTTATTATAGCAATTGCGGTAATTGTAGGAGTCTTACTGCAGTCTGGTAAAAGCGCAGGTCTATCTGGTGCTATCGACGGTGGAGCCACAACTTTTTTTGGGAAATCTGGAAAAAGAATGGAGGATACAATTAGTAAGGCTACAACTGTTGCTGCAGTCTTATTTATGATTAATTCTCTAATTTTGGCTATATTTTAAACTTCATATTTAAGTAAATAATTAGCTAAGCTAGAAATTTTATTTTTTTGCTAAAATTGATCATCTATATTATATAGATGATTTATTAAAGTTTGAATGCAATAAATACCAAATAAGATGCTGAATTCAAATTAGCATATATAAGAAAAACATTAAATAATAAGGAGGTTGGTGCATGAATTTTTATACACCTCTAGCAGGTATAGTAGCATTAATTTTTGCTTTTATTCTTGCTGGAAAAGTTAAAAAAGAAAGTATGGGAACGGAAAGAATGGCAGAATTATCAGATGCAATCAATG
The DNA here is from genome assembly GCF_000165465.1 of Halanaerobium praevalens DSM 2228. Lineage (GTDB taxonomy): Bacteria > Bacillota > Halanaerobiia > Halanaerobiales > Halanaerobiaceae > Halanaerobium > Halanaerobium praevalens. The sequence goes on from NC_017455.1 coordinate 668,963, forward strand.
AGGGGGCTATGGCATTTTTAGGACGTGAGTATAAAATGCTTGCTGTTTTTGTAGCTGTAGTAGCTGTAATAATGGCAGTTGTACCTAGTCTTGGTTGGCAGTATGCAGCTTCATTTATTTTAGGAGCTTTATTTTCTGCTTTAGCTGGATTTATTGGGATGCAAATTGCTACTCAGGCAAATGCAAGAACAACTAATGCAGCTCGTTCAGGTTTAAATGCTGCTTTAAAGGTGGCTTTTTCTGGTGGAACTGTAATGGGAATGTCTGTTGTTGGTTTAGGAACTTTAGGTCTTGGAATTTTATATATGTTCTTTTCTAGTAATGTAGAGTTTATTAGAGGTTTTGCTTTTGGAGCTAGTTCTATTGCTTTATTTGCTCGTGTTGGTGGCGGTATTTATACCAAAGCTGCTGATGTTGGAGCTGACTTAGTTGGTAAAGTAGAAGCTGGAATTCCTGAAGATGATCCTCGTAACCCAGCTGTAATCGCTGATAATGTTGGTGATAATGTTGGTGATGTTGCAGGTATGGGAGCAGATTTATTTGAGTCTTATGTAGGTTCTATTGTAGCTGCTATGACTTTAGGAGCTGCTATAAGTCTAGACCATGTTTTATTACCAATGTTAATTGCTGCATTAGGAATCGTGGCTGCTATTATTGGTACTCGTTTTGTTAAAGCCAAAGAAGGTGGAAATCCTGCTAAAGCTTTAGAAAGAGGTACTATGAGTGCAGCTGGACTAACAATTATTGGAGCTTACTTTTTAGTAACTTCTTTAACTGGTCAAGTAGGTATTTTTATTGCGATAATTTCTGGCTTAATTGCTGGAACTTTAATTGGTAGAATTACTGAATACTATACTTCAGAACACTATGGACCAGTAAAACATATTGCTCGTCAGTCACAAACTGGTACAGCAACTAATATAATTAGTGGTCTTTCTGTTGGAATGAGAAGTACTGCACTTCCAATTTTAGTAATTGCAGTTGCAATCTTTTTAGCCTTTAAATTTGCTGGCCTTTATGGTATTGCTATGGCTGCAGTTGGTATGCTTTCTACTACAGGGATTACTCTTTCTGTTGATGCTTATGGTCCCATTGCTGATAATGCAGGTGGAATTGCTGAAATGGCAGAATTAGATTCTTCAGTTAGAGATATTACTGATAAGTTAGACTCTGTTGGTAATACAACAGCTGCTATGGGTAAAGGATTTGCAATTGGTTCTGCTGCTTTAACAGCTTTATCATTATTTGCAGCTTTTTCACAGGCAGTTGGTCTAGAGTCTATTTCTTTAACAAATCCACAAGTTATTATTGGATTGTTTATTGGAGCTATGCTTCCTTTCTTATTCTCCGCAATTACAATGGAAGCAGTTGGTAAAGCTGCAGGAGAAATGATTGAAGAAGTGAGAAGACAATTTAAAGAAAAACCAGGTATTATGAAAGGTACTGAAAAGCCTGATCACAGAAAATGTGTTGACATTAGTACAACAGCAGCTTTAAAAGAAATGATTTTACCAGGTCTTTTAGCTGTAGTTGTCCCAGTAGTAGTTGGACTCTGGGATGTACAAGCACTTGGTGGTCTTTTAGGTGGAGCTTTATCTTCTGGAGTTCTTTTAGCTATTATGATGGCTAACTCTGGTGGAGCCTGGGATAATGCTAAAAAATATATTGAATCAGGAGCTTTTGGTGGTAAAGGTACAGATACTCATGCTGCCGCAGTTGTTGGTGATACAGTAGGAGATCCATTTAAAGATACATCTGGTCCATCATTAAATATTTTAATTAAATTAATGACTATTGTTTCACTTGTATTTGCTCCTTTATTCATGTAAAATTAATATAGTAGTAAAGGATAATTACCCTCCTTGTAGTTGATGCTACTGGGAGGGTTTTTTGTTAGAAAGGTAGTGAATTAAATTAATGAATAATAATGAAGCGAAAATGTGTTTTGCTTGTGGGCCAGAAAATCCTATTTCTTTAGGCCTGAAATTTGAAGAAATTTCTCAAAATAGGGTTAGAGCAGAGTTTACACCGACTGCAAATCATCAAGGTTATACAGGAATTATTCATGGTGGTCTAACAGCAACTTTATTAGATGAAGCTATGGCTTATGTAGTTGGATTCAAAGGAATTAAGGCTTTTACTGCCGAACTAAATATAAGATTTAGAAAAGCAATAGAGGTCGGGAAGCCTTTAGAAATTATTGGTGAATATAAGAAGTCTAAAAAATCTTCAATCGCTAATATATATTACACAGAAGCAAAGATTTTTGATAAAGATGGTAATTTGAAAGCAAAAGCAGAAGCTAAATTTATAGAAGAATAGATTTGTTTAAACAATAAACTCAGAATCACCAAAAGAGTGGGGATGATTATTAATGAGTGCAAGAAGTGAATTATTAAAAAAGTTAAGAGAAAATGTACATCGTCCATTAACCAAAAAAGAAATTTTTGAAAAATTTGAAATTAGTCAAGAGCAAGAAAAAATTTTTTCCGATCTTTTAAATGATTTAATTGAATCAGGAAAAATCTTTAAAAATTCAAAAGGATTATATGGAGTTCCAGAAAAATTTAACTTAATTGGAGGCAGAATTGAAAAGATTGCTTCAGGAAATGCTTTTTTAATTCCAGATGATCCAGCAAAAGAAGATATTTATATTTCTTCCGCTAATATTAATGGGGCAATGCACAATGATAAAGTTTTTGTACGTCCTGTTCCTTCAGATAGAGGTAAAAGTCAGGCAGGAGAAGTTGCAGAAATTATAGAAAGAGTTAATACTGAAATAGTTGGGAATTTAGAAAAATATAAAAATTATGGTTTTTTAATTCCTGATAATAAAAGAATTTGTAGTGATATTTTTATTCCACCAGAAGCCTTAAATGAGGCTCAGAATGGTCAAAAAGTAGTGGCTGAAATAACTCGCTGGCCAGCAAAAAATAGAAATCCTGAAGGTGAAATTACAGAAATTTTGGGAGATAAAGATGATGCTGGTGTTGATATTGAAGCAATAATTAGGCAACTTAATTTACCAGGAGAATTTCCAGATAAAGTTTTAAAAGAGATTGCAAATATTCCAGATCAAATAAATGAAAAATCTGTAACAGAAGATGATGAGCGTGAAGATTTAAGAGAACTTAAACTAGTAACCATTGATGGAGCAGATGCTAAAGATTTAGATGACGCAGTTTCTTTAGAAAAATTAAGTGAAAATAATTATCGTTTGGGAGTTCATATTGCTGATGTAAGTCATTATGTAACAGAAGCAAGTCCTTTAGATCAGGAAGCTTATGCAAGGGCTACTAGCATTTATTTAGTTGATCGAGTAATTCCTATGTTACCACAAAAGCTTTCAAATGGTCTTTGTAGTTTAAATCCACAAGTTGATCGTTTAACAATGTCAGTTTTTATAGAATATAATTTAATTGGTCAAGATGAAATAGAAATTATTGATCATAAAATAACTAAGTCTGTAATCAATTCTAATCATCGTCTAACTTATGATCAGGTCCAAAATATTTTAGAATCTAAAGAGTCAGCTGAAAGAAAAGAATATAGTGATTTTGTAGAAGAATTAGAAATGATGAATGAATTAAGAAGGCGCTTACGTAAAAATCGTTTTGAAGAGGGAAGTATGGACTTTAATTTTACAGAAGTTAAAGTTGAACTTGATGATTCTGGAAATCCAATTAATTTAAAGAAAAGATCTCATAGAGAAGCTGAACAACTAATTGAAGAATTTATGATTGCAGCTAATAGAATTGTTGCAGCTGAGATGGCTTGGAGAGAAATGCCTTTTATTTATAGAGTTCATGAAGAACCAGATTTAGATAGGATGAAACAATTTAATGAATTTATTCATAATTTTGATTATCGTTTAAAAGGAATTAAGAATGGAGTTCATCCACGAGCTTTACAAGCAATTTTAGAAGATGTAAGAGGAAGTAAAGAAGAAAAAATAATTGAAACAGTAATGTTGCGTTCATTAAAAAAGGCTGTTTATTCTGAAAAAAATATTGGTCACTTTGGCTTAGGTATTAGTCATTATAGTCATTTTACTTCTCCAATTAGACGTTATCCAGATTTGATTGCTCATCGAATAATTAAAGAAACGATTACTGCTGGTTATTTAAGTGAAGAACGTCAAGATGAATTAGAAAATCAGATTCCTAAAATTGCAGATCATTGTTCACTGCAAGAAAGAAGAGCAATGGATGCAGAGCGTGATTCAGTAGACTTGAAAAAAATTGAATTTATGGAAGATCAAATTGGAGAAGAATTTGAAGGGATTATCAGTGGAATTACAGGTTTTGGAATGTTTGTCGAATTAGAAAACACTGTTGAAGGTTTAGTTCATATTAAAAATTTAAGAGATGATTACTATCATTATGATGAAGAAAAATATCATTTGATTGGTGAGAGAACTAAAAAGATTTATAGAATCGGAGATCAAGTGCGAATTAAAATAGCTAAAGTCAATCGTGATGAAAGAAAATTAGACTTTGAATTATTAGAAAAAATAGATTAACAGAACTAAAAGTTGAGGATGTGTTAAAATGGCTAAGAAAAAAGAAATAGATATTATTGCAAGAAATAAAAAAGCAAGACATGATTTTTATATAGAAGAAACCTATGAAGCTGGAATCAAACTTAAAGGTACAGAAATTAAATCTATTCGTAATCATAAAGTTAATTTAAAAGATAGTTTTGCTTTAGTTAGAAATGGAGAAGTTTATCTGCATAATATGCATATTAGTCCTTATAAAGAAGGCAATCGTTATAATCATCGCCCTGAAAGAAGAAGAAAACTTTTATTGCATAAAAATGAAATTAGAAAATTAATTGGATATACAACTCAAAAGGGTTATACCTTAGTACCTTTAACTCTTTATTTGAAAAAAAATATTTGTAAAGTAGAATTAGCTGTGGCAAAAGGTAAGCAGCAGCATGATAAGCGGAGAGATATTGCTAAAAAAACAGCTAAAAGGGAAATGGAAAAAGCTTTTAGACGCCGTCAAAAAGGTGATATTTAAAAGTGATTTGACATTTTCTGACCATTAAGTTATAATAAATATGCTGAAAAGGAATTAATTTTCTGGGGGTGTTCTGGCTTCGCCTGGATGGTGAACCCTTTAGAAGCGAGTCGAGGAGTTCCTTTCACTCGTTAAACACTGGGAACTATAAATTATCTGCAAACGATAATAATTACACTTTAGCTGCCGCGTAGGCAGTTAACGCCTGAGCGGGTCCTGTCTGTGGAGTCGTTTCAGGTGTCATAAAAAGCAGGCTAACCTTCTTCTAATGTCTGTAGGAAGAAGGGACATTTAGCAGACTGGCAGTAAGTAATCTTGTTTAGCGGAGTGCTTACTGTAAGATTAAAAGCTAAACTACACTCGTAGAAACTACTGGGTGGGCCATTTAGTACGTGGGTTCGACTCCCACCACCTCCACCATTTAAGTTTAGATATTTTAATAATTATTAACTTTAAGAACCTGATTACTTAGGTTCTTTTTTTTATAAGAAAATCAATTTTAACTAAAAGTAATGCAGATTAAGGGGGAATTTAGGTGAATAAATTATTTTTAGAAAAGATAATTTTAGGTAATAGCCTAGCAAATTATATTTTAGCTGTTTTATTTTTAAGTTTAGTATTTTTAATAATAAAAATATTTGATAAATTTATTTTAAAAAAAATTGATTCATTTATTGAAAAATTTTCTAATTCTTTTTCATCTCTAGTCAAAGAAATAGTTAAAAAAAGAATTTATCCTTTGTTATATTTATTTTCTTTTTATTTAATTTTTTTAAATTTAAAAACTAGTAATCAAATTAGTCAGTTTCTTAATTTAGTTTTAATGTTTCTAACAGTTATTTTTACAGTTTTAGCTGTTTTAGATTTAATTAGCTATAGTCTTAAAAAATATTGGTCTAAAAAATTGCAAAGTGAAGAACAACAAAAACTTTTAAGTATAACTCTCTTTATTGTAAAATCATTTATTTGGATAATTGCACTTTTATTTATTTTAGATAATTTAAATATTCAAATTAAAGGTCTGATAACAGGTTTAGGTGTCGGTGGAGTTGCTATTGCTTTTGCAGCTCAAAATATTTTATCTGATTTATTTAACTATTTCACTATTTTTTTTGATAAACCTTTTGCAATTGGAGACTTTATTATTACAGGAGATTATAGAGGTACTATAGAACATATTGGTTTAAAAACAACTAGAATTAGAAGTTTAAGTGGTGAACAGTTAATTATTGCTAATACTGATCTTGTTAATTCACGAATTAATAATTATCAAAGAATGGAACAAAGAAGAATAAATTTTAGTTTTGGTTTAACATATAATACTTCTTTAGTTAATTTAAAAAAAGTTCCACTAATTGTAGAAGAGATTATTAATTCAGTTGAAAAAACAAAATTTGATCGCGCTCACTTTGCTGAATATGCACCATTTAGCCTTGTTTTTCAAGTTGTTTATTATGTTCAAGCAAGTGATTATAAAATATATATGGATCTTCAGCAGCAAATAAATTTTAAATTAAAAGAAAGATTTGAAGAATTAGGAGTTAGTTTTGCTTTTCCAACTCAAACTATTTATTTAGAAAATCAAAATCAATTTGAGAACAATTAAATTTTTAAATTTAATTGGGTTCATAAAAAATTATCGGCACTAAAACAATTAAGTTAAATTTAACTGATTAAATGCCGATTTTCTTTTTATTTTGCTGAATCACAATTAAAATCAGTTTCTAAATCTTCTTCTTTGATCAAAGAGGCAGCTTCTTGATCTAATAACATAGTAATGTTAGGATGAGTCTGTAAAAGTGAAGCTGGAATTTGAGTAGATATTTTTCCACTAACAGTTTTTTTAATTGCTTCTGCTTTATTTTTTCCACTTGCTAAAAGGATTATTCTATTTGATTTTAAAATAGTAGCAATTCCCATTGAAATTGCTCTTTTTGGAACATCAGCTTTACTTTCAAAAAATCTACTATTTGCAGTAATTGTTTCTTTAGTTAATTTAACTATTTCTGTATTTACATTTAGATTTTTAGCTGGCTCATTAAAACCAATATGGCCATTAGAACCAATCCCTAAAACTTGCAAATCAATTCCACCTGCTTTTTTGATTGAATTTTCATATTCTCTGCATTCTTTATTTAAATTTTTAGCATTTCCATTCGGAATATTTATTCTATCTTTTTTAATATTTATTTGATTAAAAAAATTATGATTCATATAATAATGATAGCTGTTTGGATTAGATTCTGATAAACCACAATATTCATCTAGATTAAAAGTCTGAACTTTACTAAAATCTATTTCATCTTTTTTATACATTTTAATTAAATTCTTATACATAGCAAGGGGAGTTCCGCCAGTAGCTAAGCCTAAATTACTATTAGGTTTTAAGGTTATTTGACTTGCTAATATTAGAGCAGCTTTTTTACTTAAAGTTTGATAGTCTTTTTCAATAATAATTCTCATTTTTACACATCCTTTTTAATTTAGATCAAATTTAAATTTGAATTTATAATTGTCATTTCTATAATAAGCAGAAGTGAATTCAATAATTTCTCTATTTTTATTTTTACTAATCTGCTCAAAATAAAGACCTAATAAGCCTTCTTTTATTTGCATTTTTTTAGAAATTTTTTGGTCAAAGATTAGAGCCTCCACTTCAGCTTCAGCTTTATTTAATTGAATATGATACTTACTTTTTATAATTTCAAAAAGCGAGTTATTTTTTAATTCTTCTTTTTTTAAATCCTTGAATCTTTTAAATTCTAAAAAAGTTTTTTCTAATAAAAATGGTTTTTTTTCTATTAGTCTTAATCTTTCGAGTTCTAAAAGTTTTGTTTCAGCTTTTAAATTCATTTTAGCTGCTATTTTTTTATTTTGAACTTGTTTAAATGCTAAAATCTTGCTACTATAGTTTAAATTCTTTTTTTCCATTTCTTGACTAAAACTCAGCAAAGGAGAGATGCTATAGTTTTTCTGATAGTCATTGACAAAAGTGCCACTACCTTGTTTTCTAATTAAATAATTATTATCTACTAAAATATCAATTGCTTTTTTTACAGTCATTCGACTTATATTATGATATTCAGCCAATTCTCTTTCAGCCGGTAGGCGTTCTCCAACTTTAAATTCTTCTTTTTTTAAAGCCTTTAATATATTTTCTTTAAGTTGATAATAAAGTGGTAAAGGGCTATTTTTATTAATTATTTCCATTTTTGAACCTCCAATTAGGAATATACAACATATGGTCTATACCAATTATATTATAAAAAATTATTAGCTGCAAGTTAAAATTAAGCTAATAATTTTAATTTATATTTAAAATTTAAAAATGATTCCAATTAAAGCAGAGCTAATAATATAAATTATTGGATGTTGCTTGAACTTTCTAATACTAATAAAAACAATTAAAAGTAAAATTAATGCTTTTAAATCAAAAAATTGAATTAAATTTTTATTCAAGCTTAAATATTTAAACTTGAAAATATTTCCTTGAGCTAATTGAAAAGCAGCAGAGCCAATTAAGCCTGCAACTGCTGGTCTAATTCCAGTAAAAGCTGATTTGACTATTGGATGTTGATTAAATTTTTTAAAGTAATGAGCAATAATAGTGATTATAATAATTGAAGGTGCAGTTAAACCTAGAGAAGCAATAATTCCTCCTAAAATCCCCGCTGTATTAAAGCCAATAAAAGTAGCTGTATTAATGCCAATAGCACCTGGAGTTGATTCCGAAATTGCAATCATATTTAGCAGTTCTGGGCCAGTCATCCAGCCATATTTAATAATTAAGTTTTGTAAAAAAGGAAGAGCTGCTAAACCTCCACCTAAAGCAAAAAGACCTACTTTAAAAAATTCTAAGAATAAAATTAAATAAATCATTAACAATCACTATCCTTAACTTCATTTTGATAATCAAGATAAGCAGCCTGCAGTTCACCATTTAAATATTTAATTAGTACTCCAGTTACTGCTGCAGCTAAAATTACAAATACAGGTGAAATTCTAAAAATACTTAAAAGTAAAAAAGAAAATAAGAAAATAAAAAAACTAATTCTACTTTTATCTGACTTCTGCCACATTTTAATAACTATATCTATGATTAAAGCAACAACTGCAATTTGAACTGCTGCAAAAGCATGTTGAAAAATAGTGATAGTTTGAAAGCTCTTAAAAAAAGAGGCAATTAAAGTTATAATTATTAATGAAGGACTAATAAAGCCAGCTGTTGCTGCCAAAGCACCTTTAAGTCCTCTTAAACTGTAGCCTGTCATTGTAGCTGTATTAACTGCTATAATACCAGGTGTGCTTTGACCAATAGCATAGTAATTGTAAATATCTTTTTCACTAATCCAGCCTAAATTGTCTACTAATTCTCTTTTGATAATTGGCAGCATTGCATAACCGCCTCCAAAGGTAAAAGAACCAATTTTAAAAAATATAAAAAAAATCTTGTTTAAACTCTTCAATTTTTTATCACCTACCAATTAATATTATAACATAAGATTTAATTGAGGGTGAAATTAGATTTTTGAGATTATTATTTAAAAGCTTGAAGAAAGAGGATAATAAATTTTTTTCGAGAATAAATAAATATAGACTACATTTTAAAAGTTGATTTAAGTTATTGAAAGGAGGATTTGTTAATGGCAGAATTAGTAGGTATTATTGTAATTGTTTGGGCACTTGTTTACTTTTTTGATAGAATGGCTCCATAATGAAAATTGGAAGGGAGGATTATTTAATTCTCCCTTTTTTGAAACTCAATAAATTAATCAAATTTATTTAAATAGGGGAATTTTAATGTTTAATTTAAGTGAAAATTTTAAGATAATAACTTTAATTATCAAAAAAGATATTAAAGAATCATTAAAAAATAGAACAGCAGTAATGATAATTTTACTTCCGCTTTTTGCTTCACTAATGTTTTCTCTTGTTAATTCACAACAGTTAATGAGAAATTTTGAAATAGGAATCAGTGGTCCTAAAACTGAAAAATTAGTAGAATTTGTTAATGCTAATTATAAAAATTTTGAAATTAAGAAGTATCAAGAATTAGAAAAAGGAAGAGAAGCTACTGCAGCAGGCAGTATTGATGCAGTTATGGCTTATAATCCTAATTTATCTGGTATAGAAAATAAGTATAAAATTTATCTTGATAGTAGAGATACAATCAATTTTTTTATTTTAAAGGAAAATATAACTCAATTATTAAGTGATTTCCATCAGTTAAAGCAGGGACCAGAATTTAAATTTCAAGCAGCTGCTGATTTTAAGGTTAGTAGTTCTATTTTACCAGTCTGGTTAACAGTTACTATCACAATGATTGGTTTAATGCTAATTTCTGCCTCTTTATCTGAAGAAAAAGATAATAAGACTTTAGCAGCCTTATTAGTAACTAGAGTTAATATTTATCAAATTATAGCGGCTAAATCATTTTTCGCATTATTTTTAACTTTAGTTACAACAATTTTGATGGGGGCTTTAAATGGAGTTTTAACAATTGGTTTTGAAAGATTATTTTGGGCATTGATCATTATTAGTTTAGCTACTTTTGTTTTTAGTGGTTTAGGTCTAATTATTAGTTTGTTTACTAAATCGCAATCAGCTGCCAGATCAATTTCAACAGTAATTTATTTTCCTATAATTTTTCCAGCTTTAGTTGCTGATGTATCACCTTTAACTCAAAAATTAGCTCAATTTTTTCCTAGTCACTATTTATATCAGGCTTTAGATAAAGTATTAGTTTATCAAGGTGAAAATAGTGAAATAAGAAAGGAAATTTTATTTTTGCTCTTATTTATTTTTATTTTTTATTCTATAATTTTAATTTATATTAGAAAGGCTGATTCTATTGCTGAATAAAAAAATTGTTATTTTATTTTTTCTTTCGCTACTTTTTTTGACCCCAGTTGTTCAGGCTGAAGATTTTGAAAACCCAGAAGCTTTTACAGATTATATATATTCTAATTATGCAGCAAAAAATTTTAGAACAGTATATAATAATTTTGCAGCAGAACTTAAGCGGATTTTTGGACTTAAAACTTATGTTGATTTTCAAAAAACTAATTTTAATAAATATAATTTAAAATATACAAAAATAGATGTAGGGAAAGCTGAAAAAGTTGATTTTAAAGAAATAAAGAAAAATTTTGATTATGCGCGTGATTTTGGTGATTATTATAAATTAAAAGTAAAATATTTATTAAATTTTGATCATTTTGGTAGTAGAGAAAAAGAATCTGAAAAAATTGTTTATTTAAGAAAGATAAATTCTGATTTTCAAATTTTTTGGGATCATAAAGCAGCTCTAGAAAATAAAAAAGCTATAAATGATGATCAAAATGAATAAAAAAATCATTGAAATTAAAAATTTAACTAAAATTTTTTCAGGTTTTAAAGCCTTAAATGGTATTAATTTGGAAGTTGAAAAAGGAGAAATTGTAGGACTTTTAGGGCCAAATGGAGCTGGAAAGACAACTACCTTGAAAATATTAATGGGGCTTTTAAAACCTACTGAGGGTAGTATTAAAATAATGGGAGAAAAAATTAAAAAACAGCTTCCAACTTGGTTAAAAAATAAAATAGGAGTAGTCTTTGAAGAAAGTAATCTTTATTTACGTTTAAATGCAATTGATAATTTAAAATTATTTGCCGGGATTAATAATGTTAATCAAAGTAAAATAAAAGAATTATTAGCTGAATACCATTTAGAAGCTGCAGCTAAACGAGAAATCAGAACTTTTTCTAAAGGTATGAAAAAAAGATTAATGATTTGCCGTTCTTTAATTGCTGAGCCAGAAATTTTGATTTTAGATGAGGCAACAGGTGGTTTAGATCCGATTTCGGCCGAAATTATTCAGCAAAAAGTTTTAGCTTTAAAAAAACAGGGTAAAACTGTTATTTTAAGTACTCATTATTTAGAAGAGGCAGCTCATTTATGTGATCGAGTTGCTTTTATTAATCAAGGTCAAGTTATTGCAGTTGATAAACCAGCAGCTTTTAAAAAAGGACTTAAAGCGAAATTTTTAGAACTTAATTTAACAAATGAAAATAATTTAGAGAAAATAATTGATGATTTAAATAATTAATTTTAGTTGGAGGTCATAGATGCAGCAGATTAAGCCTGAATTTGATTTTTTATTTAATAATTTAAATAAGATAAGTTATATTTTATTTAAACCAACTCATTTTGGAGATGTTAATCAGAAAATGGCTGATTTTTGTTCTTGTCAACGTTCTGATTTAAGAGGTAAGCCTATTGCTAGTATTCTAAATTCTCAAGAATTAAAAACAGTTAAAAAATTTAACCAAGAGGTTTTTGCAGAAGGTAAAAGAAAAAAAGCAAAAATTGAACTAGAAGTTGAAAGTGAAATGAGAATGATTGAGGTTGATGTAATTCCTCATCATAATGTAAATGGAGAAGTTGATTATTTACTTTGTTTAGCTGAAGATATAACTGAAGAATTAAAACAAGAAGAAAAATTGTATAGAGCTACTAAAAGGTATAGAAGTATTTTTAAAAATGCACCTTTAGCTTTTGTTGTTTCTGATAGAGAAACAAATATAATTGATTGGAATGATAAAGCTGAAGAAATATTTGGCTGGAAAAAAGATGAAGTAATAGGTGAAAAATTTAATTTAATAGTAGCAGCTGATTCTTATTCAAAGATTACAGATTTGATAGTAAATGTTTTTGAAAATAATGAGAGTTATAATGTTCATAAAAATATTGCTAAAGACGGTAGTGAACTCTATTGTGAATGGAATACTGCTTTAATTAAAGATCGGAATGATAAAATATTAGAGATTATATCAATTGCTCAGGATATTAGTGAGAAGATCAAAATTCAAAAAAGAATAAAAAATCAAAAAGAAAAATTAGAATATAATCAATTAAGAACTATATTTTTTGCAAATATTTCACATGAATTAAAAACACCGTTAAATCTAATCTTTTCTAGTTTACAAATTTTAGAATATAAATTAGCAAGTGAAGATCATTTAGAAAATAAATTTGATAAATATTTAAGCTCAATTAAAAATAATGGTTTTCGTCTTTTAAGATTAGTTAACAATTTAATTGATATTACCAAAATAGGTGTTAATACATTTTGTCTTCATAAGGGTAATTTTGATATTATTAAACTAGTAAAATCAATAGTGAAAAGTACAGCTGATTATTTAGAAACTAAAAATAGAAAATTTATTTTTCAAAGTAATTTAGAAAGTCAAATTATAGCTTGTGATCCTTTTAACCTTGAAAGGGTAATTTTGAATTTGATTTCTAATGCAGTTAAGTTTACTGAAGCTGGAGATGAAATTTTATTAAAAATAGAGAAAATAGAAAATGAAATTGTGATTTCAATCAAAGATACTGGGATTGGAATTAAAAAAGAAAATCAGGCTATTATTTTTGAAGAATTTAGGCAGGTTGATCAAAGCTTTAATAAAAAACGAGAAGGTAGTGGTATTGGTCTATCTTTAGCTAAATCAATTGTAGAAATGCATGGAGGTAGAATTGAATTAACTAGTGAATATGGAGTTTATAGTAAGTTTAGTATTTATTTACCGATTGAAAAAATAGCAGCAAAAAATTTGGAAACAGATAATTTTTCTGCCGATAGTTTAATTAATAAAGTTGAGCTTGAATTTAGTGACATTAATAATATTTAAAAGAAAGGGGGTAATTTTATTGTCGAATTTTAAAAAATATATTCTATTAGTTTTATTTGTTAGTTTTCTAATTATCTTTAGTCAAGGAGCTGCTGCTCAAAATAAAGTTTTTTTTAATGGAGAAGATATTACTGAGCAGGTAAAATTAGCTAGTCATAAAGGAGAACTTTTAATTAGGGCCCGTGATTTAGCAAATTTATTAGATGCTGATTTGACCTGGAGAGCAGCTATTAAGTCTTTAAAAATGGAATCTCAATCTACTAGTATTAAAATTATGCAAAATAATCCTTATATTCAGATTGGTACTGATGCTTTAAGAACAAAGGCTGGCCTGCAATTAATTGATGATCAAGCTTATATTCCATTAGCTAAATCTATAGAAGCTTTTGGTTATTTATTAGAATATCAAAGAAATAAAGAGGAACTATATATTTTTCAACCTGAAACCACAATTAGTGATGTATCTTGGCAAGAAGATGGAAATCAGCTGCAAATTAAAATGGATGAGATTAGTCCTTATCGAGTTTTACATAGTGAAGACGGCAGAAAAATAACTATAGAAATTGATAAGGCTGAAATTGATCAAGAATTTAGTGATAATATTTCGAACAATAATTATTACCTAAAAGTGGTCAATGTTCCAGATAGAGCTTTACTTAGATTAGTTATTAAAAGTAGGACTCCAATTCCTTTTCAAATTGATGGTGGAGTTTATGAATATCAAGATTCTTTAGTTTTAAGTTTTTTGCCACAACTGAAAAATATTCAAATAGCTAATAATAATATTTTACAAATAGAAGCAACAGGAGAAATACCAACACCTAAAACTGAATATTTATCAGAAGAGAAAAAAATGATAATTGATATTCCATCGATTGTTATTGGTAACTTTAATTTAGATTTGAAAGAAAATAAATTGATTGAAAATATTAAAGTTAGTCAACATAGTTTAGATCCTGTTGTACTTAGAATAGAAGCTAAACTGAAAAATGGAGATATATTTAAACCTCTTAAAAGAACGAATAATAAATTATTAGCATTTAAAGCTGGGCAGAGATCAGAAATCAAAGATTTAAAATATAAAGATGGTAGTTTTAGTTTTAGTTCTTCTTCAGCTTTAAATCCTGAAATATTTTTACTGAAATCTCCCCCCAGATTAGTAATGAATCTTTATCATGTTAACCGTGGGAGTGGAATTAGAGATGAGCTTAGCGTGAAAAATTCTCAAATCAAGAGCATTAGAACTGCTCGTTTTGATGATCAAACAGTTAGGATAGTAGCTGATTTAAATGAACTAACCGAATATGATTTAGTTGAAGAACATAAAGAAGATCTTTATTATTATCAGCTTAATTTAAAAAATAAATTTGCTAAAATTAAAACTAAAGCTCAAGGAGATTATCAATATTTAGATATTTTAATGGATTCTAAAGCTGATTATGAAGTTAAAAAATTTAATTATCCTGATCGGATAGTTGTTGATTTTAAAAATACTCGAAATAATTTAGAGCAATTTAAAGCAATTAAAAAAACATCTTTAATTAAAGAGATTAGGAGTAGTACTTATCAATTAGAAGATAAAGAAGTAACTAGATTAGTTTTTGAATTAAATGACTATTATAGTCACCAAGTGACTAATTATCAAAATGGTCATGGAATTAAAATTGCTTTAGCGAAAGATTATTTAAATCAAAAAGTTAAGGCAGAAAAGAAAATTGATTCTAATTTAATAGTTATTGATGCAGGACATGGTGGTTTTGATCCAGGAGCTATTGGCCCTAATGATTTAGAAGAAAAAACTCCAAATCTAGCAATAGCTAAAAAAGTTAGATATTTATTGCTTAAACAAAAACAACGAGTATTATTAACTAGAGAATCTGATGAATTTCGTTCTTTACAGCAAAGAGTTAATTTTGCTAATAATAAAAAGGCAGATTTATTTGTTAGTATTCATGCAAATTCTTTTAATAATCCTCAAAGTGGTGGTATTGAGACTTATTATAATAAGGCTAATAATAAAAATCGATTTTTGGCTGAAAAAATACAGGATAAATTAGGTAGAAGTCTTGGTATTGTTGATCGAGGGATTAAAGAAAGCAATTTTTATGTTATAAAATATACTAAAATGCCTTCTGCTTTAATAGAGGTAGCCTTTTTAAGTAACTATCATGAAGCAAGATTATTAAAAAATAAAGACTTTCAGCAGAAAGCTGCTACTTTAATAGTTGAAGGAATACTTGATTATTTAGCAGAAAATGGAGGTAATTAAAATGACTGCTGAAAAAAAGAAACTAAAAGTTGATCAAAAAAGGAAACTGCTTTTAATATTAAGGATCACAGTTTTATTAGGAGCAGTAATTTATCTTATCTTTTTAGTTTATACTAATTATTTTATTAGTGAAAACAAATTAGTTCTTTATTTTTCTACAAATGATGCTAATTATTTAGTAGTTGAAAAAAGAGCAATTGAGCCTGAAGTGGAAGATTATTACCTTAAATTATTTAGAGAATTGAAAACAGGACCAAAAAACAAAGAACTAAAAAAAACTATTCCAAAAGAAACAGAACTATTAGATTATAATTTAAAAAATAAAACAATAACCTTAAACTTTAATTTAGCTTTAAAAAATAATCATTGGGGTGGAAGTACAGGTGAACTTTTAACAGTTTATTCAATAGTTAATACTTATACTCAGTTAGATGAGATTGAATATGTTAAAATTTTATTAGAAGGACAAGCAGTAGAGACTCTTGTTGGGCACCTTGACTTAAGTCAAGCCTTAATGTACAATCAAAAACTAACTAAGGGTAGTTAGTTTTAGAAATAGGAGTTGGTATGGTGGAGAATTCAAAGAAAGCTATAGGCTTATTAGATTCGGGAGTAGGTGGATTGACAGTTGCATTTGAAATTTTCAAATTTTTGCCTAGAGAAAATATTGTTTATTTTGGAGATACTCTGCATTTACCTTATGGTCCTAAAAGCTTAAGTGTAGTTCGGACTTATGTAGAAAAAATAATAAATTATTTAATTGAGGAAAAAAAAGTTAAAGCTATAATTATTGCCTGTAATACAGCTACTTCTGCGGCTTTAGATTATGTTAAAGATAAATTTGAGGTTCCCATTTTTGGGATGATAAAAAGAGCTGCTTTTAAAGCGGTTACTTTGACTAAAAAGAAAAAAATTGCTGTGATAGGAACAGAAGGAACTATTAAAAGTCAGGTTTATCAGCAAGCTATTTTAAGTAGAAATACAGAAATTGAAGTATATACAAGAATTTGTCCTGAATTTGTGACTCTGGTTGAAGCAGGTATTTTTAAGGGCCCAGAAGTTAGAAAGATAGCTGATTTTTATTTAAAGCCTTTAAAAAATTATGGAGTAGATACTTTAATTTTAGCTTGTACTCACTTTCCCTATTTAACTCCAATTATAGCAGATTTGATGGGAGCAAAAGTTAAATTAGTTAATCCAGCTTCTGAACTTGTAGCAGAACTACAAAATACCCTTAGCAATCTTAATTTACTTAATAGTCAAAATGATAATTTTACTCAGCATCAATTATTAGTTAGTAAAAAACAAAAAATATCAACTAAATTTTTGCAGAATGGAAGTTCTTTTTTAGATTTGGAAGCTTTAGACTTTAAAGAAGAAAATATATTTATTAAACAATAAATTAGGGGGAATTTAAATAATGCGTACAGATGGAAGAGAATATAATCAACTGAGAGAAATTGAAATAACAAGAAATTATACAAAATATGCGGAAGGCTCTGTTTTAATAGAAACAGGTGACACCATGGTTTTATGTAATGTTTCAATAGAAGATAGTGTTCCTTACTTTCTAAGAGGTCAAAATAAAGGCTGGCTCACTGCAGAGTACTCACTTTTACCTCGGGCAACTCAATCTCGAAATATTAGAGAAGCTGCTAAAAGGAAATTAAGTGGTAGAACTCAAGAAATTCAAAGGTTAATTGGAAGAAGTTTAAGAGCAATTATTGATTTAGAAAAAATTGGAGAAAGAACAATTTGGGTAGACTGTGATGTACTGCAGGCTGACGGAGGTACAAGAACAGCTGCTATAACAGGTGCTTTTGTTGCTTTAGTAGATGGGATTAATTTTCTATTAGCAGAAGGAAAAATAGAAGAAAATCCTTTAAAAGGCTATATGGCAGCAACTAGTGTTGGTTTGGTTAAAGGAGAGGCTTTGCTTGATTTATGTTATGAAGAAGATTCTCAAGCTCAAGTAGATATGAATATAGTAATGACTGAAGCTGGTAAAATTATTGAAATCCAAGGTACTGCTGAAGAAAATCCTTTTAGTAGAGAAGAACTTGATCAAATGTATGAATTAGCTGAAAAAGGAATTTTAGGTTTAATTGAAGAACAAAAGTTAGTTTTAGGTGGTGAATAAGATGGAGAAAATAGTAATTGGAAGCGGTAACCAGCATAAAATAGAAGAAATTAAATCTTTTTTTTCAGATCTTAATTTCAAATTTGAAGGTTTAAATCCTGATTTAGACTTAGCTGAAGTAATAGAAGATGGA
The DNA here is from genome assembly GCF_000165465.1 of Halanaerobium praevalens DSM 2228. Lineage (GTDB taxonomy): Bacteria > Bacillota > Halanaerobiia > Halanaerobiales > Halanaerobiaceae > Halanaerobium > Halanaerobium praevalens. The sequence continues at coordinate 687,205 of NC_017455.1, forward strand.
AAAACATATAAAGAAAATGCTTTAAAAAAAGCCCGACAAAGAGCTTCAGAGTTGAATCAGATTGTACTTGCAGATGACTCAGGGCTTTCAGTTGATTTTTTAGATGGTGCTCCAGGAATTTATTCTGCTCGTTTTGGGGGAGCAGATTTGAATGATCAACAAAAGTATTTAAAAGTATTAAAATTATTAGAAGGTCAGCCAGTAGAAGCTAGAAAAGCTGCTTTTATTTCAGTTTTAGCTCTTGTGGATCCTATTAATGATTTAGAAATAACTGTTGAAGGTAAATGTGAAGGTAGGATAGCTAATAAGCCTGCTGGTCAAAATGGTTTTGGTTATGATCCTATTTTTTATTTACCTGAATTTGATAAAACAATGGCGCAATTAAGCCAATCAAAAAAGAATAAAATTAGTCATCGAGGCCTTGCATTAATAAAAATGAAAAATGAACTAAAAAAGAGATATAACTAGCAAAAAAAAGTATTAATGATTTAATTTAACCTTAAAAGCTGTAAATGCCGTTTTCTTTTTTGACCGAAAGCGGTATTTACTATATACTATTAATTGTCGTCGCGAAAAAAGAAATTATTTTTTGCGGTTCAAATAACGTCGGAGCGTGGCGCAGCTTGGTAGCGCACCTGCTTTGGGAGCAGGGGGTCGAAGGTTCAAATCCTTTCGCTCCGACCATTTTATTTAATTCAAATTATAAACAATTTTTGAGCGGGAGTAGCTCAGTTGGCTAGAGCATCAGCCTTCCAAGCTGAGGGTCGCGAGTTCGAGTCTCGTTTCCCGCTCCATTTTATGCGCCCGTAGCTCAGTCCGGATAGAGCAACGGACTTCTAATCCGTAGGCCACAGGTTCGAATCCTGTCGGGCGCGCCATTTTAAACCAAAAACCAAATATGGTGGATGTAGCTCAGTTGGCTAGAGCGCAGGATTGTGGCTCCTGAGGCCGTGGGTTCAAGCCCCATCATCCACCCCATTTAAAACACCAATTTGGTGTCTTTTTTTATGTCTGTTTTAATTTTCTTGACTAATAACTTTAAAAAAAGTTATAATTAAAATAGAGAATAACTTAATCACCATTCTTACTTTAACTTAGTCTTAACTTGTGCTATAATATATGCACTCTTCAATGACTAAAAGTCAAAAATAAATGGAGGTTAATAAGAGTGACTAAGAAAACAAAAAAATCATTAAAAAGGCGTAATACTATCTTAAATGAAGCTGAAAAGTTATTTATTAAAGATGGATTTGAAAAAACTACTGTTAAAGATATTGCTGCTCAAGCTGGAGTAGCTAAAGGAACTTTTTATTATTATTTTGATACTAAAGAAGATATAATTTCTTCTTTATTAGAAAAAAGATATAAAAAAACTGAAAAAAAAGCAAGACATGTTTTAGAAAATAAAAATATGTCTTCTTTAGAGAAAGTAGAGAAAATAATTTTGCGTTTAATTTTCAGTAGAAGAGGTAATTTTAAAGTTTATGAATTTTTTAAAATTGATGAAAATGCAAAATTCATGAAAGAAAGAAATAAAGAGTTTTGGAATAAGTTTATGCCGATTTTTACTGCTATAGTAAAAGAAGGTGTAGCTCGAGGTGAATTTGAAACTGAATACCCGGAAGAAGTAACTGAAATTCTTTTTATGGGCATTGATAGCTTTTTGCATAGAAATTATGCTGAGCTTACTACTGAAGAAATGTATATAGATAAGTTTTCTGCAGTAGAGGAATTACTTAATAGAGCCTTGCAAGTTAAAAATAGAAAAGTTGATTTATCTTTAATGAAACCTGAAAAACAGTAAAAAAATAAATTAATTTTAAAATTGACTGGATATTTTGTCAGATTTATTATATAATAAGAAAGATGGAAATTTTAAGCAAGCTTTTGCCAAGGTTAAAAAAATAATTATTTTTTCTAATAATTCCTTGACAAGTCAAAAAAGTTATGTTACTATAATACTTGCTTTTGTGAAAAAGAAAAAATGTTTTCACTTACAGCATTATTTACTATGCGAAAGTGGCGGAATTGGCAGACGCGCTAGATTTAGGATCTAGTGGGCAATCCCCGTGTGGGTTCGAGTCCCACCTTTCGCACCATTTAATAATTCTGTCATTGACCCCGATATTGGCCCGGTGCCAGATCGGGGATTATTAACATATAGAGAGTTTTTTTAAAAGTTTTATTTAAATATTAGTTAGGAGGAATATTAATGGAAGTTAAAAAAGAAGTTTTAGAAGATAATAAAGTTAAATTAGAAGTTGAAATAGAAAGTAAAAAAGTAGATGAAGCTTTAGAGCAAGCATATCGTCAGGTGGTTAAAGATGTAGAGATTCCTGGATTTAGAAAAGGGAAAGCTCCTCGCAAATTGATTGAAAAAAGATTTGGAGAAGAAGTTCTGCATAAAGATGCACTTGATATTCTAATTCCTCAAGGTTATAGTCAGGCAGTAGAAGAAGCTGATATTGAGCCTATAGCTCAACCTGATATTGAAGATTTTTATATTGCTAAAGGAGAGTCTGCTAATTTTACAGCTATAGTAGAAGTTAAACCAGAAGTAGAATTAGGAGCATATAAAGATCTTGGAATTGAAAAAGAAGATGCTGCAGTTAAAGCAGAAGAAATTAGTCAGCGTTTAGAACAAATGCAAGATAAACATAGTCAGCTGGCTACTGCCGAAAGGGAAGAACTAGAAGAAGGCGATTATGCAATTATTGACTTTACTGGTTATGTAGATGGTGAAGAGTTCCCAGGTGGTTCTGCTGAAGAATATAGTTTAGAGATTGGATCTGGTAACTTTATTCCAGGTTTTGAAGAACAATTAATTGGAATGAAAGTTGGGGAAGAAAAAACTGTAGAAGTTAATTTCCCTGAAGATTATCATGCAGATGAACTTGCTGGGGCAGAGGCTTCTTTTGATGTACTCCTAAAAGAAATTAAAGTAAAAGAAAAGCCTGAGTTAAATGATGACTTTGCTGCTGAAGCAAGTGATTATGATACAATTGCTGATTTGAAAGTAAGTATTGAAGAAGAATTAGCTGCTCAAAAAGAAGAATCAGTTGAAAACAACTTTAGAGAAGAACTAATTAAAAAAGCGAGTGAAAACGCAGAAGTTAAGATGACTGATACTTTAATTGATGAACAGTTAGATCAAATGTTCCAAAGACTATCACAATCTATTTCTCAGCAGGGAATGAATGCTGAAGATTATCTTAGCTATATGGGAATGGATGAAGCTGGTTGGAGAGAACAAAATAGAGATACTGCTGCTGAAAGAGCAAAAGAGCTGCTTGTTTTAGAAGCTATTGCTGAAGTAGAAGAAATTGAAGTGACAGATGAAGAACTTGATGAAGAAGTAAATCAGATTGCAGAAATGCATGATCAAGAACCTGAGCAAATCAAGGCTATTTTGCAGATGCAAGGACAGCTTAGCCAGTTGAAAGAAGATATTAAAAGGCAAAAAGCTATTGATTTTTTAATTGAAAATAATTAATTTTTAAGTGCCTGATATGAATTTTAATTTATATCGGGCACAAATTTAATATCAGGAGGTTTTAAATATGAGTTTAATTCCAATGGTAGTTGAACAGACTAATCGAGGAGAAAGATCCTATGATATTTATTCGCGCCTCTTAAAAGATAGAATAGTATTTTTAGGTTCACAAGTAACAGATCAAGTTGCAAATACTGTTATTGCTCAACTGCTTTTTTTAGAAGCAGATAATCCAGATAAAGATATTTATTTATATATTAATAGTCCAGGTGGCTCAGTGACTGCTGCTCTGGCAATGTATGATACAATGCAATATATAAAGCCTGATGTAGTAACAATTGGGATGGGTCAAGCTGCAAGTGCTGGAGCACTATTACTTGCTGCTGGAGCTGAAGGTAAACGTTATGCCCTTCCTTATGCAAGAGTTATGATTCATCAGCCAGCAGGTGGTGCTCAGGGTAAAGCAACTGAAGCAGAAATCCATATTAAAGAACTGATGAGAATTCGAGAATTGCTGAATGAAATTCTTAGTCAACATACAGGTCAGACTGCTGAGAAAATTGCTCAAGATGTAGAGAAAGATTATTTTATGACTGCAAAAGAAGCAGTTGATTATGGATTAATTGATGAAGTAATTACACGTAATGAATTAAATGAAAAGTAATTTAGCCCAAGAGGTGATATAATGTTTAAATTTGGCGATCACGATCATGAAGATGGGGAATTAAAATGTTCCTTTTGTGGTAAAAGCCAGGATCAAGTTAAAAAATTAGTTGCTGGTCCCGGAGTGTATATTTGTGATGAATGTATAGAACTCTGTAATGAAATTGTAGAAGAAGAATTAGATGAAGAAATGGAATTGGAATTTGAAAATATTCCAAAACCTAAAGAAATAAAAGAATATTTGGATCAATATGTTATTGGGCAGGAGAGAGCTAAGAAGTCTTTATCTGTGGCTGTTTATAATCATTATAAAAGAGTGAATTCTAATTTGATGATTGATGATGTAGAATTACAAAAAAGTAATATTATGATGATTGGGCCTACAGGTTGTGGTAAAACTTTAATGGCTCAAACCTTAGCTAAAATTATAGATGTTCCCATTGCTATAACAGATGCAACTTCTTTAACTGAAGCTGGTTATGTAGGGGAAGATGTAGAAAATATTCTACTTAAATTAATTCAGGCTGCTGATTATGATGTTGAAAAAGCAGAAAAAGGAATTATTTATGTAGATGAAATTGATAAAATTGCTCGTAAATCAGAAAACACATCAATAACTAGAGATGTATCAGGTGAGGGAGTACAGCAGGCTTTACTTAAGATTATAGAAGGTACTGTAGCAAGTGTTCCACCTCAAGGTGGCAGAAAGCATCCTCACCAAGAGTTTATTCAGATAGATACTACTAATATTTTATTTATTGCTGGTGGAGCTTTTGATGGTTTAGAAAAATTAATTGACTCCAGAATCAGTGAAAAAGTTATGGGTTTTGGTGCTGACATTAAAACTCAAGCAGAAGATGAAAATATTGGAGATACTTTAAAGCATATTCAACCTCAAGATTTATTACACTATGGTTTAATTCCTGAATTTATAGGGAGAATGCCAGTTCAGGTAACTTTAGACCAACTTGAAGCAGAAGATATGGTTCGAATTATGAAAGAACCACGTAATGCTTTAATCAAACAGTATGAAAAGTTTTTTGCAATGGATGAAATAGAGCTAGAATTTACAGATGAAGCTCTAAAATCAATTGCTGCTAAAGCTTTAGATCGAAATACTGGTGCTCGAGGTTTAAGATCAGTTGTGGAAAATGCTGTTTTAGATATCATGTATGATCTTCCTTCACGGCCAGAAATTAAAAAATGTATTATTAATGAACAAGTTATAAATGAAAATGCAGATCCAATTTTAGAAGTTGAAGAGCAAAGTCTAGAAGAAGAAGAAAGTGCTTAACAGCTAAAATTTTAAATAATAAATATGATGTATTATAAATTAAGCTGTGAGCCTATTTAGAGATAATATTACTCCCCTAAGAGTGAGTGGTATTATCTCTTTCGTTTTTTGAGCTTAATTTAAAGGTAAAAATTGATAAATATTGAAGTATAATACTAAGGTAGATTATTAAATAATTGATAGAGGTGAAAATTAATGAGTACAGAAAATGAAGTTCAAGCAAAAATGGAATTACCTTTAATGGCATCAAGAGGAGCTATTATTTTTCCGCATATGGTAATCCCACTTTTAGTTGGTAGAGAGAAATCTAAAGTTGCTTTAGAAGAGGCTATGATGGAAGAAAAGAAAATAATTATTGTAGCTCAAAAAGATGAAGCAATTGAAGAACCTGAAATCAGTGATATTTACGAATTTGGAACAATTGCTCAAATAAAGCAGTTAGTAAAACTTCCAAATGGAATGATTAAAGTAGTAATTGAAGGTTTAGAAAGAGCTGAGCTGAGTAATTATTTAAAGACTGAAGAATATTTTCGAGTAGAAGTTAAGACTCAACTTGAAGCTGAAATTGAAGTTTCAACTGAGATTAAGGCTCTAATGAGAACTGTTATTAAAGAATTTGAAAATTATATAAAATATCATAATGATTTACCTGGTGAAACGATAATGGCAGCTAGTAATATTGAAGAACCAGGTCAGTTAGCAGATGTTATTGCTTCTCACACAGAATTGAAATATCAGGATTTACAAAAAATATTAGAAATCACTGATATTGTTGAGCGTTTGGAAAAATTATTGAGCTTATTACAATCTGAAATAGAAGTTTTAAAAATAGAACAGGATATAAATAAAAGAGTTAAAAATAAAGTAGAAAAAAATCAAAAAGAATATTATTTGAGAGAAAAAATGAAAATAATTAAAGACGAGCTTGATCAAGATCAAGATTCTAATGATGAAATTGAAGCTTATTATCAGAAATTGGAAGAACTTGAATTACCAGAAAAAGTTGAGGAGAAAATTGAAGAAGAAATAAAAAAATTAGATAAAACTTCTTCTATGTCTGCAGAAGCTACTGTTGTCAGAAATTATTTAGATTGTATTCTAGATTTACCTTGGAATGAAGAAAAAGAAGAAGAAATCAATCTGCAAAAATCTGAATCTATTTTAGAGTCAGATCATTATGGCTTAAAAGATGTTAAAGAAAGAATTTTAGAATATCTCGCAGTTAGGAAAATGGCTCCTAAAAAGAAAAGCCCTATTTTATGTTTAGTTGGAGCACCTGGAGTGGGAAAAACATCTTTGGGACGTTCAATTGCTAGAGCTTTAGATCGAGATTTTGTTCGTCTCTCTTTAGGTGGAGTGAGAGATGAAGCAGAAATTAGGGGACATCGTAGGACCTATATTGGATCTCGTCCCGGTAGAATTATTAATGCTATGCGAGATGCGGGTTCTAAAAATCCAGTATTTTTGTTAGATGAAGTAGATAAAATGAACTCTGATTTTAGAGGAGATCCCGCTTCTGCTTTACTTGAAGTTTTAGACCCAGAACAAAATAAAGAATTTGGGGATCATTATCTTGAAGTTCCTTTTGATCTTTCTCAAGTTTTATTTGTAACAACAGCTAATGCTATTAAAACCATACCAGCACCCTTATTAGATAGAATGGAATTAATTGGTATTCCAGGCTATACAGAAAATGAAAAATTAAAAATTGCTGAACAGCATTTATTACCAAAAATATATAAAGACCATGGTCTAAATGAAGAAAAAATTAATATTTCTGCTAATGCCATTTTAAAAGTAATTAGAGAGTACACTCGGGAAGCTGGAGTGAGAAATTTAGAAAGAAAATTAGCAGCTATTACGCGTAAAATTGCTAAAGAATTTGTAGAAGGCAGAGATCATAGAGCTTTAGTTGCAGTTAATAGTGTAGAAAAACATCTGGGATTACCAGATTATGAGTACCAAGAAAGTGATTTAGAAGATCGGATTGGAGTTGCTACTGGTTTAGCCTATAATCAGGCAGGTGGAGATATTTTAGATATTGAAGTGGGAGTTGTACCTGGTAAGGGTAGTTTAACTTTGACTGGTTCTTTAGGAGATGTAATGAAAGAATCAGCTCAAGCTGCTTTAAGTTATATTAGGTCTAAACAAAAACAGCTAGAGCTAAGTGATGGATTTTATAAGAAATTTGATGTTCATATTCATGTGCCTCAAGGAGCAGTGCCCAAAGATGGTCCTTCGGCTGGAATTACTATTGCAATTGCTTTAGCATCTGCTTTAACTGGTTTAAAAATTAGAGGAGATTATGCAATGACTGGTGAAATATCTTTAAGAGGTAGAGTGCTACCCATTGGTGGTTTAAAGACTAAACTTCTGGCAGGACGTCGGGCTGGAATTGAAAACTTTATTTTACCTAAAAAGAATGAAAATAATTTTAAAGAAATAGATAAAGAAATAACTCGTGGTTTAAATGTTAGTTTTGTTTCTCATATGGATCAAGTGATTGATATTTTGCTATTAAAGGATGAAAAAAATGAAAATTAATAAGGCTGAATTTTATAAAAGTGTTTATAAATATGAAGACTGCCCCAGGCTACAGCAGCCTGAGGTAGCTTTTAGTGGGCGTTCTAATGTTGGTAAATCATCATTAATTAATCGAATGACAAAACAAAAAAAGTTAGCTAGAACAAGTAATACACCAGGAAGAACTCAGTGTTTAAACTATTTTAATGTTGATGACAAATTTTATTTAGTTGATTTACCAGGCTATGGATTTGCCAATGTACCTCAAAAAGTGAAAGATGATTGGGCTGAGTTGATTGATACTTATTTAAATTATAGAGAAAATTTAGTTGGAGTAGTTCAAATTATAGATTCCAGGCATAAGCCAACTAAAGATGATAAACTAATGGTAAATTGGCTTCAAGCTAGTGGTTTGAATTTTTTAATTGTTGCTACTAAAGTTGATAAAATTTCAAATAATAAAAGAGCTAAACAAAAAAAGTTAATCTATCAAGAATTGAATTTAACTAAAGATGATAATTTCACCTTCTTTTCTTCCCAAAACGGAGAGGGTAGTAAAGAAGTTTATAAGTATCTTGAGTTTTTAGTAAAATCGGCTAAAGAGAAATAGGTAATTAGAATGGAACAAAGTTATACAACTTATTTTGCTGAAATTTATGATCAAATAATGGAAAGTGTTCCTTATGATTATTGGTATAGATATTTACAAGATCTTTTAATTTATTATCAGCAAGAGCCAAAAAAAATATTAGAATTAGCTGCTGGAACTTCTAATATGACTTTAAGATTAATTGAGTTAGAGAGTTTAAATCAAATTACTGCTTTAGATTTATCTTCTGCCATGATTACTAAAGCTCAAGAAAAACTAGAGTATAAATTACAGGAAAGTAATTCTTTTAAAAAATATTCTGTAAAAGATAGGTTTAAATATTTAATTGAGCAAGATAAAAGGAAATTTTCTCTTCAATTTGAGGTTCAAGATATGAAAGATTTTTATTTTAAAAATCAATTTGATTTAATAGTTTCTTTTTTCGATAGTTTGAATTATTTGACAGAAAAAGCAGAACTAGAAGCTTGTTTTAAAAATGCAGCTAATTCTTTAACTGAAAACGGATTATTTATTTTTGATTTGAATTCAATCGGTAGAATAAAAACTATTGCAGAAAAATCTGTAGTATTTGAAGATCCAAGTTATGAATGCTTTTGGCAAGATATTGTTAATAAAGACAAAAATTTATGGAAAGTAAAGTTAAAAATTTGTCCAAATAACAAAGCACTGCCTTGTTTTGAGGAAGTTCATACTGAGCGAGGTTATAAAATTTCTACTGTTTTAGATTTGCTTGCTAATAGTGGGTTTCAGGCTGTAGATGTTTATAATGCTTTTAGTTTTGCTCAGGGTAAAAACAATTCAGATCGTCTTTATTTTGTAGCTGCTAAAGCTCAATCTAGATTAGAGAAAAATCAAGGCTTATTAAAAAAGATATATTTTAATGCCAAAAATAGAGTTGACTATTTTTTAGTTAATTTAAAATATTTATTTTAAATTAAGATCTTTGAATGATAAATATAAGGATCAATAAAAAAAGCAAGAGCTAATTGGCTCCTGCTTTTTTTAATAATAATTATTTTTTATTTACTACTTGTTTTAAATCTTGATCTTTATTTTTAGGTCTCCGCCAAATTATCTTTTTCAACCACGGTAAAACATAATAATCTAGGCCAAAAGAACGTCCAGAACCAATTAAGGCAATAGAAGCGAAAAAGAACCAAAATAATGGACTAAAGTGACCTGGATATTCACTAGACCAGTGTGCATATTGACCAGCTAATAAAAAGTTAACTGAAAAAGCAGCTGATCCTAAAGCACCAAGTGAGGCAAATAAGCCTGAAATTAAAGAAAGACCAATTCCGATCATACTTAGAGTGACTACAATTTGGAAGAAAAGTGGAAACTTAAAGATAATTGCTTCATTTAACCAGACATACCAGCCAACTGCATAATCACCAATGGGAGAAGCAGAAGCTCCAGAAACTAAATAATCTCCACTAAATAACCAGCCATCTCTTACTTTTGAGTAGCCTTCATAAAGCCACATTATTCCTACAAAAACTCTTAAAAGAACTAACCAAAGCGATCTAGATTTTTGACTCACAAAACCGAAAAGCTGAGCTAATAAACCTTTTTGAGAAGCTTGTTCCTCCAGATATTCTGAAATTAAACTATATGTTTCTTTAATTCCACCTAGTTCAAAACGATAAAACATATTAACTGAATGTTTCATAAACATAGCTGGAATACCAGTTAAAGATAAACCCATTACTTCAGCTACAGCATAACTGCTTCCCACTGAAACCATTACTCCATGTAAGTTTGGATCAAGTTCTTCTTTATCAGCACCTTTAATTTCTGCCACAATATTTTTAGCAGCACATTGACCAGTTTGTTGGGCTGATTCAACTAAAGCTGGTAAAATTTTATCTTTTTTCCATGGTGCTGCTGCATTATCACCAATGGCATAAACATTGGAATAATTTTCTGTTTGTAGATATTTATTAACTTTAATTCTGTTTGCTTTATCAGTTTCTAAGCCAGAGTTAGCAGCGAAATCTGCAGCCTCCACTCCACAAGTCCAAATAATAGTTTTAGCCTTAATTTCTTCTCCATTATTTAAAATTAATTTATCTGCTTCTATTTTATTGACAAATTCGCCTGTTTTAACATTTACTCCCTTTTTCTTCATGTAATTCATAGCTTTTTTTACTAATTTTTCATTAAGGGAAGGAAGAATTCTATCAAGGCCTTCAAAATTATAAATTTCTATTTCATTCCAAGGAATATTATATTTTTTGCTATACTCAGTTAGCCATTCAATTAATTCACCCACCATTTCAACTCCAGTAAAGCCTCCACCAGCAACTGCAAATGATAAAAGCTCTTTTCTTTGATCAGGTTCATCAGTAATTCTAGCTTCTTGCATGCATTTTTTTACATGATTTTTAATATTTAATGAGTCAGCAATCGACCATAATGTAAAAGCGTGTTCATCGACGCCTTTGACTCCACAATCACTTGCTTTACTACCTGTACCCATAATTAAATAATCATAATTATATTGGTGATTGCTAGAACTTAAAACTTGTTTCTCAAAATCGATATCATTTATTTCATCTTGGACTAAATTAACTCTTGTGGAAGAAAAAATTCTCTCTAAGTTGACTTTAATAGCATCTTCTTCAATTCTATTACCTGCTAACTCATGTAATTCAGTTAGTAAAGTATGATACGGATTCTTGTCAATTAGAGTAATTGTAGAATCAGGATATTTTTTTAACTTTTTATGTAGAGTTTGCCCAGCAGCTACTCCTCCATAACCTGCTCCCAAAATAATGATGTTATTACTCAATTTTGTTACCCCCTTAAGATAGTTGTTTAGCTATTTCTATTAATTTACTTTTTTAATTAAATTAAAATTAAGTTTGAGTTAAATTGAATAGAAAAAAAGCTAAATATATATTGTAAATATTTAAAAATAAGTCAATGAAGTTAATATTTTCACACTTAAATTATAGCATATTTAAATTAAATTGCAAGAAAAGTACTCAAGTTTAATCTTTGCAAAAATAATTAGATATGATAAAATATAATTGATTTACTAAAGATTAAATTATTTTAAATAATAAATTAGAAAATTAGGAAGTGGTAACTTGTCTAAAAAGAAAAAAATATTGTTATTTAGTATTTTAATTATGATGATACTTTTTTTAACTGCCTGTAATAATCAATCTGAGTTAAAAAAAGTAGAAGATAATGCTTTTTTAATGGATACCTTAGTTAAGGTTAGAGCTCATGGAAATGGTGCTGAAAAGGCTGTTAAAGAGAGTATTGATCAAATAGAAGCCATTGAAAATTTAATGAGTAAAACAGTAACAAAAAGTGATGTTTATAAACTAAATCATAATCCGAAAAAAGAAATTATAATAGCTCCAGAAACAATGGTAGTTTTAAAAAAAGCTAAAAAATATGCTAATTTAACTGCTGGTGATTTTGATCCTACTTTAGGAGCTTTAGTTAATTTATGGGGAATAGGAACTAAAAATCCAACTGTACCTCAGCCTTCTGCAATTGAAAAAGCTTTAAAAAATACTGGTTATCAGTACTTAGATCTAAATGAAGAATCTGCTAAATTAACACAAGCTAAAGTAAAAATTGATTTAGGTGGCATAGTTAAGGGTTATGCTGCTGATAGTGTGCGAAAAATTATGAAAAAAAATGAAGTAAAACACGCTTTTGTTAACCTTGGTGGAAATGTTTTAGTTATTGGTGATAAGGTTGATGGCTCAGCTTGGAAAATAGGAATTCAAGATCCAAGAAAAGGAAGAGGTTCTGTAATGGCTATAGTTGCAGCTAAAGATATGACAATAGTAACTTCAGGTAATTATGAAAGATACTTTGAAGAAAATGGTAAATTATATCACCATATTATTGATCCTAAAACTGGTTATCCAGCTCAAAATAATCTGTTAAGTGTAAGTATTATTAGCAGTAGCTCATTTGATGCTGATGCTCTTTCAACCTCAATTTATGTGATGGGTTTAAAAAAAGGAATGAAATTTATCGAAACCATTGATGAAGTTGAAGCTATGTTTATAACTAAAGAGCTTGATGTTTATCTTTCTTCTGGCTTAAAAGAGTTAGTTGAAATAAAAAATAAAGATTTCAATTTAATTGAAGGTGAGTATTTTGCTAATTGAAGATAAGTTTTATCAAAAAATATGTAATAAATTAAATGAAAATATATTAGAAATCACTAATTCTAAAAGAAGAATTATTAATGAAGCTGTTTCTGATTTAATTAAAGGTGGGGGAAAAAAATTAAGACCATTTTTAATGTTTTTAGCTGCTTCTTTTGGAGATTATGATCAAGAAAAACTGCTTCAATTAGGAAGTGGAATTGAATTGTTACATATGTCATCACTTTTACATGATGATGTAATAGATAATGCTAAATTGAGAAGAGGAAAAAAGACTGCTCAACATAAGTTTGGTAAAGAAGAAGCAGTGTTTATTGGTGATTTTTTATTATCACGTAGTTTTAATATTTTCTTTAAATATTTAGATAAATCAACTTTAGGCAAAATGAATAAAAATGTCAGTCTTTTATGTGAAGGTGAAATTGAACAATCTGAAAAAAAATTTGATTTAGAAATAAGCATGAGAGATTATTACCGACGGATTAGACATAAAACTGCTTTATTTTTTGCTTTAAGTAGTTACCTTGGAGCTTATGTAAGTGGAGTTAGAGGTAAAAAATTAAATTTATTATATAAATTAGGCTTAGAAATAGGGATGGCTTTTCAGATCAAAGATGATTTGCTTGATTTTGAAGGTGAAGAAGAAGAGACTGGTAAAATTTTAGCCCAAGATCTAAAAGAAGGAATAATTACTTTACCTGTGATTTTACTTTTTAATAAAGAAAAATATAGAAATAAGTACAAAAGATACAATAACAAAAAACTTGAGCCTGAAGTAGTTGCAAGCATTATAGCAGATTTGAAAGTTGCAGGAGCTTTAGATGAAAGCCAAGATATTCTTCTGCGTTTTATTAATAGAGTTAAGAAATATCTTGAACAGTTACCAAATAATAAAGCAAAAAAAAGATTGAAAAAATTAGTTGAGGCTCAAATAGAAAGAAAATTTTAGTTAAATTTTCCTAAAAAATTAGAAATTCCTTTTAAAATAGTTAGTTTTTAAATTTAACTTGATATTTAAATGATTTAATTATAAAATATATATAGTTTCTGGGGTTATAGCTCAGCTGGATAGAGCAACAGATTCCTAATCTGTAGGCCGGCGGTTCAAATCCGCCTAACCCCACCATTTATAATACTTGTTATAACAATGATTATACTTAGACCAACCATTAATTTGGCTGGTCTTTTTTATTTTAAAAATCTTTTTCTAGCTAAATTTTTAGCTAAATCAGAAATTAATTTTTCTTCTATTAAGGTATCTTTTTCTTTTTCACTTAATTTATTTAATTGATAATTATCTTCTAATTTGATTATCCATTCAGCATCATATAATATTTTAAAATTATTACTACTAACTTTTCCAGCTTTATGATGATGAATAACAATTTGAGCAATTTCTTCCATTGTTTGAAAATCAATATTTAATGATTCAATATTTAAAGATGATATTAGATCTTTTGCAGAGGCTGAAGATTTCAATTTTTTTAAGATTATAGAATTATTTTCAGAGTTTGTTTTATCTTGTTTTAATCCTAGATCATGTAATACAGCAGAATAGATAATAACTTGTTCACTGAGGTTTTCATTTGGGTATTTTGTTTTAAATAATTTTATTAATTCAGCTGCACATTCTGTAACTTTTAAATTTTGCTCTAAGTTTAATTTGTCTGTACCAAAGTGATTTTTAAGCTCTTCAATTAATTTATATTTTAACATTTTAGCCCCCTATTGTACTATTTTATGATTTTTAAAAACAAAACTCAGATAAGCTTATGTTATTTAATATATTCACTATAATCTTCATTTCTCCTTTAAATCTTTTGCTTAATTATTATATATTTCTGAAAAATAATAATCTTGTAAAGAAAATTAATAAATGATAAGATTAACAATAAGAATTATAATTTTTTTATAATAATTTAAAATTAATTTATTTAAAAGAAAGGAAGATTATTTTGAAAGCAATTATTAGTGTTATTGGTCTTGATCAAATTGGAATTATTGCTGAAGTGAGTACTATTTTAGCAGAAGAAAAAGTTAATATTTTAGATATTAGTCAAACTATACTTAATGATTACTTTACAATGACAATGTTGATTAATTTAGATGAGGTTGATATTTCCTTGGAAGAATTAAAAAAGAAATTACAAGAAACAGGAGATAGACTAGGGGTTTCTATTAAACTGCAACATGAAGAAATTTTTCGTTCAATGCATAGAATTTAAAAATTCCACTCAAATTATAAAGGTTGAAAGGAAGTGAGTCAATGTTAAATACATATGAAATTATGGAAACAGTGAGAATGTTAGAAGAAGAGAAATTAGATATTAGAACAATTACAATGGGAATTTCTTTAGCTGATTGTGCAGATAGTAATGGCAAAAAGGCACGAGAAAAGATATATAATAAAATTACTAATTATGCAGGTGATTTAGTGAAGACAGCTGCAGAAATTGAATTAAAATATGATATTCCTATTATTAATAAAAGAATTTCGGTAACCCCGATTTCACTTATAGCAGCTGCTAGTAATGACTCAGATTATGTAGAATTTGCTAAAGTTTTAGATAAAGCAGCTAAGGAAGTAGGAGTTGACTTTATTGGAGGTTTTTCTGCTTTAGTTCAAAAAGGAATGACCAAAGCTGACAAAAAATTAATTAATTCAATTCCAAGAGCTTTATCTGAAACAGAAAGAGTGTGTGGCTCTGTAAATATTGGGACTACTAGAGCTGGTTTAAATATGGATGCTATAGCTTTAATGGGTCAAATAGTAAAAGAATGTGCTGAGCTAACTGCTGCTCAAGGTGGGGTAGCAGCTAGTAAATTAGTAGTTTTTGCTAATGCGCCTGAAGATAATCCTTTTATGGCTGGTGCTTTTCATGGAGTTGGTGAAGGAGAATGTATGATAAATGTTGGTATTTCTGGCCCGGGAACTGTTAAGTCTGCTTTAACAAGGGTTAAAGGAGAATCCTTTGATCAAGTTGCTGAAACAATTAAAAAAACAGCCTTTAAAATCACAAGAATGGGTCAATTAGTTGCTCAAGAAGCATCCGAAAAGCTAGGAGTAACTGCTGGTATTGTTGATCTTTCATTAGCTCCAACTCCAGCAGTAGGAGATAGTGTAGCTCGTATATTGGAAGAAATAGGGGTTGAAGTTGCTGGCAGCCATGGAACAACTGCTGCTCTGGCACTTTTAAATGATGCAGTTAAAAAAGGAGGAGTAATGGCTTCATCTCATGTTGGAGGCTTAAGTGGTGCTTTTATTCCTGTTAGTGAAGATGCTGGAATGATTGAAGCAGTTGAAAAAGGTGCTTTAAATTTAGAAAAATTAGAAGCAATGACTGCTGTTTGCTCAGTTGGACTTGATATGATAGCTGTACCTGGTAAAACCACAGCAGATACTATTGCAGCAATTATTGCAGATGAAGCTGCAATTGGAATGGTTAATAGTAAAACAACAGCAGTTAGAATAATTCCTGTTCCAGGTAAAGATGTTGGAGAAGAAGTAGTTTATGGTGGATTATTTGGTAAAGCTCCAATAATGAAAGTTAGTGATTATTCCAGCTCTAATTTTATTGCTCGGGGTGGTAGAATACCAGCACCTTTACAAAGTCTTAAAAATTAGGAGGATTTAATGAGTCAAGTAACTATTTCTCAAAAAAAATTTGGCGAATTAAAAGATGGCAGAAAAGCAGATTTATATATCTTAGAAAATAAAAATGATCTCAAAATTGAAATTACAAATTATGGAGCTAGAATAGTTCGACTTTATACTCCAGATAAAAATGGTAATTTAGCAGATATAGTTTTAGGTTATGATAATTTAGAGCAATATTTGAGTGATCCCAATTATTTTGGGGCAATAATTGGTCGCTATAGTAATCGAATTGCAGGAGCTACATTTGAGTTAAATAAGCAAAAACATCATTTAGAAATAAATGAAAGAATAAATGGTCAAGCTTGTTGTTTACATGGTGGTCAAGATGGATTTGATAGTCAATTATGGACTGCAGAAAAAGTTGAATTAAATGGTAAAAAATCAATTAAGCTGACTCATTTAAGCCAAGAAGGAGAAGGTGGTTTTCCTGGTAACTTAAAGGCTGTGGTTTATTATACTCTGACATCTGATAATAAATTAAGAGTTGAATATAGAGCAGAAACTGATCAGCCAACAGTAGTAAATTTGACTCAGCATAGTTATTTTAATTTAAAAGGTCAGGGAAACTCAACTATAGCAGATCATTTATTATATCTTAAAGCAGATAAATATACTCCAATTACTGAAAATCTGATTCCAACTGGTGAAATTAGATCAGTTAAGAACTCTCCCTTTGATTTTAGAAATACTAAAAAAATATCTGCTGGCCTTAAATCTAAACATAAGCAGCTAGAGTTAGCTAATGGTTATGATCATAATTTTGTTTTAAATAAAACAGAAAAAGAACTTGAATTAGCTGCTAGGTTGAAAGAAAGAAAAAGTGGGAGGCAGCTTGAGGTCTGGACAACTGAGCCTGGAATTCAGTTTTATAGTGGAAATGAAATTATTTTGTCTAAAAAAGCTAAAAATAATAAAAATTATAGTAGTCGGAGTGGACTTTGTTTAGAAACTCAGCATTATCCCAATTCACCTAATCAAGAAAATTTTCCTGCTACTGTTTTAAGACCAGGTGAAAAATATCGAACAGTAACAGAATTTAAATTTGATTTAATTCAATAAAGACTCTTTTAAAGTTTAAATAGGGATAGATTTTTTTTAAAAGCAAGTTTTTTGTCTATAATCAGAAAATTGATTTGATTTTATTTTTAAAATTTAATAAAATAACATTAACTTCTATTTAATTTCAATATTGCTCGATTTTATTAAAAATAGAATTTTTAAAACAAGGGGAGTGATTTTTTTGAAAAAAGAAGAAAGTTTTTTATCTTTCTCAGAAAATATTAAACTTAGTAAAAGTTTAAGCACTAAAATAATAGCAATAATTGCTTTAGTTATTATTTTAGGTATGGGGGGCCTGGGATATTCAATTAATAAAACAGTAAATGAAGAAATAACTGAGTTGGCTCGTGAAAGAAATAACGGTATTGCAGAAAAGATGGAAGCTGAAATAAGTTCTTTTTTACAAGAAAAAAAGGCAGTAATTGATTTTTTAGCTACTCAATCAGAAGTTAAAAATGCCAGTTCAAAAGAATTATTAGTGCTATTAAATTCTGTAGTAGAAAATTATGATGAATTTCAAAATTTATATTTAGGAACACCAGCTGGTGAGATGATGATAGCACCTGAAGATAATTTACCTGCAGATTATGATCCAAGAGTTAGACCTTGGTATAAAAATGCCCAAAAAACAGATCAAGCTGTTTGGACTGATACTTATCGGGATGCTGGTAGTGGAAATTTAATAATTTCAGTTGCCAAAAAAGTTAGAGATCAAAATGGTGATTTTGTTGGAATTATAGCAGGAGATATCTCTTTAGCTGGAATTAGCAGTTTAGTTGCGACAACTAAAGTTGGTGAAACAGGCTATACGTTTATGATTGATTCAGAAGCTAAATTATTAGCTCATCCAGATCAAAAACTAGTAGCTGATCGCTTTGATGTTAGTCAACTTTTTGATACTTCTGCAGCTACAAATGGTCAATCTGGTTTTATAGAATATGATTATCAAGGAGAAGGCAGACTTAGCTCTTTTATTCCAATTGACGAGATAGAAGGAGCAATTTTTGCTCAAATTCCGTCAGCAGAGGCCTATAATGCTAATGCTAAAGTTTTAAGACAAATAATCATTTTATCGATTATTGTTTTATTAGTTTTAGTAACTATAATTGCTTTTTATATTAGAACAAATCTTGTTAAACCAATTGTTAATTATGGAGAACAGATGCGCAAAGTCTCTGATGGCAATCTAGATGTAGAACTAGAAATTGAGCGACAAGATGAATTAGGTAGATTAGGTCATATTTTTAATCAAATGGTTAAAGACTTAAAAAATATGGTCCATAGTATTAAAGAAACTTCTAATCAGGTGACAGAAACTTCTGAGCATTTAGAAGAAAGTTCAAGAGAAGTTGGTAATACATCAGAACAAGTAGCAATTTCGATTCAAGAAGTTGCGACTGGTGCTGATCAACAAGCTAAAAATGTAGAGGGAGTTTCAAATAATATTCAGCAATTGGCAGAAGGTATAGAAGAACTGGATACTAATAATCAAGAAGTTGAAGTTTTAACTAAAGATATGAATCAAGTAACTGCAGAAGGAACAGAAAAAATGGATAAATTAAATAATCAAATGCATCAAATTGTAAAATCAATGCGTGAAGTTGCTGCAGACATTTCTGAGTTAGAGTCTATTTCTCAAGAAATTGGAAGTATTATTGATATAATTAATAATATTTCTGAACAAACTAATTTATTAGCCTTAAATGCTGCTATTGAGGCTGCTAGAGCAGGAGAAGCTGGTCGAGGCTTTTCAGTAGTGGCTGATGAAATTAGAGATTTGGCAGAAGAATCTTCTTCTTCAGCAGATAAAATCAAAAAATTAATAGATGAAGTAACTGTTACAACTGAGTCAGTTGGAAAAGAAATGAAAAGCAGTGAAAAAGAAATTTTAAATGGAGAAGAATTAGTTGATTCAGCTAGTTCTACTTTTAAAGAAATTAAAAATACCTTAGCTAAAATAAATGAAGGTATGAAAAAATCAGCTAAAATTGTTACAGATAGTAATCAATTTAGTAAAAAAATATCTAATAATGCTCAGAATATTGCTGGGATTTCTCAAGAAACTTCAGCCTCAGCAGAGGAAGTAGCTGCTGCTAGTGAAGAACAAACAGCTTCAGTTGAAGAAGTTTCTTCTATTGCAAACGAACTGGCAGAAAGAGCATCTCAATTAGAACAATTAATAGAAAAGTTTGATGTTTAGTTTAATTTAAGTTAATCCCGCTAGCCTTAAAAAGCTAAGCGGGTTTATTTTTAAAAAGTTTATTTTAAATAAAATGAGATTATAAATATATAAATTTTAGATTTGGAGGAAATAATAATGCAGAAAAAAGATCTTTTAAGATCTATACCAGCTATTAATGATTTTTTGAAATCAGAAAAAGCAGAAAAAATAATTAATAAATATACTAGAAATAGATTTTTAGAGAGTTTAAGTTCTGAATTAGATAAAATCAGAAATAAAATTTTGGCTAAAGAAAGTGGTTTTGATTTAATAAAGGAAGAATTAGCAATCAACCAAGTTTTAAATAAAGTTGAAAAAGAGTTAAATTCTGAAGAGGACCAAGGAATTAAAAAAGTTATTAATGCAGGTGGAATAATAGTACATACTAATTTAGGGCGTTCTGTTTTGGCTGAAAATGCTTTAGAAAAAGCTATTTCTATTGCTGGTGAATATTCTAGCTTAGAATTTGATTTAGAAACTGGAAAAAGAGGCTATAGATATAATAGAATCAAAAAGTTATTAAAAGATTTAACAGGTGCTGAATCAGCAGTTGTAGTTAATAATAATGCAGCAGCTGTTATGATAGTCTTAAAAACAGTGGCAGAAGCTAAAGAAGTTATTTTAGCTAGGGGTGAAATGGTAGAGATTGGAGGCTCTTTTAGAGTTCCAGAAGTAATGGAAAGTAGTGGAGCCATTTTAAAAGAGGTTGGATCAACTAATAAAGTTTATTTAAAAGATTATTTAGCAGCAGTAAATGAAAAAACAGGGGCCTTGCTTAAAGTTCATACTAGTAATTATAGAATCCAAGGGTTTACTCATTTCGTTGAGGCTAAAGAAATGGTAGAGGCGGCTCACAAACATAATTTACCTGTTATTGAAGATTTAGGTAGTGGAATTTTATTTGATCTTTCTCAATACGGTTTAGCTTATGAACCTACAGTACAAGAAGCAGTTAAAGCTGGAATCGATATTTTGACTTTTAGTGGAGATAAACTTCTGGGAGGACCACAGGCAGGAATTATTGTAGGTAAAGAAGAATATATATCAGAAATAGAAGCACATCCACTAATGAGAGCACTGAGAGTAGATAAGATGACACTGGCAAGTTTAGAAGAAACTTTAAAATTATATTATAATTTTGAAGAAGCTATAGAAAAAATACCAACTCTAAATTTAATTACTGAAAAGGCAGAAAAAGTTAAATTGAGAGCTGAGAAATTATTAGCTCAAATAAAGGCACCTAAAAATATTGAATTGAAAATTAATAAATCAGAGGCTAAAGTAGGTGGAGGAGCTTATCCTTTAAGTACTTTTGCTAGCTACGCTTTAGTTATTGATCTTGGAGAAAAGAGTGCAGAAAACTTTAGCTATCAATTAAGACAGCTCAAAACTCCAGTAATTGCTAGAATTCAAAATGAGAAATTGGTTTTTGATTTAAAAACAGTAGCAGAGCGTCATTTGCCTGAATTAGCCTGTGCAATTAATAAAGTATTAACTGAGGTGTTTTAAGTGACTAAAAATATTATAATAGGAACAGCAGGTCATGTTGATCATGGAAAAAGTACTTTAATTAAGGCTTTAACTGGTGATGAAACAGATAGACTGGCAGCAGAAAAAGAAAGAGGTATTTCAATTGAGCCTGGTTTTTCCCATTTAGAAAATGATAAAACTAATTCTGAAAATTTACGCTTAGGGATAGTTGATGTCCCTGGTCATGAAAAATTTGTTAATAAAATGTTAGCAGCTGCTGGGGGTGTAGATTTAGCTTTAATAGTTATTGCAGCAGATGAAGGTGTTATGCCTCAAACCTTAGAACATTTAGCCATTTTAGATTTATTAGAAGTAGAAAAAGCAATTATTGTTTTAACTAAGATTGAGCTTGTAGATAAAGAGTGGACTGATTTAATAGAATTAGATTTAAAAGATCAATTTAAGGGTAGTTTTGCTGCAAAAGCTGATATAGTTCGAGTTGATTCTGAAACTGGTAAGGGAATTGCTGCTTTAAAAGATTTAATTATAGAAACAGCTTTACAGATGAAAAAACGTCAGAAATCGGAAATACCATATTATCCTATTGATCGAGTATTTACTCTTAAAGGTTTTGGTACTGTTGTAACTGGTACTTTGTTTAGTGGTGAAATTAAAGCTGGAGAAGAGCTTGCTTTATATCCAATGGAAAAAACAATCAAAATTAGAAGTTTAGAAAACCATGGTCAAGAAGTTGAAAAGGTGGAAGCAGGTAGCAGAGTTGGAATTAATATTGGTGGTTTAGAAAAATCTGAAATAGAAAAAGGGAATATTATAACAACTCCAGATTCACTTTTAAAAAGTAAATTTTTTGAAGCTGAACTTAAAATTTTAGAAAACTTAAATTTTACTATAAAAAATGGTGATTCAATTCATTTTCATACAGCTGCTCTAGACACTACTGGTAAAATTTATTTATATAATAAAAAAGAAGCATTTCCTGGTGAAAAAGTATATGTTAAGTTAGTTTTAGCTGAAAAAGCAGCCTTATTTTTTAAACAAAAATATATAATCAGACGTTTTTCTCCAATGCAGACAATTGGAGGAGGAGAAATTTTAGAGCTTGACCCTCCACCACGCAGAAAAGTATCTGAGCACAAAATAATGACTGATTTAGATAATCTAAAAAAAGCTGATCTAAAAGAAGCAGTTGAAATTTTTATTAGAAAAAAAGAAAATTCAGCAGCTGAAATTAAGTTTTTAAAGAAAAAAAGTGCTTTAAAAAATGAAAAGTTAAAAAGTATTCTAGATGATTTAGTAAAAGAAGCAAAAATTATTGAATTAAGAACTGATAAAAGCTATATTCACTACCAAGATTTTGAAAAAATAAAAGAAGATATTTTAAAAATAATAAATGCCTATCATAAAAAGTTTGAACTGAGAGCTGGCTTAAAAAAAGAAGAACTTAGATCTAAAATAGATTTTAGTTTAAATAAAAAAGAAATGGATACTATGCTTGAAATTTTAGTTAAAGAGAAAGTGCTTAAAGAAAATAATAATTTAATTTCAGAATTTGCTTTTAAAATCAGCTTAACTAAGGATCTATTAGCTATTAAAAATAAAATTTTAAAATTATATCAAAAAAATCTTTTTAATCCCCCTGCCAAAGAAGAAATAGTTGAGCAATATGAAAATGGAGCAAGTATTTTTAATTATTTGGTAGATAATAATTATTTAGTTCAAATAAACTCTGAATTATATTTTGATCAAGAAGTTTATTCTCAGCTAAAAATAATCTTAAATAATTATTTTCAAAAAAATGAATCACTTAGTTTAGCGGAATTTAGGGATTTAATTGGAAGTAGTAGGCGTTATGCTTTACCTTTATTAAAAAAATTAGAAGAGCTTAAATTATTAAAAAGAAAAGAGGATTTACGTTATCCGACTAATAAATTAGAAAAAATTAAAAAAAGCGATTAATTAACTTGATGAAATATAAGAATAATGTTAGAATAGATATTAGCAAATATAAGGGAGTGGCTGTGTCCATGGTGGACATCTTGGACTTCAAATCCAATGGCAGGCAGGCGGACCTGTCTGTGGTGGGTTCGATTCCCACACATTCCCGCCAAATTACTACAGTCTTTATTTTAGGCTGTGGTTTATTTTTATTTAAGGTCTTGATTTTAATTAGTTAATTACAAAAGACTAAATAAGGAGAATTTAAATGTATGGACTTGTGCTTGAAGGTGGTGGTGCAAAAGGTGCCTATCATATCGGAGCTCTTAAAGCGATTAAAGAGCTGAATTTAGAAGTTGAAGCAGTTGCTGGCACTTCTATTGGAGCAATGAATGGAGCAATGTTTGTACAGGGCAAATTAGATATAGCTTATGATTATTGGTATAATATTTCTACTGCAGAAGTTTTGGATATTGAAGATAAGCATTTATCTAATTTATTGAATTTAAGTATAAATCAAAATAATTTAATTTATTTTATTAAAAAATTTAAAGAAGTAATTCAAAATAGAGGTTTGGATAATTCTTTTTTAAGAAAAATTTTAGAAGAAAATATTGATGAAAAAAAGTTAAGAGATGCTAAAATTGATTTTGCAATAGTTACTTTATCTCTAAGTGATTTACGGCCACTGGAACTATTTATTGAAGATATTCCCCAAGGTAAATTAGTAGATTATATAATGGCAAGTTCTTATTTGCCTGCTTTTAAAATGCAGCGAATAGATGGTAAAATTTTAATAGACGGTGGGTTTTATGAAAATTTACCAATTAAAACTCTTCTTAAAAAAGGATATCAAAAAATTATAGCAATTAGAACTTATAGTTTAGGTAAAATTGAACAAAAGTCGACTGAAAATGAAAATATAATATTTATTAATCCTAGTCAAAATTTAGGTAGAATGCTTAATTTTGAGCAAAAAAATGCTCGTCAAAATATAGAAATGGGTTATTATGATACTTTAAGATATTTTAAAAATTTGGCTGGAACTAAGTATTATCTTAATATAAATGAAACTGAAAATTTTTTTATTAATTATTTATTGAAATTAGATAAAAAAGTAATTAAAAAATTATTAAAACAATTTTCATTACCTGAAGAACCTTATCTTCGTTCTTTTTTAGAAAACTTAATTCCTAAATTAATTAATTTATTAGAAATAGATTATAGTTCAGATTATAAAAAAATTATAATTAGTTTACTAGAAAAACTTGCAGATAACTTAGAAATTAATAGATATCAAATTTATAAATTTAAAGAACTTTTAACTTTAGTTAATAAAAATTATCAAAAAAAAGATAAAAAGCTAGTGAAAAAATTGCCAGCTTTTATTAAAAAAAGTGGTTTTCTACCAAAACAACTAAAAGAAGATCTATTATTAGATATTGCTGCTAAGTTGTTTATTGAGCCAGGAGGAAATAATTTTTATGAATAGAAAAAATAAAAATAGTGATTTAAGTCCAGAAAAAGAAATGATTCGGGATTTACGAAAAAGAATTTATGGTCAAAGTGATGCTGGCCCTGAATTACCTGTTAGTGATAAAAATTGTGTTTTTTGCGGTTCGAAATCAGATTTAAAAAAATATAAAGATTCTTATATTTGTAATGAATGTTTAAATGGTATTTTAAATTAAAAATTTAGCTTTTTAGGTTTAAAATATATTGATAATAAAACGTTTAGTTAATAAATAAAAATTATAAAGGAGTTAACTGCATGAGTGCACTTTTGATTGGAATAGCAGGTGGAACTGCATCTGGTAAAACTACTTTAGCCAAAACTTTGAAAAATTCTTTTCAAGATAAAGTAGCAATTTTAAAACATGATTATTATTATTATGATCAAAGTCATTTTAAAGTTGCTGATCAAGATATTAATTTTGATCATCCTGATTCTTTTGAAACTGATTTATTAATAAAACAATTAGAAAAATTAAAAGAAAAAAAAGAAATTGCTAGGCCTGTTTATTCTTATAAGACCAACAATCGTTTAGCAGAAACTAAAAAAGTTAAGCCTGCTCCAATTATTATAGTAGAAGGAATTTTGATTTTTCATTATCAAAAATTAAAAGAACTATTTGATTTAAAAATTTATGTAGATACTGCTGCTGATATTAGATTATTAAGAAGAATTAGTAGAGATATTAAAGAAAGAGATAGAACTTTTAATTCTGTTAAAAAGCAATATTTAAGTACTGTAAAACCAATGCACCAAAAATTTGTAGAACCAAGTAAATATCAGGCAGATATTATTATTCCACATGGTGGCTTAAATGAAATTGCTAATGATTTAATTATAAAAAAAATAAAAGATCACCTCAGAGAAAATTAATATAGCAAGAAAATGCTATATTTTTTTAAATTAATTGGTAAAAAAATACAGGAAAAGTAAATTTTATCAAGAATATTAACTTAGGAGGTGTTTTATAATGAAAAATAAAAGTAAAACTATAATTATTGTAGTTGTTATTATGGCTTTGGTTTTTATTGCTTATTCTCAAAAAAATTTAAAAAATGAGTCGGATTTTAAAAGTTTAAATGATTTAAGTTTAAAAGAAAGTTCTATTGCTTCTAAATCAAATAACAAAAAAGCAACTAAAGTGATTGTTCATTTAAGTGGAGCAGTTAAAAATCCAGGGGTTTATAAATTAACTGAAAGTGACAGACTAATTGATTTAATTAAAGCTGCGGGGGGATTAACCACAAAAGCTGATCTTGATCAAATAAATTTAGCTGAGAAATTATTTGATGGTCAAAAATTAAAAATACCTTCTCTTTTAAAATTAAAAGAAACTTCTAATTTAAAGGCAAAAAATAAAGTTATAAATCAAAATTATAGTTCAAAAAATACTGATAGTAAATATTTGAATATTAATCGAGCTTCACAAGCTGAATTAGAAAGTTTAAGTGGTATAGGGCCTGCTAAAGCTGCAACTATAATTAAATATCGTTCTGATAATGGACCTTTTGCTCAAAAAAAAGATTTATTAAAAATAAGTGGTATTGGCCCCAAAACATTAGCTAATATTGAAGATGAGATTGTTTTAAGATGAATTTTAATTTAAAAAGAAGACCATTTTTTTTCATAGCTCTTGCTTTAGTTGGAGGCCTTTTAACTACTTATTTATTAATTTATTTGAAATTGTTTTTGTTACTTAAAGTAATTTTAATGTTTGAATTATTATTCTTATTTTATTTTTTTATATTTCGTTTAAATTTTTCTAAAGATGATATTTTTATTTTTTTAATTATTTTATTTTTTATTTTGGGAACAATTCTATTTACTTATCAAGAATATAAACTTCAAAGTAAATTTTCTTTAAACAAAATTGAGTCTCAAAATATAAAACTAATAGCGAAGTTATATTTTGACCTTGGAGATTTAGAAGGAGATACAGTTTATTTAAAGCCCTATTTTATTAATGGTC
Organism: Halanaerobium praevalens DSM 2228; assembly: GCF_000165465.1. GTDB lineage: Bacteria > Bacillota > Halanaerobiia > Halanaerobiales > Halanaerobiaceae > Halanaerobium > Halanaerobium praevalens. The sequence goes on from NC_017455.1 coordinate 713,776, forward strand.
AAAAAATTAAATACGGAAAAATAATTATTCATTCTAAAAAATTAGATAATTTTAATGACGGTGATTTAATAAGTTTAGAATTAGAGTTAAGTGAAATTGATACAGCTTTAAATCCAGGTTCATTTTCTTATGCCAAATATCTTAGAAAGAAAGGTGTTTATAAACAAGGTTGGGAATTAGAAAAAATAAATTTAATTCAAAAAAGTAAATCTATAAAAAATTCATTAATTAGTTTTAAAAAAATATTATTAACTAATATTGATTATTTATTTAGTTTTAAAAATGGTGCTTTTATTAAAGCAATTTTATTAGGAGAAAGAGAAGATTTAAATTTTACTCAAAAAGATTTATTAAAAAATGCGGGTGCAAGTCATTTACTGGCAATTTCAGGTTTGCATATGGGGATTATTATTTTAAGTTTTTCTTATTTATTATTTAAAATTTTCACTAGCAAAAAAATGGCTCTTTACTTTTTGAGTTTTTTGATTTTTATTTATATTATACTTGTAGGTGCAGCTGTTTCGATTATAAGAGCAGCTTTATTAGCTCTTTTATTTTTATGGGCCTCTGAGTTTAATCGAGAGGCAGATTTTTTAAATATTATAGCTTTAACTTTGATAATTAATTTAGTAATTAATCCTTTAGCTTTATTTACAGTTTCTTTACAACTGTCATATATTTTGGTTTTAGCCTTATTTTATTTAACACCTATTTTTAAGCAGAGATTACCAGTATTTTTAGCTGTCTCATTAGTAGCTCAACTGGCTTCAATTGCAATTGCAGGTTACTATTTTAATCAGTATTCTTATATTTCTTTAATTACTAATCTTTGGTTAATTCCTTATATTAGTTTATTATTACCATTTATATTTACTTTAGTCTTTTTATCAATTTTTAGTCTAAATTTAATATTACCTTTAGTGTTTTTGATAGAATGTTTATTAAATTATTTATTTAAAGGTCTTAAATTAATGACTATTCTACAAGGTAGACCTTTAGTAATTGGAAAATTAAATTTAATAACAGTGATTTTTTATTATATATTATTATTTTCTTTAGCTTTTTTATATAGGAAATACTATATCCAATTAAATTTAAATAAAATTTTATTTTGGCGTAAAATAGTTTCTTTATTATTATTAATGCTTATTAGTTCTTTTTTTATTAATTTCAATTCCAATAAATTAGAAATTAATTTTGTTGCAGTAGGACAAGGAGATGGAATATTTATTCAATTTCCAGGATCAGAAAATATGTTAATTGATACAGGGCCACCAGGTACTAAGGGACGAAATATTGAATATAATATTATTTCTTATCTGAATTACTTAGGAGTTAAAAAAATTGATTATTTTTTGGTAAGTCATTTTGATGCTGATCACGTAGGGGGAATTGAGCACTTATTTAAAAGAAAAAAAGTCAAAAATGTTTTAATTCCTCCTTTTACAGAGAAAACTACTTTTCATAGTTTTCTTAATCAAAAAATTAAAGAAAAAAAAGTTAAAGCAAATTATTTAACAGCAGGTATGGTTTTTAAGCTTGGAAATTGTAAAATAGAAATTTTAAATCCTGAGCCAAATCAGATTCATTCAGATAGAAATGAAAATTCTATAGTTTTTTTATTAACACATAAAAATAATAGTTTTTTATTTACTGGAGATCTTTCTCAAGCTGGAGAAGAAAGAATAGTTAAAAAATATGATTTAGCTCATGTAGATGTTTTAAAAGCAGGTCACCACGGTAGTAAAACATCAAGTGGACAAAAATTATTAACAAAAATCAAGCCTGACTTAGCTATTATTTGTGTAGGGAAAAATAATTTTGGTCATCCAGCACCAGTGGTTTTAAACAGATTTAAGACAAATTCAATTAGATATTTAAGAACTGATCAAAATGGATTAATTAAAATAATTTCTGATGGTAGCCAAATTAGAGTAAGAACTTTTAAATAAATAAAGCTTAATAATTGGAGAGGAGCTCTTAAATATGTTAAAATAATTAAGAAGCAGAATAAGTTAAGTTAAAGAAGGTGGCTAAAATGGAAATAGAAGAATTTATTAAAAAAGAAAAAAAAGCAAAAAAATTATATTATATTTATGCAGAAAATACGTATTTAAGAAATAAATTTAAAAAAGAATTTATGCAGAAATTTATTCCTCATTCAATTAGAGACTTTAATTTGGCTAAAGTGAATCCTGGAGATGAATATTTAAAAAGACTTTATAGTGCAGTCCAGACACCCCCAATGGGAGCCGAAAAAAGATATATTATTTCTGATTTTGATGATTCTGATTCTTTAAACCAAAAACAAAAAGAAAAGCTTTTAGAGATATTTAAAGGTTTATCAACTAGTTCAACTTTAGTTTTTTTAACTGCAAATAAGCTTGATAAGAGAAGGAAATTTTATCAAGCTTTAAAAGAAATTGCTGAATACCAAGAATTTGAACCACCTCGTTATCGTGATTTAGATAAATGGATTATGGAGCGTTTTCAAAAATATAATAAAAAAATTGATCGTCAAAGCCTTAAAATATTAGAAAATATGTTTAGTAATAAATTAGAAATTTTAAATAGTGAAATAGAAAAAATAATAACTCGTTACCCAGATAAAGATAAAATTTCTTATTATGATTTAAAAGAAATAATTAGTAGAGAAAAATTTATTCAAGATGAAGAAATCTTTAAATTTTTAGATTTAATTGGTGATAAAAAAACTGATCAAGCTCTTTTAACTTTAAAAGAAATGTTAAATAAAGGAGTTTATCCGTTATATTTATTAACAATGCTTAAAAATCAGATAGAACTTTTAATGCAGGTTAAATTCTATAGCCAATATACTCATAATAATAAAAAAATAGCAGCTAAATTAAATAAACATCCATATCCAGTCAAAAAAGCAATGAAAAGAAGTAGAAATTTTAGTCAAAAAGAATTAGAACAAATATTAGCTGAAATTTTAAGAGCAAATCGTCATTTTTTAACAGGCTATTATCCAAATCAAAATACTGCTTTAGAAATGATTATTATTAAATCAGTTTCTTATTAAGTATTAATAAATAAAAAACTCATCCATTTGGATGAGTTTAAAAATTTAAAAGATAGCTATCTCTTAGATATATTTTTATTTAAAATTACATATTGTTGTACATCTTTGTGAGGCGGGATTTTTTACGGGCTGCATTATTCTTATGGATAATATTTCTTGTTACAGCCTTATCGATGACCTTTTTAGTCTCTTTTAACTGTTCTGCAGCAGCTTCTTTATCCCCTGTTTCAACTGCTTTTTCCATAGTTTTAATAGCATTTTTTAATCTTTCTTTCCATTCTTTATTCTGAGCAGTTTTCTTTGCACTAGTTTTAACTCTTTTTTTAGCAGATTTAATAATAGGCATCTAACTTCACCCCCTCTTCAAAGTAAATATTTATAATCTCAGACTTAATTTGCAACATTTCAATTTTAACATGTTGTTATTAAAAATGCAAGGTTTAAATTCAAAAATACTATTGTTTAAATCTTATTAATTAGTTTCAGCTAGTTTTTAGTAGCTAAAAGAAAATTGATTAATAAGTATAAATATAATATAATTGTAGTACTATGGATAATATATTTTAATTAGAAAGTTATTAAGAAAAAGGAGGAAATTTTTTGCAGACGGATAAAATAAGAAATTTTTGCATTATTGCTCATATTGATCATGGGAAATCTACCCTTGCTGATCGTATGTTAGAATATACAGGAACAATTACTGACCGGAAAATGCAAGAACAAGTTTTAGATAAAATGGATCTGGAACGCGAAAGAGGAATCACTATTAAAGCTCAAGCTGTTACAATTGAATATCAAGGTTATGAACTTAATTTGATTGATACTCCAGGCCATGTTGATTTTGCTTATGAGGTTTCTAGAAGTTTAGCAGCCTGTGAGGGAGCTTTATTAGTTATTGATGCAGCTCAGGGGGTTGAAGCTCAGACTATGGCTAATATTTATTTGGCTTTAGAACATGATTTAGAAATTATACCTGTTATTAATAAAATTGATCTACCTTCAGCTAATCCTCAAAGAGTGAAAGAACAATTATTAGATATTGGTATTGATCCAGATGAGGCAATTTTGGCTAGTGCTAAAAAAGGTACTAATATTGATCAAATATTAGATGCAATAGTAAATCGAGTTCCGGCACCTTATAATGGTTCTAAAAATCCTTTAAAGTCTCTTATCTTTGACACTCTTTATGATTCTTATCAGGGTGTAATTGCTTATGTAAGAATTATGGAAGGTTCAGTTAAAAAGGGAGATAAAATTTTATTAATGTCTAATCAAAAAAGTTATGAGGTAGATGAGGTTGGTATTTTTGCTCCTGCAATGCAGAAAAAAGATGAATTAAGTTCAGGTGAAGTAGGTTATATTATTTCGGGAATTAAAGATGTTCGAAATTGTAGGGTTGGAGATACTATTACTTTGAAAAAAAATCCTGCAGAAAAAGCTTTACCTGGATACCAAAAAGTTCAGCCAATGGTATTTAGTGGTCTTTATCCAACTGATAATTCTGATTATGAAGTTTTAAAAGAGGCTTTAGAAAAATTACAACTAAATGATGCTTCTTTTACTTTTGAGCCAGAAACATCTGAAGCTCTTGGTTTTGGTTTTCGATGTGGATTTTTAGGTTTACTACATATGGAAGTTATTCAGGAAAGATTAGAAAGAGAATATGATCTTGACTTAGTAATTACTGCTCCGAGTGTAGAGTACCAGATTATTAAAAAAAGTGGAGAAGAATTGAGAATTGAAAATCCAGCTGCTTTTCCTGAACAGGGAGAAATTGATAAGATTAAAGAGCCTTTTGTAACTGCAGAAATTCATTTGCCTGAAGAATATGTTGGTCAAGCTATGGAACTTTGTCAAGATAACCGAGGTGACTTTAAAGATATGCAGTATATAGATCAAGACAGAGTGACTCTAAAATATGAAATGCCTTTAAGTGAAATTATTACTGACTTTTTTAATCAATTAAAATCTAAAACCAGAGGTTATGCAACTTTAGATTATGAATTAGAAGGTTATAAAGAGTCTAAATTAGTTAAACTTGATATCTTAGTTAATAAAGATGTAGTAGATGCTTTATCAACAATTGTTCACGATGAACATTCATATCAAGAAGGTAATGCTTTAGTGAGAAGGTTAAAAGATGTAATTCCTCGCCATATGTTTAAAGTACCAATCCAAGCTGCAGTTGGAGGTAAAATTATAGCTAGAGTTAATATTCCTGCCATGCGTAAAAATGTACTGCAAAAATGTTATGGTGGAGATATTAGTAGAAAACGCAAATTGTTAGAAAAACAAAAAGAAGGTAAAAAGAGAATGAAACAAGTTGGAAGTGTAGAAATTCCACAAGAAGCTTTTATGACAGTATTAGAAAGAGATGAAAATGCCTAAATTAAATTTTAAACACGCTAATGCTATTTATCTGCATTTGCCATTTTGTAGTAGTAAATGTCCTTATTGTGATTTTTATTCAGTTCAATATACAAAAAAAGGGGTGGGCCAGTATTGGGCCGCTCTTTTTATGGAATTAGAAGATTTAGCAGCAAAAACTGAAAATAAACTAGTAAAGACTATTTATTTCGGAGGAGGAACTCCATCTTTAATAGAACCAAATTTAATAAAAGATATAATTAAAAAAATAAAAAATAAATTTAAGGTTACTCCTACAGCTGAAATAACAATGGAAATTAATCCTGCATCTGTAAGTGAAGAAAAAATAATTAATTTTAAAAGAGCAGGTATTAATCGTTTAAGTATAGGGATTCAAAGCTTTAATAATCAGCACTTATCTTTTTTAGGCAGAAAAACTAATTCTTTGCAAAATAAAAAAATATTAAAGCTTGTAGCAAATAATTTTAAAAATTATAGTGTGGATTTAATTTTTGCTTTACCAGACCAAAGTTTAGAAGATTTTGAAAAGGATTTAAAGGAATTACTTGATTTTTTTCCACCTCATATTTCTTTATATAATTTAGAAATTCATGAGAACACTCCTTTTTATCAAAAATATAATCAGGGAAAACTAAAGCTACCTACAGAAGAACTTGATGCTCAGATGTATAAATTAGCTTTAAATAAATTAAAACAAGCTGGTTACCAACATTATGAAATTTCTAATTTTAGCCAAAAAGGCTATAGAGCCCAACATAATTATATATATTGGCTTTATCAACCTTATTTAGCTTTAGGGCCAGGAGCTTCCGGTTTTGATGGTAATTGTAGATATCAAAATTTAAGCAATCTTAATTATTATTTAGATTATTATAATCCTCAAAGATTGGATTATTATGATTTAGATGATTATAACTTAGAAAAGTTAAAAAAAATTGATTGCTTAAGGGATCATAAAAAAAATAAGATTCGAAACATAACTTGTTTAAAGCCCAAAGAAAAGTGGGGAGAATATTCATTTTTAGCATTAAGAACTGATTTAGGTTTATTTTATCATAAATTTTATCAAAAATTTGGTTTAGAATTTAAAAGCATATATAAAGAAGAGATAGCAGAATTAAAGGCTCTTGATTTGCTAAAAGAAAATAATGAAAGAATAAAATTAACAACGAGAGGTAAAGAAGTTGCTAATGAAGTTTTTTTGAAATTTTTATAAAATAATCTCAAAATATATTTGACAAAAAAAGATCTATATGTTATTTTATTAATAGTTGTTAGCACTCTTGTTTATCGAGTGCTAAAAAATGAGGTGAGAAATGATGGTTGAAGAAATTGGTGAATTAGACTCTAGAAAAAAGAGAATACTGCAGGCCATCATTCAGGAACACATAATTTCTGCATCTCCAATTGGCTCAAGGACACTTGCAAAAAAGTATAATCTGAATGTAAGTCCTGCAACCATCAGAAATGAAATGGCTGATTTAGAAGAATTAGATTATTTAGAACAGCCACATACTTCTGCTGGAAGAGTACCGTCTGATAAAGGTTATCGCTATTATGTTGATCAACTGATTAATAAAGAAAAAAATAATACTACTGGGTCTATTGACAATATAGAATCTTTATATAATGATTTACAAGATGTACAGGATATTATTTCTGGAATGGCAAAAATGTTGTCGAAAATGACTCATTATACGGCTCTTGTCAGTGAACCCAAAAGCAAAGTTAGTAGACTTAAAAAAGTTGAAATAATGCAGTTAGCAGATAATTCTTTGCTTTTAGTGCTGGTAACTGATACAGGAATAGTTAATAATAAAATTATTAACTTGGAACAAAATTTGTCAACTAGTAAAATTTCATATCTTAACAATTTTCTTAGTCATAAGCTAGAAAATAAATTATTATCTAATTTAGATTCTAGTTATCTAAAAGAAATTGAAAAAGAACTGTTAAGTAGAATTGATCTTTCAGTTGATTTATTTAAACAATTTCAAGATGAATTTGAAGGTGCTTTTGATCCAAATGGAGTTAAAGTTTATTTAGGTGGAACTTCTTATATTTTAGAACAGCCAGAGTTCAATGATTTGGCAAAAGTAAAAAAAATGCTTAAACTACTTGATCAAGACAAAATGTTAAACAAAATTATTAATAGTATTTCTGGTTCTGACCTTGAAATTAAAATTGGTCAGGAAAATGAAGTTGAAGATATAAAAAACTGCTCTTTAGTTGTTGCAACTTATTATATATCTGATCGAGCAGTTGGAAAAATTGGAGTCATTGGTCCCACCCGAATGGAATATCCACGTGTTATTTCTTCGGTTGATATTATTTCCGATATTTTGGGTAAGTTAATTTCTAAAGCTAGTGGGTGATAATAATGAAAAATCAAAAAGAAAATATTGAAGACAAAACAAATTCTGAAGTTGATTCAAAAACAGAAGAGCAAGCAACTAACGTCAAGGAAGAAACAGCTGAGGCTAAAGCCACAGCAGAAAAAGCTGATGATTTAGATGGAATTCAAATTGAACTTTCTCGAGAAGAATTAATTGAAGAAGTTAAAGAAAAAAATGAAAAAATAGAAGAGATGGATGCTGAAATTGATGATCTTTTAAGTAGGCTACAGAGACTACAGGCTGATTTTGTTAATTATCGAAAAAGAAGTCAGAGAGAAAAAGCTGAGATGACTGATCGTGGTAAAATAAAACTGTGTTCAAGTTTATTACCAGTCATTGATAATTTTGAAAGAGCTTTAAAAGCAGAAGAAAATGAAGATGATTTTTATCAAGGTGTAAAAATGATTTATAATCAACTTTTAAAAACTTTTGCTGAACATGGAATTGAAGAAATAATTGCTCAGGGTGAAGAATTTAATCCTGAATACCATGAAGCAATAATGAGAGTTGAAAGTGATGAATATGAGCCAGGAACTGTAATTGATGTAGTTCAAAAAGGTTTTATTTTAGATGAAAGAGTTATTAGACCAGCAATGGTTAGAGTAGCAGGGTAATTTAAATAATAAGTTTTTAAGTTTTTAAAATACATTTTTAAATAAATTAAGTTTATAAAAATTGTACAACAATTTTATAAGGAGGAATAGAAAATGGGTAAAGTAATTGGTATTGATTTAGGTACAACTAATTCTTGTGTTGCAGTAATGGAAGGTGGAGAACCAACTGTTATTCCAAATAAAGAAGGAGCAAGAACAACTCCTTCAGTAGTAGCATATTCTAAAAAAGGAGAAAGAATTGTAGGGGAACATGCAAAACGTCAGTCAGTAACTAATCCTGACCAAACTATTGCTTCAATTAAAAGACATATGGGTACAGATTATAGTGTAACTTTAAATGAGGAAGAATATAATCCACAGCAAATTTCTGCTATGATTTTACAGAAATTAAAAAGAGATGCTGAAGAATATTTAGGTGAAGATGTAGAAGAAGCTGTTATTACTGTACCAGCTTACTTTAGTGATGCTCAGCGTCAGGCAACAAAAGATGCTGGAAAAATTGCTGGCCTAAAAGTAGAAAGAATTATTAATGAGCCAACAGCAGCTTCTTTAGCTTATGGACTTGATGATAAAGGTGAAGAAACTATTTTAGTTTATGACCTTGGTGGCGGTACTTTTGATGTTTCTATTCTCGATATTGGAGATGGAGTATTTGAAGTTATAGCAACAAATGGTAATAACCACTTAGGTGGAGATGATTTTGATCAAAGAATTATTGATTATTTAGCAGAAGAATTTGAAAATAGAACTGGAATTGATTTAAAGAAAGATAAGATGGCACTTCAGCGTTTAAAAGATGCTGCTGAAAAAGCTAAAATTGAACTTTCAAGTGTTAAACAAACAAATATCAACCTTCCCTTCATTACTCAAACTGATGCAGGGCCTGAACACTTAGATATTGATTTAACTAGAGCTAAATTTGAAAGCTTAATTACTGATTTAATTGAAGAATCAATGAAACCAGCTCGTAAAGCTTTAAAAGATGCTGATATGAGTAAATCAGATATTGATGAGGTTATTTTAGTTGGTGGATCAACTAGAATTCCAGCTGTGCAAGAAGCCGTAAAAGACTTAATTGGTAAAGATGCTCATAAGGGAATTAATCCTGATGAGGTTGTAGCTGTTGGTGCTGCAATTCAGGGTGGTATTTTAGCTGGTGATGTTGATGATGTAGTTTTATTAGATGTTACTCCATTATCTCTAGGTATTGAAACATTAGGAGGAGTATTCACTAAGTTAATTGATAGAAATACTACAATTCCTACTTCAAAGAGTAAGGTTTTCTCAACTGCAACTGATAATCAGTCAAGTGTAGATATTCATGTATTGCAGGGTGAGAGAAAAATGGCTAAAGATAATAAGACTTTAGGCCGTTTCCAATTAACTGATATTCCACCTGCACCACGTGGAGTTCCTCAAATTGAAGTAGAATTTGATATTGATAAAAATGGTATTGTTCATGTAGCTGCTAAAGATAAAGGTACAGGAAATGAGCAAAAGATTACTATTAAATCTACAAGTGGTTTATCTGATGAAGAAATAGATGAAATGGTAAAAGATGCTGAAGAACATGCTGAAGAAGATAAGAAAAGAGTAGAAAAAATTGAAACTCGAAATGAAGCTGATGCTTTAGTTCATCAAACAGAAAAGACTTTAGATGAAGCAGGAGATAAAGTTGATGAAGCTGTTAAAGATAAAGTAGAAGCGGCTAAAGAAGAATTAAAAGAAATTTTAGAAGATGAAGATGCTGAAATGGAAGTTATAAAAGAAAAGATGGAGGCTTTAACTGAAGAGCTAACAGAATTAAGTTCTCAATTATATGCTCAAGCTGAAGCTGCTCAAGCAGATGCTCAAGCAGGACAGGCTGGAGCTCAAGCTGGACCAGAAGCAGCTCAAGCAGATGAAAATACAGTTGATGTAGACTTTGAAGAAGTAGATGACGAAGAGAAATAAAATAAATATAGAATTAATAAATTAGAAAAGAATAGATCAGTTTAGGGAGAGTTAAACTCTCCCTAAACTGCTTTCTCTTTCTTTTTAGAGAGGTGATTTTAAGATGGCTAAACATGATTATTATGAATTGCTAGGTGTTGATCGGGATGCCGATCAAAAAGAAATTAAGCGGGCTTATCGTAAGCTTGCTAAAAAATATCATCCTGATATGAACCAAGATAAAGATACTTCAGATAAATTTAAAGAAATTTCTGAAGCCTATGAAATTTTAAGTGATCCAGATAAAAGGGCACGTTATGATCAATATGGACATTCAGGTATAAATGATCAAGACTTCAACTTTGATGATTTTGCTCAAGGCGGTTTTGGTGGTCTTGATGATTTATTTAATATGTTCGGTTTTGGTGGTCGTAGTGGAGGCAGAAGAAATGGTCCTCGCAGAGGAGCTGACCTTCAATATAGGCTAAAAATATCATTCGAAGAAGCCGCTTTTGGTGGTAAAAAAGAAATTAAGATTCCACGTGAAGAAAAATGTGATCAATGTGATGGTAGTGGAGCAGAACCTGGAACTGATGTTAAAACTTGTCCAGAGTGTAATGGTCAAGGTCAAGTCCGGACTAGTCAGCAAACTCCTTTTGGCCAGTTTACCCAAAGTAGAGTTTGTCCCCAATGTGGTGGAGACGGTAAAATTGTAGAGGAAGCTTGTCATAAGTGTAATGGAGCTGGAAAAGTTAGAAAGCAGAGAAAATTAACTGTTAATATCCCAGCAGGTGTTGATACTGGAACTAGACTTAGAATGTCTGGTGAAGGACAAGCTGGAGAAAAAGGTGGCCCAGCTGGTGATTTATATATAGTTATTGATGTTCAAGATCATAAGATTTTTGATCGTAAAGGTGATGATCTTTACTGTGAGGTTCCAATCAATTTTGTTCAAGCTACTCTTGGTGACAAAATTAAAGTACCAACTTTAGAAGGCAAAGTACAATTTGATATCCCAGAAGGAACTCAACCAGGTACAACTTTTAGATTAAAGAATAAAGGTATTTCTCATGTCAATGGTTATGGTCGAGGAGATCAATATATTAAAGCTAAGGTAATGATTCCTAAAGATCTAAATAAAAAGCAAAAAGAATTGCTAGAAGAATTTGCTGAAATTAGTGGAGAAGAAATTAATCCAGAGCATAAAAGTTTTTTAAAAAAAATAAAAGATGCAATTAATATTTAAATAAGTTAATATTTTTTGTTCAATTAAACTAAAACTCTAATATGGAGTGAAAAAAATGCATAGATTTTTTATAGATCAGAGTACTGAAATTGGTAAAAAAGTATTTATTTCTGGAAATGACTATAACCATTTAAAAAATTCCCTGCGCCTAGATTTAGGTGACAGGGTTATTCTTTCTGATGGAAATGGTTTTGATCTGGAAGCAGAAATAATTACTTATCAAACAGAGTCAGCTGAACTTAAGATTTTAACTAAAGAAAAATCGAAAGTTGAGCCCAAAATCAAAGTTTGGTTAGCACAAGGACTTCCCAAAAAAAGCAAAATGGATTTAATAGTCGAAAAAGCAACAGAAATCGGTTTTTCTGGTTTAATTCCTTTAGAAAGTAAAAGGACTATTGTTAAATATAATCAGAAAAAGAAAGCTAAAAAACGTAGCCGTTGGCAGAGAGTTGCCGAAGCAGCAGCTAAACAGTCAGGTAGAGCAGTTATCCCTAAAATTAAGAACTTTTGTAATAGTAATAATATAAAGTCTTTTAAAGAAAAATTTGATTATGTTTTAGTTTTATGGGAAGATGAAAAGAAAACAACAATAAAAAGTTTTTTTAAGGAAAATGAAATTGCTGCTGAAGCTAAAATTTTATTAATTATTGGACCAGAAGGTGGTTTTTCTGAAGCTGAAGTCAATAGATTTGAGCAAAAATTAGAAGCTGAAATTATTACTCTGGGTCCTAGAATTTTAAGAACAGAGACTGCAGGAATTGTTGCTTTAACAGCAATTTTGTCTGAGAAAGGTGAACTTGGTGATGAAAATGATTAAAAAGGCAGCTTTTTATACTTTAGGTTGTAAAGTAAATCAATATGAAACTGAAGCTGTAATTGATATTTTTTTAGAAAATGGTTATCAAATTGTTGATTTTTCAGAAAAAGCAGATGTCTATATAGTTAATAGTTGTACAGTTACAAATGAAGCAGCTCGTAAAACAAGACAAATTGCTAGAAGAGCTAAAAGAAAATATAGTAATAGTTTAGTTGCTATTGTTGGTTGTTATACTCAAGCTTTTCCAGATGAAGTAAGAAATATAGAAGAAATTGATTTTGTAATGGGGAGTAATAATAAAGCTGAAATTTTAGCTAAGGCTGAAGAAATGTTGGCTGGAAAAAATATTAATAGTGAACTAAAAGAATATCAGCAATTAAAGGAATATGAAGATTTAAAATTAAAAAGCTTATCTAATACAACTAGAGCTAATGTCAAGATTGAAGATGGTTGTAATCAATTTTGTAGTTATTGCATTATTCCTTATGCTCGGGGTCCTGTTAGAAGTCGAAAAAAGGAATCTATAACTGAAGAAGTAAAAAGGTTATCTAAGCAAGGAGTTAAAGAAATTGTTTTAACTGGGACCCATTTAGGTGCCTATGGAAGTGATAAAGGAAATAAAAAAGCTTTAGCTCAATTAATGGAAAGTTTAACAGAAATTAAGTCTTTAAAAAGAGTTCGCTTAAGTTCAATTGAGGGTACAGAAATTGATCAAGGAATAATTAATTTAATTTCAGAATCAGATATTTTTTGTCCTCATCTTCATTTACCTTTACAAAGTGGAAGCAATCAAATTTTAAAGGCAATGAATAGACCTTATACTGTAGAAGAATTCAAAAAAACTGTAGCTAAATTAAGGAAAAAAATACCTGACTTAGCAATTACAACTGATGTCATAGTTGGTTTTCCTGGTGAAACAGAAAAAACTTTTGCTGAAACTCTAAAAGTTGTTAAAGAAATTTCTTTTGCTAAAGTGCACGTCTTTCCTTATTCAGCAAGAGAAGGAACACCAGCAGCTAAGATGGAACAGCTTAATGGTAATATAGTTAAAGAATATAGTAAAAAATTACGTTTAGCAAATGAAGCTTTAATGTTAAACTATCAAAAAGAATTTATTGGTAAAACTAAAAAAGTGCTAATTGAGGAAGTTAGAGATCATAAAACAAATCTTTTGACTGGTTATACTGATAATTACCTAAAAGTCTTAATTTCAGGTTCAGATGCTTTAAAAAATAGCTTAGTCAAAGTTAAACTGGAAGAATCTATAGATCCCTATCATTTAAGTGGAAAAATTATAAATTAGCAGGAATTTTATTCTTTTAAGAGAATATAATTAATAAGTAAAGATAATATTTCATTATATTTTTTAGATTAATTGTTAAGGGAGGGATTAATTTGGAAGATTGCTTATTTTGCAAAATTATAGCAGGCAAAATGGAGACAGAATTTATTTATCAAGACGAAGAACTAGTAGTTTTTAAAGATATTAGTCCTCAAGCACCAGTGCATTTATTAATTGTTCCTAAAAAACATATTGCTAATTTAAATCAGCTTAACAAAAGAGATAATAATTTAGTTGGTCAGATCTATCAAGTTGCTCAAAAAATGGCAGCAAAATATGATATTGATCAATCTGGTTATAGAGTAGTCAGCAATTGTGGTCAAGATGGAGGACAAACTGTAAATCATATTCACTTTCATCTTTTGGGTGGAAGAGAACTTCAGTGGCCACCTGGTTAAAATAAAAATTTAATTTAAATTGAATTAAGATTGGAGTTGTCAAGATGAGTGAACTAAAAAAGAAATTAATGGAAGATATGAAAAAAGCTATGAAAAAGAAAAATAAAGCTAGGCTTTCAGTAATTAGAATGACTAGAGCTGAAATTAAAAACAAAGAAATTGAAACTGGAAATGATTTAGATGATCAAGGTGTTATCCAAGTAATTGCTAAACAAGTAAAACAAATTAAAGATTCATTATCTGATTTTGAAAAGGCTGGTAAAGAAGATGTAATGAATAAATTGAATCAAGAAATTGAAATTTTACAAGACTATTTACCAGAACAAATGTCAGAAACAGAGGTAAATAAATTAGTTGAACAGGTTATTGCAGAAACTGGTGCTGAAAATATGTCAGATATGGGTCAAGTAATGGGAAAATTAATGCCCCAAATTAAGGGTAAAGCTGATGGCTCACTTGTTAGTTCTAAAGTAAAGAACAAATTAAGTAATTAAAATATTGGTTTAATAAAGAGGGGTACCCCTCTTTTTTTCTCTCTTAGAAGGAGGGTTAAATTTGAGAAATAAATTTTTTGTTTTTTTAATACTTTTATTATTTGTTTTAATTCCTAAACCAGATTCAGTTCAAGCAGAAGTTAGGCATCTTAATTTAGAAGGAGAAATTAATAATGCTCAGTATAAATTTATTGAAGATAATTTAGAGCAAGCTGAAAAAGATGGAGTAGATCTTTTTATTATAGAAATTAACTCGTTGGGTGGTTTTGTTGATCCTGCTTTAAAAATAAGAGATAGCATTTTTGCTGCTGAAATTGAAGTTATAACTTTTGTTAAAGGAAGAGCATGGTCAGCTGCAGCTTTAATTGCTTTAGCTGGTGATGAATTATATATTTCTCCATCTGCAAGTATTGGAGCAGCTGAAACAAGACCTAAAGAAGAAAAATATATTTCAGCCTTAAGAAAAGAATTTGCTGTCACTGCTGAACATCGAAATAAAAATCCTGAAATTGCAGAAGCTATGGTTGATTCCTCTCTGGAAATTGAAGGGATTATTGGAGTAGATAAACTTTTGACATTAACAGCTAAAGAAGCAATAACAACTGGCATTGCAGATTATAGACTTTCATCTTTAGCAGAAATAGCTCAAGTGAAAAGTTTTAATTTAAATGAAATAACAAAAGTTGAAAAAACTAACTTAGAGAAAATTATGGGCATAATTAGTAATCCTTATGCTAGCTCCTTAATCTTGATTATTGCTTTTTCAGCTTTGATTTTTGAAGCACTTACTCCAGGTTTTGCTCTAGGAGGAACTATTGGTATTATCTCTTTGTTAATCTTTTTTAGTAGCCATTTATTTATTGGTTCAATTGGGAATGGAATAATTATTTTGTTTATTATAGGGATTATTCTTATTTTAGCTGAAATTTTTATTATTCCTGGTTTTGGAATTGCTGGGATTAGTGGTATTATTTCAATTTTTATTAGTTTATTTTTTATATTTCCAAATACCACAATTGCAATTAATGTTTTATTGGCTGTAATTATAAGTACTTTACTTTTAGCAGTTTTAATGTTTAAAAAAATTGGCACTAGTCGTTTTTGGAAAAGAATTTCTTTAGAAAATAATTCTAAAGATTTTTATTCTTCAAGTTCTAAAAAAGATTATTTAAATAAAAGAGCAAAAACCTTGTCTAAACTTCGTCCAGCTGGTACTATTAAAATAGATAATAAAAGAATTGATGCTATAAGTGACGGAAGTTTTATTGAGAAGGGAACAGATGTAGAAGTTATTTCAGTTTCTGGTTCTAAAGTTGTTGTTCGAAAAATTATAGAGGAGGAATAAATAATGGAAATTTTTTCAGTATTAATTTTGGTAGCTTTAATATTATTTTTTATTTTATTTTTTTACTTTATCCCACTTGGATTATGGATATCTGCAACTGCTGCAGGAGTAAAAGTTGGATTTTTTAATTTAATTGGAATGCGTTTAAGAAGGGTAGTACCATCTTCAATTGTTGCTCCAATGATTAAATCACATAAAGCAGGTAAGGGTTTAAGTAGTGATCAATTAGAGGCCCACTATTTAGCTGGGGGTAATGTTGATCGAGTAGTTGATGCTTTAATTGCTGCTCAAAGAGCAGAGATTGATTTAACTTTTGAAAGAGCTGCTGCTATCGATTTAGCAGGTAGAGATGTACTTGAAGCAGTTAAAATGAGTGTTAACCCTAAGGTTATACAGACTCCAGTAGTTACAGCTGTAGCGAGGGATGGTATTCAGGTGATGGCAACTGCTAGAGTAACTGTAAGAGCTAATATAGAACGTCTTGTTGGTGGAGCAGGAGAAGAAACTGTACTAGCAAGAGTTGGTGAAGGAATTGTTACAACAGTAGGTTCTGCAAAATCACATAAAAAAGTATTAGAAAATCCTGATTCTATTTCTAAAACAGTTTTAGACAAGGGCTTAGATTCGGGAACAGCATTTGAAATTCTATCTATTGATATAGCAGATGTTGATGTTGGTAAAAATATTGGTGCTCAATTACAAACTGATCAGGCAGAAGCAGATAAAGAGATTGCACAAGCTAAAGCTGAAGAAAGAAGAGCTATGGCTGTTGCTGAAGAGCAAGAAATGAAAGCAAGAGTTCAAGAAATGAGAGCTAAAGTTGTAGAAGCTGAAGCTGAAGTACCACTTGCAATGTCAGAAGCTCTAAAAAATGGTAAGCTTGGAGTTATGGATTATATGAATTTGAAAAATGTAGAGTCTGATACTAAAATGAGAAGTAGTATTTCTGAAATATCAAAAGAAGAAAATCAGAATGAAAATTAATCTTTAGACTGCTTTAAGTGCTGGAGGTGAAGGATGGGAGATTTAATTTTTGTACTGCCAATATTAATAATCTTTTTTACTATTTTGTTTAAAATCTTTCTTTTTCTAAAAAAGATATTTGGCTTTTTTGCAAAAGCATTTAATTTAACAATTGAAAAAGCTGATGCAGATAAATCAGATAGTCAAAGCAAAGCTGAGACTATTGATTATTTAGATAATTATCGTCAAACATTAGAAACTAAAGATAAAAAAGTTGAAAATCCATCAACTGTAGAAAAGAAAGAGCAAGTTTTAAAACAAAAACAAAAAATGCAGCCTAATGCAAAGATTAAGAAGAATATTGAAAAAAATAAAGAGAAAAAGAAAAAAAATAAAAGAAAAAAAGTTGATTCTTTGGCAGGACTATTTAGTGATTATAGTGAAGCCGAAAAAGCGGTAATTTATAATGAAATTTTATCTAAACCTAAATCTCTGCAAAAGGATTAATATTTTAGCGAAAACTGTGGCCTTTTAAGGCTGCAGTTTTTTGGCTAAATTTGTTTAAAAGAATAAATATGATATAATAAATAAGTAAAAGAACTAAGGAGGAGTTATAATTTGAGTCAAAAAGAAATAGAAATTGAAATTAATGATTATCAAATTGCTCAAAATTTATTTGGCCATAATGATCGGAATTTAAAAATAATCGCAGAAGTTTTAGCTGTAGAGATTAGTGGTCGAGGAAATAAAATAAAAATAAAAACTAATGAAAATAAGATAATTAAAGTCAAAAAAATTATAAAAAAATTAATTTCTTTAACAACTAAAAAAGAAGAATTTTCTCCTAAACAAATAAAATATGCAGTTGAACTATTGAAAAGAAATCCAGCTGTAGATTTGAATAAAATTTATAAAGAAGTTATTTTAGAAAATTATAAAGGCCGTAAAATAAAAGCTAAAACTATGGGCCAAAAAATATATTTAGAATCAATAAAACATCGAGATATTGTTTTTAGTATAGGACCTGCAGGTACAGGTAAAACTTATTTAGCAATGGTTATGGCTGTTAAAAGCCTTTTAAATAATGAAGTCAATCGAATAGTATTAACTAGACCTGCGATTGAAGCAGGAGAAAATTTAGGCTTTTTGCCAGGAGATATGCAGGAAAAAGTAGACCCCTATTTAAGACCCTTATATGATGCAATTTATGATATTTTAGGTCCAGAAAAATCTAAATTATACCAAGAAAAAGATATTATAGAAGTGGCCCCTTTAGCTTATATGAGAGGGAGAACACTTGATGATTCTTTTGTAATTTTGGATGAAGCTCAAAATACTACTTTAGAGCAAATGAAAATGTTTTTAACTAGAATAGGATTTAAATCAAAAGCAGTAATTACTGGAGATATCACTCAAATTGATTTACCAACTAAAAAAAATTCTGGTTTAGCTACAGTACAAAATATTTTAAAAGATATTAAAGGTATAGACTTTGTTTATTTAAGCCGTCAGGATGTAGTAAGACATGATTTAGTTAAAGAAATCATTAAGGCATATGAGAGTTATGAAAGTGGGAGCTAAAAATGAAAATCATGAAAAAATTAAGGCTTAAAATTAGAGGTTGGAGAAAAAAATATCTAGATTTTTCGAATAATACTTATAAAATAATTTGGGCTTTATTTTTCTTTGTTTTAATTTCTTTAAGTCTAAGTTTAGACTTAATTCCAAATCAAGTTGATTTAAGAGCTGGACAAGTCAGTCAAAATGATATAACAGCACCTAGAACCATAACTTTTGTTAATGAAGAAAAAACTTCTGAATTGCAAAGAGAAGCTGCAGAAACAGCACCAAGAGTTTATGAAGAAGATAGTACTGTTAAAGAGGAAGTTTTTAATAAAATTAATAATTTTTTCGAAAGTATAAACCAGAAAAGAGAGTCTTTTTATTTAAATCAAATTAGTCAAGTTGAAACTGATTCTAATCAAGAAAAAAAAGAAACTGATTCTGAAAAAGAAATCCCAGCATTTGAAAAAATTAATTTTAGTGAATCTGAAAAAAATGAAATTATTAATTTAATTAAAAAAGATCTTGATTTTGAAATAAAAGATGAGAATTTAGTATCATTAATTGTTTTATCTAAATCTGAGTTAAAGGATCTAAAAAATAAAGCAATTAATATTTTAGAACAAAAATTAGATAATAGAATATTACCTTCAGATTTAGTAGCAGTCCGAGTTGATTTAAGACAACAGGTGATGGAAATGGATTTAGCTAGAAATAAGAGGTTATTCTTAGCTGATTTAGTTGAATCAGTAATTTCTGCTAATATGTTTTTAAATCAAGAAGCTACTGCTAAGAGGAGAGAAAAAGCTGTTTCAGAAGTTGAGCCAGTAAAAAAAACAGTGCGCCAAGGAGAAATAATTGTGCGTAAGGGTGATGTTGTTACTGAGGTAGATATAAAAGTTTTGGAAAAAATAGGAATGAAAAAAAGTGGTATTAATTATTATAATATTGCTGGTCGAGTTTTAATTAGTTTCATTTTATTTTCAGTTTTAGGTTTTTATTTTTATAAGTATCAAAGAAAAATTTGGACTGATAATAGTAAACTAATTTTAATTGAACTTTTAATTTTAATTGTCGTTATTTTATCTAAAATTTTAATTTTATTTCAAAATCCCTTTGTTGATTATCTCGTTCCAACAGCTATGGCTTCAATTTTGCTAACAGTTTTGATTGGTAGTGAAACAGCTGTAATTAGTACTTTATTTATTAGCTTATTAATTGCACCTGTTTATGATATGAATTTTAATATTGTTTTAACATCATTTTTAGCTGGTTTAATTGGTATCTTTAGCGTTACAAAAGTTAAAGAACGCGGTGATATTATTCGAGCAGGTTTAAATATTAGTTTTATTTTGGCGTTTTTAATTGGGGGACTTTCTCTTTTACAGCAAAATCAAAATTTAACTTATTTAATCTGGTCAATTGGAGCAGGAATCGTGAATGGACTTTTAGTTGGAATTTTGGCTAATGGTTTACTACCTTATCTTGAAGATTTATTTGATTTAACAAGTTCTGTTAAATTATTAGAACTTTCTAATCCAAGTCAGCCAATTTTGAAAAGAATGTTAGTTGAAGCTCCAGGGACTTATCATCATAGTGTAATTGTTGGTAATTTGGCAGAAACAGCTGCTGAAGATGTTGGAGCAAATTCTTTATTAGCTAGAGCCGCAGCTTATTATCATGATATTGGAAAATTAAAGAGACCATACTTTTTTTCTGATAATCAATTTGGAGGGGAGAATCCGCATGATAAAACTTCACCTAACTTAAGTGCTTTAATAATTAAATCACATGTTAAAGATGGGGTGGAATTGGCTGAAAAAAATGGTTTGCCAGCTAAGATTATAGATATTATAAAACAACATCATGGAACAAATTTAATTTCTTATTTTTATCAGCAGGCATTGCAGACAAATAAACATGATGATATTGAAAAAAAAGATTTTCGTTATGATGGACCTAAGCCCCAAAGCAGAGAGGCAGCTATTATAATGTTAGCTGATATTACAGAAGCAGCTGTTAGATCGAAAAGGTTTAATAAAAATAATCATGATCGGATTGAAGGTTTTGTCAGAGGGCTTGTTAAAGACAAATTAATAGAAAATCAGCTTGATCAATCAAACTTAACTTTAAGTGATTTAGATACAATTGTTAAAAGTTTTGTTAAAGTTTTAACTGGTATTTATCACCAGCGAGTTGAATATCCAGAAAAACTATTACAAGAGATGAAAGGTGGTAATTAATAATGATTAATGTAGACTTTAATAATAGTCAAACAGCAGTTGAAATTGACCAAGAAATTTTAAAATTATTAGAAAAAGTAGTTGTAACTGCAGCTGAGATTGAAGGTTATAGTGGTGGTGAAGTAAGTATAGCTTTTGTAACTAAAGCAAAAATTAAAGAATTAAATAATGATTATAGAGATAAAGATTCAGTGACAGATGTACTTTCTTTTCCAATGGATGCTGAAGTGCTAGGAGATATAATTATTTCTGCTCAAATAGCTTCTGAACAGGCTCAAGAATACAAACACAGCTTGAAAAGAGAGTTAGCTTATTTAACAGTCCATGGTATGCTGCATTTATTTGGTTATGATCACCATGGTCAAGAAGAAAAAAATGAAATGAGACAAAAAGAAGAGCGTGTTTTAACTCAATTAGGTATTAGCAGAAATTAGGAATTAAAATGTGGATTTTAAAAACAATAGAAAGCTTTAATTATGCAATTGCTGGTTTTATCCATGCGATTAGAACCCAAAGAAATATGCAGTTTCATTTATTAGCTGCAACTTTTGTACTTTTTTTTAGTCTTTTTTTTGATTTAACTAGATTAGAGTTGGCTTTAGTTATAATTTCAATTGCTTTTGTTATTTTTGCTGAGCTAATAAATACGGCAGTAGAAGTGATTATTGATATTTTAACTCAAGATTATAGTTTTAAAGCAAGAATTGCTAAAAATATTAGTGCAGCTGCAGTTGTAGTTGCAGCTTTTAATTCTGTTTTTATTGCTTATTTAGTTTTTTTTAAAAGGGCACAAGAATTATCCTTAAATTTAATTTTTAATATTAGGCATGAGCCTTTGCATTTGATTTTTATCAATTTAACTTTAATTTTTATTTTAATAATAGCAATCAAGTCAATATTTATTAGTGGAACCCCACTTAAAGGTGGAGTAGCAAGTGGTCATGCAGCTATTTCAGCTTCTTCAGTTTTAATTATCTGGTTTTTAACTAATAATTTAATTGTTCTTTCTTTAACTTTATTACTTGCTTTATTAACAATCCAAAGTCGTTTAGAAGCAGATACCCATTCATTTAAGGAAATTATATTAGGAGCTTTAATTGGGATTATTTCGACACTTATAGTTTTTTATTTTTTTAGAATTTGATAACATAGTTGACTGTGGAGGAATTAATAATGTATATAGAATTATTGTTTTTGGTTATTTTAATAGTTTTATCTGCCTTTTTTTCGGGCTCAGAAACTGCTTTTATGGCTGTGAATCGGATAAAAATAAAAGAAAAAGTCCAAAGAGGAGATGAACATGCAGTTAAAGTTGATAAACTTCTTCAAGATCAAACTAGGTTATTGACTACTATTTTAATTGGTAATAACTTAGTTAATATTGCAGCTTCCTCCATAGCAACAGCTTTGTCAATTCAATTATTTGGAAGTAAAGGAGTTGGAATTGCAACAGGTGTTGTAACTATTTTAATTTTAATTTTTGGAGAAATAACACCTAAATCATTAGGGAATAACAAATCAATTGCTTACGCTAAATTAGCAGCAGTTCCTTTATATTATTTAGAGATAATTTTATCTCCTTTTATTTATCTTTTTACCAAAGTAGTAAATCTTTTTGTTAAAGATAAAAGCTTAATTTCTTCTGCTTTTTTAAGTGAAGAAGAAATTAGACGTTTTGTTAATGTTAGTCAACGTGAGGGTGTTATTAAAGAAACTGAGCAGGAAATGATTCAAAGTGTTTTTGAATTTGATGATACTCTTGTTAAAGAAATAATGATTCCTCGAATTGATATTATTTGTATTGAAAAAAATGCTTCATTAACTGAACTTATTAAGTTAGGGGTAGAAAAAGGACATTCTCGAATTCCTGTTTTTGAAGAATCTATTGATAACATAATTGGTTTGATTTATATTAAAGACTTGCTTGAACTTTTACTTGCAGAAGAAAAAGTTGTAACAATTGAAGAATTTGTAAAACCAATTTATTTTATCCCTGAAGGTAAACCAATTAACCAGTTATTATCTGAAATGAAAGAAAGAAAAGAACATATGGCAATTGTAGTTGATGAATATGGTGGAACTTCTGGTTTAATTACAATTGAAGATTTATTAGAAGAAATTGTTGGTGATATTCAAGATGAATTTGATTTAGAAAAAAGCTATATTGAGGTTATTGATGATAATAAATTATTGATTGATGGAAGAGTAAATATTGATGAGTTAAATAAATATTTACCAACTTCTTTAGTTGAAAGTGATGACTATGAAACTGTAAGTGGTTTGATTTTATATTATTTAAACCGTTTACCTGTCCAAGGAGAAAAGTTAGAATTAGACAAAATAACTTTTGTTATTGAAAGTATCATTGATAATCGAATTCGTAAAATAAAATTAATTCATGAAAACAAGTTAGATCTTAAAAACGTTGAATAATATTTAGAGGTGAGAAGATGAAATCAAAATTATTTATTTTAATGGTCTTATTAAGTATAACTTTAGTTTTTTTGACTGGTTGTGGTTTTAAAGAAAAAAGTCAAAAGCCTAAGCCTGAAGAACAAATCCAGACTCAAACTGATTTAAGCTCTCAAGAAAGAAAAGAAGAAATAGCAAGTTTAGAAGAAAAATATGAGATTGAAAGTTCAACTGAGAATCAAATTTTTGAAAATAATTATGAGGCCAGTTCACCTTTTACAGGTTTACCAACTAAAGAAGAATATTATAATCGAGCAGTAGCAGTTGCTATTGAAAACTCGCCAGCTGCTAGACCTCAAACTGGTTTAGATGAGGCAGCTGTAGTCTATGAGTTCATGTTAGAAGGGGGAATAACAAGATTTTTGGCCATTTATTGGCCTGAAATACCTGTTAAAATAGGTCCAATTAGAAGTGCCAGGCCAGCTTTAATAGAAATTGCTCGTTCATATGATGCCTTATTTCTTCATGCTGGAGCTAGCCCAGATGGTTTTCAACTTTTAGCTGATTCTAAGCTTCTTAATTTGGATCAATTATATAAGAGTAAATATTTTTGGCGGAGTAGTAAAAGAAAAGCACCCCATAATTTATATTCTGGTCAAAAACCTTTGGCAGAATATATAGCTAATTTGACTGAGAAAGAATATCCTAAACAATTTAATTTTATAACCGCTTCGATAATTAATGATTTTAAAGAGGCTCAAAATATTAAAATAGATTATTGGGGAGCTTATGATGTTCTATACAAGTATCAAAGCTTAAAAAATAATTATTTAAGATTTATTAAAAGTGATAATAATCCACATTTAAGTGAAAATGGAAAACAATTAACAGCTAAAAATATTATAGTTCAATATGTAAATACATCTACTAAAGATGATCAAGGTAGACAAGATATTGATCTTAGTTCAGGCGGTGAAATCAAGCTTTTTAGAGATGGAATTGTAATTAATGGTAGTTGGGAAAAAAGAAATAATAAGATAGTTTATTTAAATTCTAAAAATCAAAAATTAGGTATTAATCCAGGGCAAACTTGGATTCAAATTGTAGCTAAAAAGACTAAAGTTAGTTATTAATAAAAAATAGAAAAATTAACTTGAGGTGTTAATAATGAAAGAAGAGATTAAAAATAAAATGTTTAAAAAAGCTTTAGCAGTCCAAAAAAATGCTTATGTTCCTTATTCAGACTTTCCTTTAGGAGCAGCAGTTTTGACAGCAGATGGTTCTATTTATACAGGTGTTAATATTGAGAACGCTTCTTTTGGTCTAACAAATTGTGCTGAAAGATCAGCGATTTTTAGTGCTGTATCTCAAGGTAAAAGAAAAATAGAAGCTTTATTAATTGTTAGTTCAACTGAAGAACCAGTAACTCCTTGTGGGGCTTGTAGGCAGGTTATTAAAGAATTTGCAGCTGGAGATATTGAAGTTATAATGATGACAAAAAAAGGTAAAGAGCTTACTATGACAAGTAAAGAGCTTTTACCTGGAGCTTTTAGTGAGCAAGCGATGGAGAAAAACAATGAATTATAAATCAGGATTTGTTACAGTTATTGGTAGACCAAATGTTGGTAAATCAACTTTAGTTAATACTTTAATTGGTGAAAAAATAAATATTATTTCTCCAAGACCACAAACTACTAGAAATAGTATTAAGGCTATTTATACTGAAGCTGAAGGGCAAATAATATTTATTGATACTCCTGGTATTCATGAAGCTAGAAATGAGCTTGACAAATATATGCAGGGAGAAGCTTATAATAGTTTAGACGGGATCGATATAATTATTTTTATTTTAGATGGGAGCACTTATTGGGGTAAAAATGATGAGATGATTTATAAGCAACTTAAAAGTTCTAAACAAGATATAATCTATGTTATGAATAAAATAGATAAAATGTCGAATAAAGATTTGATCAAAAGGCAAAAAGAATATAGTCAAAAAGTTGGACAAGAGGTAATTCCAATTTCAGCTTTAAATAATAAAAATACAGATACTTTATTAACTGAAATATTTAATAGACTACCAGAAGGTCCACAATATTATCCAGATGATATGATAACTGATCAAATTGAAAGATTTGTTTTTGCAGAAATGATTAGAGAAAAAATATTTTATTTAACTAGAGAAGAAGTTCCTTATGGAGTTGCTGTTTTAGTTGAAGAAGTAAAAGAAAGAGATAATGATGATTATTATATTAGAGCTAATATTTATGTCGAAAAAAAATCTCATAAAGGTATAATTATTGGTAAAAATGGTAGAATGCTTAAAAAAATAGGTAGTCAAGCTAGAAAAGAAATTGAAGGTTTAATGCAGACCAAAGTCTATTTAGAT
Organism: Halanaerobium praevalens DSM 2228; assembly: GCF_000165465.1. Lineage (GTDB taxonomy): Bacteria > Bacillota > Halanaerobiia > Halanaerobiales > Halanaerobiaceae > Halanaerobium > Halanaerobium praevalens. Next base: position 739,364 of record NC_017455.1, read on the forward strand.
CTCTGGGTTAAAGTATTAAAAGATTGGAGAGAAAAAGACAATCTCCTCAAAAGAATGGGTTATAAATAAGAGGTGATTTAAATGAATAAAAAATTAGCTGAAATAGCTCCTGCTAAATATAGCAGTTTTTATAATTTTTATTATGACAATTATCCAGCTGATGTAGCAGAGTTCTTGGAATCTTTACCTAAAGAAAAAGTTTTAGAGAGTTTAGACCAATTAAATTATGAAATTTTAGCTGAAATAATTATTTTTTTTGATAATGATTTTAAAAAGGAAATAGCAGCTAAAATATCTACTTTCAAATTAGCTGAAATATTAAGTGCAATGTATACTGATGATGCAGCTGATTTATTAAGTGTTCTAAAAGTAGGTAAAATAAAAGAAATATTAAATTTAATGAAAGCTAATAAAGCTTTAGAATTAAAAGAGCTCTTAGAATATGATGATCAAAGTGCTGGGGGAAGAATGACTACAGAATTTATTGCTTTTTATGCTGATAACTCTGTAGCAGAAGTTTTAACGAAAATTAAAGATTTAATTATTGAACCAGAAATGATATATTATATTTATGTAATTTCTAGAAACAAAAAATTATTAGGTGTTTTATCTGTAAGGCAAATTTTAGCTGCTTCTAGAAATAAAGAATTAGGGAAATTGATGAATAAAAATGTAGTTCAAGTCAATGTTAATCTTGATCAAGAAGAAGTAGCAAAGGTTTTGGCTAAATATGACCTTTTAGCAGTTCCAGTTATCAATAATTATCAACAATTAGTTGGAATCATAACAGTTGATGATATTATTGATATTATAGAAGAAGAAACAACTGAAGATTTATATAAAATGTCTGGTACGACTAATACTTATGATATCCATGGTAATTTTATGGAAGGTGTAAAAAAAAGAGTACCATGGCTTTTTATTCTTTTAATTGGAGGACTTTTATCTGGGACAGTAATCAATAGATTTGAGCAGGCTCTGGAATCTGTAGCAGTTTTAGCTATTTTCATTCCTGTTTTGATGGATATGGGAGGAAATGTAGGTACTCAATCTCTAACTATAGTAGTTAGAGCTTTAGCAACAGATGAATTAGAAAAAGAAGACTATTTAAAACATCTTTTAAATGAATTTAAATCTGGTCTGGTAATGGGGGTTCTGATTGCAGTTTCTCTGCTTTTAATTACTTTATTCTGGCAGCAAAATTTAAGTATAGCTTTTGTTGTAGGTATTTCTATGTTTACTACAATGGTAACTGCAGTTATTTTAGGAACAATAATTCCTTTTATAATTGATTATTTTGGAATAGATCCCGCTGTAGCAGCTGGTCCTTTTATTACAACTTTAATTGATATTTCTGGACTTTTTATTTATTTTAGTTTGGCAAGTTTTTTATTAGAAAAATTAGTATAAATGCAGGACTATGCTGTATTTTGTAGAATATAATTATTGACAAAGCAAAAATATAAGAATATAAGGAGTGTTTTTAAAATGGCGATTAAACCTCGTGATATGGCCAAAATGATTGATCATACAAATTTAAATCCAACTGCAACGGTAGATGATATTAAAAAACTATGTGCGGAAGCAAATGAACATGAATTTGCATCAGTGTGTATTCATCCTATTTATGTCCCTTTAGCAGCTAAGTTATTGGAAGATAGCTCGGTTAAAGTGTGTACAGTAGTAGGTTTTCCTTTAGGGGCAAGTACCACTGAAGTGAAATCTTATGAAACTCGAAATGCAATTAAAAATGGAGCTCAAGAAATTGATATGGTAATGAATATTGGAGCTTTTAAATCAGGCGCTTATGAAATTTTTAAAACTGATATTAAGTCAGTAGTTGATGCAACTAAAAAATCAGGTGTTAGTTCTGATATTATTGTAAAAGTAATTTTAGAGACCTGTTTTTTAAAAGAAGAAGAAATTGTAAAAGCTTGTGAAATCATTAAAGATGCTGGAGCAGATTTTGTTAAAACTTCTACTGGTTTTGGTGATTATGGTGCTCGAGTTGAAGATGTAGGTATTATGCGTAAAACTGTTGGTAGAGAAGTTGGTGTTAAAGCTTCAGGTGGAATTAAAAATTTCGAGCAGGCTCTAGAAATGCTTGATGCAGGAGCTAATAGGATTGGAGCTAGTTCTGGGGTTACAATTGTTACTGATGATGAAGAATAATTAGGAGTTGAATTAATTGGCTACTTTTGAGACAGAAGCCTTAGTCTTAAAACAATTTGATTTAGGTGAAGCTGACCGTTTAATTACTTTATATACTAAAGAAAAGGGCAAATTAAAAGCAGTAGCTAAAGGTGCTCGCAAAGGCAAGAAAACACGCTCAGGCTTAGTGCTTCCTTTTAGTTACCATAACTTTACTTTGTATCAAGGTAGGTCTTTAGCTAAAATAAATCATATTGAATCAATAGCAATGAACTCTAAATTAAGAGATGATTTAGATTATATGGCTTATGCTAGTGTAGTTTCAGAATATATAGAGAGGTCTGGATTAGAGGCTGAAGCTGATCAGGCTCTTTTTTCTCTACTAGCTATTATCTTAGAAAAGATGGCCCAAGCTAAAAAAAATGAGCTTTTATTTAATTTTGTTATTTTTAAGGCTAAATTACTTTTATTATTAGGAGTTAAACCAGAAATTGAAAATTGTACTGTTTGTGGTAAAAAAGTAAATCTAAAAAAAGGAGCTCCTCTTAGTGTAGAAGAAGGAGGAACAATTTGTAAAAATTGTTTTAATCAGAATGAATATTATAAGTCAACTGTTTTTTCTCTATCTGAGATGAGAGTTTTATATAAAATTATTTTTGCTGAAATTTCCCAATTGAAAAAGGCTCGGTTTTCTGATCAAACTTTAGAGAAGATTAATAAGATAACAGAAAAGTTTTTGGTTTATCACCTTGAACTAGAACCTAAATCTTTATCATTTCTATATACAATCAGGAAAATGAATAATTAATTAAATTTAAGCCTTATCCTTGCAGGATGAGGTTTTATTTTAATGAAAAATATATAAAAAGAGTACGAGAGGAAGTGTGTTTATGAATTTCCAAGAAATTATTTTTTCATTAGACAAATTTTGGAGTGAACAGGGGTGTGTAATTGAGCAGCCTTATGATATTGAGGTTGGAGCAGGTACAATGAGTCCTTCTACATTCTTGCGTTCTTTAGGAAGTGAAGCTTGGAATACTGCTTATGTTCAACCCTGCCGTCGGCCTACAGATGGCCGTTATGGAGATAACCCTTATCGATTACAAAGATATTTTCAATATCAAGTAATTATGAAACCTTCTCCAGCAAATATTCAAGAAATATATTTAGAAAGTTTAAAAGCCTTAGGTGTTGATCCTCAAAAACATGATATTCGTTTTGTAGAAGATAATTGGGAATCACCAACTTTGGGCGCTTGGGGTCTTGGTTGGGAAGTGTGGCTTGATGGAATGGAGATAACTCAATTTACTTATTTTCAACAAGTTGGAGGTTTTAAGGCTGATCCCGTAACAGTAGAAATTACTTATGGGTTAGAAAGAATAGCCATGTATTTACAAGAAGTTGAAAATGTTTATGATTTAAATTGGACTAATGGAGTTAAATATCGTGATATTTACCATCAAAATGAAGTAGAACAGTCTAAGTATAATTTTGAAATAGCTGAAATTGATCATTTGTTTGATCTATTTGATATTTATGAAGCAGAAGCAGAAAGTTCTTTAACTGCAGATCTTGCTTTAGCTGCTTATGATTATACTTTAAAATGTTCTCATACTTTTAATCTTTTAGATGCAAGAGGAGCAATTAGTGTTACAGAAAGAACTAGATTTATTAAGCGAGTTAGAAAACTAGCTCATGCATGTGCAGCTAGTTATTTAGATACAGGAGAGCAGGAGTGATAATAATGGCAAAAAATCTGATTTTTGAAGTTGGAACTGAAGAAATGCCAGCTGCTTCCATGCAGAGGTTTAGAGAAGATTATTTGCAGACAGCAGCTACTATTTTTGAAAATAATAATTTGGAATATGAAGAAATAAATGTTTATTCTACACCCCGTAGATTAGTACTTGCAATTGAAGCTTTGGCTGAAAAACAAACAGATAATAAAGAAATAGTTAGAGGACCAGCTGTAAACATTGCTTTTGATGCTGATGGTAATCCAACTAGAGCAGGAGAAGGTTTTGCTAAAGGGCAAGGTTTAGAAGTTTCTGATTTAACAAAAAAAGATGGATATTTATATGCTGAAAAGATAACTAAAGGTCAAAATACAGCAAATATTTTAGCTGGAATTTTAACTCAATTAATCAAGAATGTGCCCTTACCAAAGGCTATGCGTTGGGGTAGTGTTAAAATGGAATTTATTCGTCCTATTAAATGGTTATTGGCTTTATTTGGTTCAGAAAAAATAGAACTTGAGCTTGCAGGAATTAAAAGTTCAAATTATAGTATTGGTCACCGTTTTTTAAGTGAAGGTCATTTAGAAATAAAAGAAGCCGATGCATATTTTTCTACTTTAGAAAATGCATCTGTGATAGTCAAACAAAAGCAGAGAGAAGAAAAAATAAGAAAGCAAATTGAAAAACTGGATTTAAGTGCTTCAGCTTTGATCAAAGATTCTTTGCTGACTGAAGTAATAGATTTAATTGAATTCCCAACTGCTTTTAAGGGCAGTTTTGATTCTAGTTATTTAAAATTGCCAGCAGAAGTTTTGATTACTGCTATGGAAAAACATCAACGTTATTTTCCAGTAGTTTCTCAAAAAGGAGAATTAAAATCTGAATTTATTGGAGTTCGAGATGGGGGCTCTGATTTTATAAAAGAAGTTATCTCAGGTAATGAAATGGTTTTAAAAGGAAGGTTAGATGATGCTCAATTTTTCTTTGCTGAAGATCAAAAATATGGATTTTTAAATAGAACTGAAAATATAAAAGATATTGTATTCCAAAAAGATATAGGTAGTGTATATGAAAAAGTACAAAAACTAGAAAAAATCACTGCAAATTTGGCTGATACTTTAGCTTACACAGCAGAGACTAAAAAAATGGCTAAAAAAGCAGCTAAATTAGCTAAAAATGATTTAGCAACAGAAATGGTAAATGAGTTTTCTAATTTACAAGGTTTAATGGGTAAGGAATATGCTCTTTTAGCAGGTGAAGCAGCAGAAACCGCTACTGCTATCTTTGAACACTATTTACCACGTTTTGCTGGTGATAAACTTCCAGAAACTAAGAGTGGAACTATTTTGGCAATGGCAGAAAAATTATTCAATTTAAGTAGTCATTTTCTGCTAAATAATATTCCAAGTGGTTCTCAAGATCCTTTTGCTTTAAGAAGACAAGCTACAGGTTTAGTTCGTATTATTTTAGAAAATAAATTAGAAATTAATATAGAACAGTTAATTCATTCTTCAATGAAAATTGTAGCAATAAATTTAGAACAAATTGATTCTACAGCAGCTAAATTAAAAGAATTTATTTTGCAAAGACTTGAAAATTTATTAGCTGAAGAAAATATAAGATATGATATAATAAATGCTGTTATTAAAGTTAATAATCATAATTTATTTGACTTATATCAAAGAGCTCATAAATTAATGGAGTTTAGAAATGAAGACTCTAAATTATTTGTTGATTTAGTGAGAGGATTAGTTCGAGTTAAAAATATAAGTGAAAAAGCCGAAAATAAATTAGAGTTTGATGCAGGATTATTAGTTGAGAACGAAGAAAAGAAGTTATATAAAGATTTAAAAACTAGAAAAACTAAAATAAAAGAATTATTTAGTTCTGCTAAATATAAAAAAGGTCTTTATCTTTTAGTAGAATTAAAACCAGCCATTGATCAATTTTTAGATAATGTAATGGTTATGGTAGATGATCAAAAAATAAAGAATAATAGATTAGCTTTATTAGGAAGTATTACACCACTAGTAGCAAAAGTTATAGATATTGAAGAAATAGCTTTAGATTAAAAAATAAGGGGTGGGTAATTATGGCTAATAATAATTTAGATGTTTTTATTATTTCAGATTGTACTGGTAAGACTGCTAAGAATTTGATGGAATCAACTGCTGGTCAGTTCCCAGATTATGAATTAAAAATGAAAACATTTACTTTTGTAAGAAGTATTGAAAAAATTGAAGAAATACTTATGGAAGCAAAAGAAGTGAATGCAATAATTGCCTATACTTTCGTCAAAACTAAGATGAGAAATTTTTTAAATGAAACTGCTGAAAAATATAATTTAGAATATATTAATATGATGGAAAAACCATTAAATATTGTGGCTAAGCGACTTGGCAAGCAGCCAAAACAGCAATTTGCTTTAAAATATCAATTAGATGAAGCTTATTTTGACCGAATTGAAGCAATGGAATTTACTCTTAAATTTGATGATTTAAATGAATCTAAAGGCATTGCTGAAGCTGATATAGTATTAGTTGGGGTTTCTCGAACTTCTAAAACACCACTTTCTGTTCATTTATCTTATTTGGGTTATAAAACTGCCAATGTCCCTTTAGTTCCCGAAGTAGAAGTCCATCCTGCAGTTTTAGAAAATAACAATAATAAAGTCGTTGGGCTGACAATTGATCCTAAACTTTTAAATGGTATTAGAATTGAAAGACTAAAAAAAATGGGTTTAGGTGATGATGCTACTTATGCTGCTAAAGAAAGAATTGAAGAAGAGTTTGAGTATGCTGATTCAATAATGAAAAAAATTGGCTGTCCAATAATTGATGTAACTGATAAAAATATTGAAGAAACAGCAATTGAAGTTTTATCATATTTTAAAGATTAGGGGCTGTTAATATGTTTTCTAGAGTTGATCAAGTAAAAAATGAAAAAGATAACTTGGCAGCTGTAGCCTGTTTGAGCTCTGAAAGCAGAGGCAGAATAAAAAGAGAAAAGAATTGTGATATTCGCAGTATTTTCCAGCATGACCGAGATCGAATTATTCATTCTAAAGCTTTTCGGAGACTCAAACATAAAACACAAGTTTTTATTGCACCTGAAGGTGATCACTATAGAACTCGTTTAACACATACTTTGGAGGTCTCTCAGATTGCTAGGACTGTGGCTAGAGCCCTTAATTTAAATGAAGATTTAGTAGAGGCTATTGCCTTAGGACATGATTTAGGCCATACTCCTTTTGGTCATGCTGGAGAAACTGCTTTAACAGAAATTACTGGTTCGGAATTTAAGCACAATATTCAGAGCTTGAGGGTAGTAGATCTTTTAGAAAAAAGAAATAGTGGGAGTCGAGGCTTAAATTTAAGTCTAGAAGTTAGAGATGGTATTTTAAATCATACTGGTCCTAAAAAACCTTTTACTTTAGAAGGTCAGATTGTAAGAATAGCAGATCGAGTAGCTTATATTAATCATGATATAGATGATGCACTAAGAGCTGGAATTATAGAAACTAATGATTTGCCTAAAAATTCAATTTCAGTTTTAGGCAATACCCATTCAGAAAGAATTGATGTTATGGTTAGAGATTTAATTAATTCTAGCTGGAAGCAAAATGAAATCAAAAGATCTCCTAAAATTAAAACAGCTACTAAAGAATTAAGAAAATATCTTTTCCAAAATGTTTATATTGGTTCTGAAGGCAAAAGTGAAGAGGGAAAGGCTAAAAGATTATTAAAGTTACTTTATCAATTTTTTATGGAAAATATTGAATATATTCCAAGTGAATACTTGGAATTTGAAGAAAATAAAAAACAGGCAGTAATTGATTATATTGCTGGGATGACAGATCGCTATGCAATTAATTTAGGAAGTAAATATTTTATTCCTACACCCTGGTTTGAAAATAGAAATAATTAGATTAAAGCTTTTAACTAAATTAAGGTTTGGTGGATAAATTGGCTAGATATTCAGATGAATTTATAAATGAATTAAAAGAAAATGTTGATATTGTAGATTTAATTTCTGATTACCTAGAATTAAAAAAGACAGGTAATAGGTATAAAGGATTATGTCCTTTTCATAGTGAAAAAACTCCTTCTTTTTTTGTTAATCCAGATAATAATTTTTATCACTGTTTTGGTTGTGGAGCAGGTGGTGATTCTATTAATTTTTTAATGGAAATTGAAAATTTAACTTTTGTTGAAACAATAAAAATGTTAGCAGAGAGAAGTGGGATGGAGTTACCTAATTTAAATGATCAACAAAGAAAGCATTATAAAAAAAGAGAGCGGGTTTTTTCGGCGAATAAATTAACCGCTCAATTTTATAATTATCTTTTAACTGAAACAAATATGGGTAAAAAGGCATTTAATTATTTAAAAAAGCGCGGCTTTTCTAAAAAAGAAATTGAAGATTTCCAACTTGGTTATGCAGCTGATGAATGGCAGCTTTTAATAAATTTTTTGCAAAAAAAGGGTTTTAGTCTTGATTTACTTGAAAAAGCAGGTTTGATTAGTAAAAGTAAAAATAATTCTTATTATGATAAATTTAGAAATAGAGTTATTTTCCCAATTTTTAATAATAGGGGTGAAGTAATAGCTTTTGGTGGTAGAATATTGAAATCTGAAAAAAGTTATGGTCCCAAATATTTAAATTCACCTGAAACTCCAATTTTTAGTAAAAAGAAAAATTTATATGGGCTTCACCTAGCAAAAGAAACTATTAGAGAAAAAAATAGTTGTATTATAATGGAAGGTTATACTGATGTTATTCAGGCTCATAAAAATGGATTTAAAAATTCAATTGCTTCTTTAGGAACTGCTTTTACTAAAGAACAGGCTGAATTAATTAAAAGATATGCAGAAAATGCTTATATAGCATATGATGCTGATACAGCTGGGAATAAAGCAACTCTAAGAGGTCTGGATATCTTAAGTCAAACTGGAATTAATGTGCAAGTAATTCAATTAGAAAAAGGGAGTGATCCCGATCAGTTATTAAAAAATGAGGGTGCTTCTACCTTTAATAATTATATAGAAAATGCTGTAAATTTAATTGATTTTAAAATTGAAATGATAATTCAAAATAAAGATATTTCAGATCCTGGGATCAGAAAAAAAGTACTGCGCTCAATTGTAGAACTTTTAACTGAAGTAGAGGCGGATTTGGAAAGAGAAATTTATTTAGAAAGAGCTGCTGCTAAAACTAATTTTAAAGCAGAAGTTTTAGCCAAAGAAGTAGCAAAAGAATTAGAAAAAAAGAAAATTAAAGAGCCTAATAGAGCTAAAACTAAAAAAAGAAAGCAAAAAAAATTTGACTTATATTCTCAATTATCATATTATCAAAAAGTTGAAGAAGAAATCTTAGCTCATTTTATTAGCAATCCTGCTTTAAGAGAAAAGATAGTTAATGAAGTAACTGCTAAAGATTTTAATGGTAGAACAGCTCAATTAGCTGAATATCTTTTTCAAGGTAAAATTATTAGTAATTCAGTAAAATTAGAAAAAATTAAAGATAGCTTAGAAGCAGAGCTTTTATCTTATTGGTCAGAGATATTAGTTAAACAGGATAATTCTTTAACTGAAAATCATATTTTAGAATTAGCTTCTTATTTGAATTCTAAAAGTGTTTGTAATAACAAAGAGAAATTATGTACTTTATTGCGCAAAAAAGAGTTAAGTTTAGATAAATTGAATCGAATTTTATTGACTTTTTATAGCTTAAATTATCATATTGAAAGGAGGGACTAAAGTGGCTAAAAGAAATATAAGTCCTGCTAAAATTAGTGAAGTGAAAAAACTTGTAAGTCGTGGTAAAAAAGAGGGAGAACTTACTTATGAAGATATCATGGATGCTTTGGAAGATATTGATTTAGATTCTGAAGATATAGAAAAAATTTATGAAATCTTTAGTGAAATGAATATAGAGGTTGTAAATTCTAAATTAGAAGATTCTGAAGAAGATGATGATGAGGATGATCAAAATAGCGGTCTTGATTTAAGTATTCCTAAAAGCGCTAGTATAGATGACCCTGTTAGAATGTATTTAAAAGAAATTGGTAAAGTAGATCTATTAACTGCTGAAGAAGAGGTAGAACTTGCTAAAAGAATGGAACAAGGAGAAGAGTGGGCTAAACAACAATTAGTACAGGCTAACTTAAGATTAGTAGTTAGTATTGCTAAAAAATATGTTGGTCGCGGAATGCTTTTTCTTGATTTAATTCAAGAAGGCAATATGGGACTAATGAAGGCAGTTGATAAATTTGATTATACAAAAGGATATAAGTTTAGTACTTATGCTACATGGTGGATTAGGCAAGCAATTACTCGTTCTATAGCAGATCAGGCTAGAACTATTAGGGTACCTGTCCATATGGTAGAAACTATCAATAAACTAATCAGAGTTTCACGTCAACTTTTACAAGAAAAAGGAAGAGAGCCTAAAGATGAAGAAATTGGAGCAGAAATGGATATTTCTGCTGAAAAAGTAAGAGAAATTATGAAAATTTCACAAGATCCGGTATCTCTAGAAACTCCAATTGGAGAAGAAGAAGACAGTCATTTGGGTGATTTTATTGAGGATGTCGATTCACCTGCACCTGCTTCAGCTGCATCTTATATCTTGCTTAAAGAGCAATTAAATGATGTTTTAGATACTCTAACTGATAGAGAAAAAAGAGTATTAGAACTTAGATTTGGAATAGAAGATGGAAGGCCTAGAACTTTAGAAGAAGTTGGAAAAGAGTTTGGGGTTACTAGAGAAAGAATTAGGCAAATAGAAGCTAAAGCTTTAAGAAAACTTAGACATCCTAGTCGGAGTAAAAAAATAAAAGATTATTTAAATTAAATAGTATATTAGTGTAAGCAGAAGCATTTATGAGATATTGCAATATTATCATATTTATTTGCTTTTTAAAAACCAAAATAACTCTTGACCTTAAAGTCTTTTTATCATATAATTATTTTTGTCGTCACAAATACTATAATTGTTTTTTGTAACGGGCCCATAGCTCAGCTGGTCAGAGCAACCGGCTCATAACCGGTTGGTCCCAGGTTCGAATCCTGGTGGGCCCACCAAGAATATTAATACCCTGTTCTTTAATTAGAGCAGGGATTTTTTTATTTAAAATACAATTTAATTTATTAAATAAATTATTTATTAGATTAGTGAAAAGAAATAAGCTAAAAGAAATTTTGGTTAAATATGAATATTTGATATAATATATTTAAATTAAGGAGGTAAATAGATGGTTAAAGTAGCAGAAGTTATACAATTAATGAGCAAAATCGCCCCTTCAGATTTAGCTGAAAATTGGGATAATGTTGGACTTCAAGTTGGTGATCCACAGCAGGAATTAGAGAATGTATTAATAGCTCTGGATTTTAATCAAGCTGTTCTAGAAGAAGCTTTAGACAAAAATTGCCAATTGATAATTACTCATCATCCCTTTATTTTTAAGGGAATCAAGTCTGTAAACACCCAAAATCAAAGTGGAAAATTAATTTTTAAATTGATTAAAAATGGAATTAGTTTATTTTCAGCTCATACAAATTTGGATATTGTTCAAAATGGTTTAAATGATTATTTAATTAACAAGTTAGATGTAGAAAATATTGAGATTTTAGAAGTGACCAGTAGTAAAAATTACAAAAAGCTGGTAACTTATATTCCTCAAACTAATTTAGAAGAGGTTAAAAATGCTCTTTATGAGCAAGGTGCTGGCAAATATAAGGATTATAGTCATACGGGTTTTTATCATCCTGGAAAAGGTAATTTTATGCCTTTAGCAGATTCTGAGCCTTATATAGGCCAAAAAAATAAATTAAACCAGGTTGAAGAATATAGATTTGAGACAATTGTCGCTCCGGAAGATCTTAAAAATGTTATACAAAAATTACTTAAAGTACATCCTTATCAAGAACCTGCCTGGGATTTATATCAAATGGATAATTTAGAAACTAAAAATGGAATTGGAAGAATAGCAGATTTGAAAACAGAAATTGAATTTGATTTACTTTTAAATAAAATAAAAAATGTTTATGAGTTAGATGTAGTAAAAGTAGTCCAAATGAGAGATAAAGTTAAGAAGATTGCTATTTGTAGTGGAAGTGGAGCAGATTTTATTAAAACTGCTTATTATCAAGGAGCAGATTTATATTTAACTGGGGATCTAAAATATCATGAGGCTCAAACTGCAGAAGAATTAGGCATTAATTTAGTTGATTTTGGCCACTATGGAAGTGAAAAATTTGTGCGGGAATTATTAAAAGAAAGATTAAGTGCAGAGGCCTCTCTCAAGCTTAAAAATAAAGTACAATTTATTAAATCTGAAATTAAAACTAGACCTTGGGAATATAAATAATAGTTTAGCTTAATTTTAAGTGATGAAATTTGCTTGACATAAAAGAAAACTGGTGTTATAATTTGTATGGAAAAATAAGTTAGTCGAATAATCGCATCGGTGACAGATGAGGAAAGTCCGAGCTCCACAGGATAGGATGCCGGGTAACGCCCGGTGGAGGTGACTCCCAGGCTAGTGCCACAGAAATATACCGCCTTATTTAATTAAGGTAAGGGTGAAAAGGTAAGGTAAGAGCTTACCGGGTTTCAGGTAACTGAAATGCCAGGTAAACCCCATCTGGAGTAAGTCCAAATAGGGAGATTATAGGAGTGATCCGCTCTTCTCCGGGTAAGGACGCTTGAGGGTTCAGGCAACTGTTCCCCTAGACAGATGATTATTTAAGACAGAACTCGGCTTATAGACTAACTTATTTTTTGTTTTATTATTTATTATAGTTTGAATTTTCAGACTATAATAAATAACTGTAGTTTTTTTTATTTAAAATACAACCGAAATATTTGATTTAGATTGTGAGGTTGAGCTAGACTATAAATATTTAATTTACTTAAAAAAAGACTTAAATGCTTTAATAATACTTAAATAATTTAAAATAATACTCATATTCTCTTTAAAATAAATGCTATTCTGCTTAAGATATATATAAGAGGTGATTAATATGCAAAAAAAGATTATTGGTAAAAAAATTAAAGAATACAGAAAGCTTAATGATTTAACTCAAGAGACACTGGGAGAAAAGGCTGATTTACATTATACATATATTGGTCAGGTAGAAAGGGGAGAAAAGGAGCCTTCTTTAAAATCTTTAATTAATATTGCAGATGCTCTAGAAATTGGAATAGACAAATTATTAATAAACTATGATTTGAGTTCTGAAGTAAATATTCAAATTTCAAATATAACTGACTTGTTGTTAAATAGAAATGAAAAAGAATTAGAAATGATATATAAAATTTTAAAAAGTCTAACACAATTTTTAGAAGTACAGAATATTGAAAAAGACTTATAATTATGGTACAATAAACTGCAAACTGATTTGAAAAACTTAATTTGATTTAAGGAGGTTTTATTATATGGCCGGACATTCAAAGTGGGCTAATATAAAGCATAAAAAGAAAAAAGAGGATAAAAGAAGAGGTAAATTATTTTCTAAACTGAGTCGTAAAATAGCTGTTGCTGCCAGAGAAGGTGGCGGTGATCCAGAGATGAATGCTGATCTTAGGATGGCTATTCAGAAGGCTAAAGATAATAATATGCCTAATGATAATATTGAAAGAGCAATCAAAAGAGGTACAGGTAACTTAGAAGGTATGACTTATGAATCTTTTGTTTACGAAGGTTATGGTCCAGCTGGAGTTGCTCTTTACCTTGATATTATGACTGATAATAGAAATAGAACAGCTTCTGAAGTCAGACATATTCTAGATAAAAACGGTGGTAATCTTGGTTCTAACGGTTGTGTTTCTTGGATGTTTCAGCGTAAAGGTGAACTAATAATTGATTTAAATGAATTTGAAGTTGGAGAAGAAGAATTATTATTAGAAGCTTTAGAAGCAGGTGCTGAAGACTTAGATTATGGAGAAGATGAAGCGGTTGTTTATACTGATCCAAGTAATTACGAATCAGCTAGAGAAAATTTAGAAGAATCTGGATATGAGTTTAAATCTGCTGATTTAGCTATGATTCCTGATAATACAGTTAGTTTAGACAAGAGTGATGCTAAAAAAATGTTAAGACTAATGGAACAATTAGAAGATCATGATGATATTCAAGATATTTATTCTAATTTTGAAATTTCTGAAGAGTTAATAACAGAAATTGAAGCAGAAGAAAATTAGTTTTTAAAATTAATCTATTTTTAATAATTTTGTTATAAAATAGTTTTAGATTTTAATAAGGGCACTGGTTTACAGTGTCTTTATTTTTTTGTTTAATAAACTATTTTAATATGATATAATTATATCAAACATTAGTTTGAGAGAGGTGTAAAATTTGAGAATTTTGGGTATTGATCCTGGCTTAGCTACAATTGGTTATGCTTTAGTAGATAAAGAAACTAATCATTTTGATGTTTTAGAGTATGGGGTTATCAAAACCTCTGCTGATACTGAGAATATAAAAAGATTAGAAATAATTCATAGAAATATAGAAGAATTAGTTAAAGAATTTAAGCCAAAAGAAATGGCGGTAGAAGAACTTTTTTTCAATAAAAATGTTAAGACAGCCATTGCAGTTGGTCAAGCTAGAGGTGTTATTTTATTAGCTGGTTCACAAGCTGGTTTAAAAGTTGCAGAATATACACCATTACAGATTAAACAAGCTGTAGTTGGTTATGGTCGGGCTGATAAAATGCAGGTTCAGCAGATGGTTAAATCTCTGTTAAATTTATCTGAATTACCAAGACCTGATGATGCAGCTGATGCCCTTGCAGTTTCAATTTGCCATGGTCATGTTTATAGTTCTCATTCTGGTTGGGAGGAAAGATTATGATAGGTTATTTAGAAGGTGAAGTAATTGAGGCTGAGTTTAATAAAGTTATTTTGGGAATTAATGGTATAGGGTATGAGCTTGAATTAGCTGGCTTTACTAAACAACCTCGTTTAGGTCAAAAATTAGAAGTTTTTACATATACTTATGTCCGCGAGGATGTTTTGAAATTATTTGCTTTTCCTGAAAAAAGTTATAAACAGTTATTTGAAATTTTGATTACTGTTAATGGTATAGGTCCAAGTGCTGGGCTAAATATTTTAAATACAATGCCTGCTGCTAGATTTATTTCAGCTATTTTACAAAAAAATGAAGTAACTTTAAAAGAAATATCAGGTATTGGTCCTAAAACTGCTCAAAGATTAATACTTGAGCTGCAAAGTAAATTAGAAGACTTTGCCTATTTACAAAATAATAATGATTCAGAGCCAGTAGTAACTGAAGAAGATAGACAAGATATTGTAGATGCCTTAACTGTATTAGGTTATAAAATATCAGAAATAAATAAGGCGTTGAGGGAAATTGAATTTGAAAGTGAAACTAATGTATCAGAAAAAATAAAATTAACTCTTAGCCAGCTGGGTAAGGAGAGGTAATAATGGAAAATGAAAGAAGAGTTGTTTCACCCAAGCAAAAAAAGGATGATAATTCTTTAGATAAAGGTTTAAGACCTTTAAATTTAAATGAATATGTTGGTCAGAGTAAATCTAAAGAAAAATTAAAAATATTTATTCAGGCTGCTAAAGATAGAGAAGAAGCTTTAGATCATGTTATGTTATATGGTCCTCCTGGTTTAGGTAAAACAACTCTTGCTAATATAATTGCAAATGAGCTTAATGTTAATATTCATCAAACTTCTGGGCCAGCAATTGAGCGTCCAGGGGATTTAGCTTCTATTTTAACTAATTTACAGCCAAGTGATGTGCTTTTTATAGATGAAATTCACCGCTTAAATAAAATTGTAGAAGAAGTATTATATCCAGCAATGGAAGACTATTGTCTTGATATAATAATTGGTAAGGGTCCAAGTGCTCGCTCAGTTAGGTTAGATTTAGCGCCATTTACTCTTGTAGGAGCAACCACTAAAGCTGGAAGATTGAGTTCTCCTCTGAGAGACAGATTTGGAGTTATTAATAGATTAGAATTTTATAATCAAAAAGAATTACAAAAAATTGTTACTCGTTCTGCTGCTATCTTGAAAATAGAAATTGTTCCACATGGAGCTCTAGAGATTGCAAGGCGTTCTCGTGGTACACCAAGAATTGCTAATCGACTTTTAAAAAGAGTTAGAGATTTTGCAGAAGTTAAAGCAGATGGTATAATTAATAGAGAAGTTGTTGACTCTGCTTTAAAATTATTAGAAATAGATGAATTAGGTTTAGATCGGATTGATCATAAATTATTAGAAACAATAATTTTAAAGTTTAGAGGTGGCCCAGTTGGTTTGAATACCTTGGCTGCTGCAATTAGCGAAGAAACTGAAACAATAGAAGATGTTTATGAGCCTTATCTTTTACAGCTTGGATTTTTAGAAAGAACACCTAGAGGCCGGGTTGCTACTGCTAAAGCTTATCAACATTTAAATATTAAACAAGATATTGAATAACTAAAGTATTTAATTAAGTAAAAATTTTGGAGGTTATTTTTGCATGAAAGTAGAAGAATTTAATTATCAGCTGCCAGAAGAATTGATCGCCCAAAAACCATTATCTAAGCGTGATGAATCAAGATTAATGGTTTTAAATCCAGAACAGCAAATAATTGAAGAAAATATATTTAAAAATTTAAAAGAATATTTAGATCCTGGTGATATGATCATTATGAATAATAGTAGAGTTATACCAGCCAGATTATATGGAGCTAAAATTCCCACTGGAACTGAAATTGAGCTTCTATTATTAAATGAACTTAGTGAAGGACGCTGGGAAGTCTTAGTTCGCCCAGGTAGAAGAGCTAAAAAAGGAGTTAAAATTAAATTTCAGGATATTTTAGAGGCTGAGGTTGTAGAATACACTGATTTTGGTGGTAGAATAGTAGAATTTAGTTGGGATCATAAAAAATATAATTTTGAAGAGGTTTTAAATCAACTAGGAGAAATGCCTCTCCCACCTTATATCAATGAAAAATTAGATGATCCTGAGCGTTATCAAACTGTTTATAGCAAAAAAAGAGGTTCAGCTGCAGCACCTACAGCAGGTTTGCATTTTACTGATTCTCTTTTAAAAGAATTGGAAGAATATGGAATAATTTTAGATTATATTACTTTGCATGTTGGTTTAGGAACTTTTAGACCAGTTAAAAGTGAAAATATTGAAGAGCATGAAATGCATGAAGAATATGCAGAGATTTCTGCTGAAACAGCAGCGAAAATAAAAAAAGTTAAAACCCAAGGAAATAAAGTGGTGGCAGTTGGAACAACAGTTACTAGGACACTTGAATCAGCAGCTGCAAATGGTGAGCTTAGTGAATATCAAGGCTGGACAGATATATTTATTTATCCAGGCTATGAGTTTAAAGTTATTGATTCTTTAATTACCAATTTTCACTTACCTAAATCTACTTTATTAATGTTAGTTTCAGCTTTAGCAGGAAAAGAATTAGTTTTGTCTGCTTATCAAAAAGCTGTTGAAAAAGAGTATCGATTTTTTAGTCTTGGTGATGCAATGTTGATTTTAAATAGAAAGGAAGATTAGTTTGTTTGACTTTAAATTAATTAAAGAAAATAAGAATTCTAAAGCAAGGTTAGGCGAAATAACTACTGATCATGGTAAAATTGAAACTCCCATTTTTATGCCAGTTGGTACTCAGGCTACTGTTAAAGCAATGTCAAGTAGAGAACTTAAAGAAATTAAAGCCCAAATTATTCTTGGTAATACTTATCATTTATTTTTAAGACCAGGAGATGAGTTAATTGCTAAAGCTGGTGGTTTACATCAATTTATGAATTGGGATCGTCCAATTTTAACTGATAGTGGAGGATTTCAGGTTTTTTCTTTAGCTGATTTACGAGAAATAGAAGAAGAAGGAGTTTATTTTCGGTCTCATCTTGATGGTTCTAAGCAATTTATTTCTCCAGAAAAATCAATGCAAATTCAAAAAAATCTAGGTTCAGATATAGTGATGGCTTTTGATGAATGTCCACCTTATCCAGCAACTAGAGATTATGTAGAAAATTCTTTAAATAGAACTCTGCGTTGGGCTGAAAGATGTAAAAAAGAAATGGAAAATGCCAAGGGACAAGCTTTATTTGGGATTATTCAGGGTGGTGTTTATCCTGAATTGAGGAAACAAAGTGTAGAAGAAACTACTAAATTAGATTTTCCTGGTTATTCTATTGGAGGTTTAAGTGTAGGAGAACCCAAAGAAGAGATGTATAAAATGCTTGATTATACTACTCCTTTAATGGATAAAAACAAGCCTCGTTATTTGATGGGAGTAGGTACTCCAGAAGATTTAATTGAAGGTATTTATCATGGAGTAGACATGTTTGATTGTGTGATGCCAACTAGAATTGCCAGACATGGACAAGTATTTACTCATACAGGCCGAAAAACAGTTAGAAATGCAACTTATAAAGAAGATTTTAATCCACTTGATGCTGAGTGTGATTGTCATGTTTGTCAAAACTATAGTAGAGCTTATATTAGACATTTGCTTAAAAGAAATGAAATATTAGGTGTAAGATTAACAAGTTATCATAACTTATATTTCTTGCTTAATTTTGCAGCTGAAATTAGAGATGCTATTAGTAATGATAATTTTATTAATTTTAGAGAAGAATTTTATAATAAATATAAATTAAAATAAATTATTTTGATTTATACTAAATAATATTTGCCTTTGAGCAGGAATCTGATAATTATTGTTGAAATAGTTATGAGAGAAAAAAATTAAATTAGGAGATGATAATTAATGGAATATTTATACGCTATTTTGCCATGGATTTTAATTTTCGGTATTTTTTGGTTCTTTTTAATTAGACCTCAACAAAAACAGAAAAAAGAACACCAAAAAATGTTAGATGAATTAACAATTGGTGATAAAGTTGTTACTATTGGTGGAATTAAAGGAAAGATAATCAAAATTAAGGATAACAACGTTAGAATAAGAGTTTCATCTAATGTTGATATTGATTTTGTTAAAAATGCTATTTCCAAAATGGAAGAGAAAAATTCTTCAAAAAAGAAAGAGAAAAAAGAAGAAAAAAATAAAGAAGAAGAATAATTTTTAGATAAGAACTGAGGGGAATAATGTGAAAAGTGCAGTTAAAGAATTTTTACAGTCTTTAGTAATAGCAGGAATTTTAGCTTTTTTTATAATTACATTTATTGCTCAATCATTTGTGGTAGATGGCAAGTCAATGGTAAATACCCTTCATGATGGAGAACGGTTATTTGTAAATAAGTTTATTTATAGATTTCATCCTCCAGAAAGAGGAGATATAGTTGTTTTTTCTCCGAAGGGAGCTCCTAGTAAAAAATACATAAAGAGAGTAATCGGTACCCCTGGTGATACTGTCTATATTAAAAATGGAGTAGTTTATGTTAATGGGGAAGCTTTAGAAGAAAATTATTTACCAGAAAAAATGGTTGGAGATTTTGGTCCTTATGAGGTTCCAAAAGAAAGAGTTTTTGTTTTAGGAGATAATAGAAATCATAGTGCTGACAGTCGCTTTAAAAGTATTGTAGGTTTTGTTGACTATGACTCTATTTCTGGTAAGGCTTTTTGGGTTTATTGGCCTTTAACTGAAATGAGAATTATAGATCATCAAAATTACAATTTATCGTTTGAAAATTAATTGTTTATTGTTAGGAGGACATTTATTTAATGAGATATAAAAGAAAAAGAAGAATTAAATTAATTATTATTTTAGCTATTATTGCTTTTGCTGCTTTTTTATATTTACAGCATGGTATTAATTTAGGTCTTGATTTACAAGGTGGGGCACATATAGTTTTACAAGCCCAACCGACTGAAGATAGAGAAATTGATGATACAGTCATGACGGGGATTAAAAGTGTTATTGAAAGAAGAGTTAACCAATTAGGGTTAAGTGAACCTTTAATTCAGAGAGAGGGTTCTGATCGGATAATAGTTGAGTTACCAGCAGTAGATAGTCCAAATGAGGCTATCAATACAATTGGTAGAACTGCAATGCTAACATTTCAAAACTCTGCTGGAGAAGTTTTAATGACAGGAGAAGCTGTTAAAGATGCTCGAGCTGATCATGATCAGTATGGAAGACCAGTAATTGCTTTTACCTTAACTAATGATGGTTCTGCTAAGTTTGCAGATATTACTAGAAATTATATGGGGAAAAGAATTGCCATAAAGCTTGATCATGAGATTTTAACTAACCCAACAGTGCAAGCAGTAATTGAAAAAAAGGGTCAAATAACAGGCTATAATAGTATTGAAGCAGCAGAAGAAGATGCCATTTTAATTCGAGAAGGTGCACTTCCAGTTCCTGTTGAGGTTATTGAGACTAGAACTGTTGGTCCTACTTTAGGGGCTATTTCAATTCAAAAAAGTATTAAAGCTGGTTTAATTGGACTTTTATTAGTTGCTATTTATATGGTTATTTATTATAGATTCCCTGGTGTTTTAGCAGCTGTTATTTTAGCAATTTATGGTTTGCTTTTAATGGGAACTATGTCTGGCTTACAAGCAACTTTAACTTTACCAGGAATAGCTGGTTTAATCTTATCTATTGGTATGGCAGTTGATGCAAATATTATTATTTTTGAAAGAATAAAAGATGAACTTAAATCAGGTAAAACACTTAGAGCAGCAATTGATGCAGGTTTTAAAAGAGCCTATACAACAATTGTTGATGCTAATGTAACTACAGTTATGACTGCTCTTATTCTGGCCTATTTTACTAGTGGTACAGTTAGAGGTTTTGCTGTTACTCTAGGTATAGGTATTATTGTCAGTATGTTTACTGCTTTTTTTGTTACTAGAAATGTGATTGATATTTTTGCTGGCAGTAAATTATTACGTGAAAATAAATCTTTCGGGGTCAGAAAGGGGTAATAAAGTGGATATTTTAGGTAAAAGAAAAATATGGTACATTTTGTCATTAACTATAATTGTCATTGGATTAGGATTTTTATTAATCAATGGCTTGAATTTAGGTATTGATTTTAATGGTGGTACTTTAATGGAATTTAGTTTTAAAGAAGATATTGGTACTGAAGCTGTGAGAGATGTATTACAAAGTATTGATATAGCTGCTGATAGTAAGCTTCAGCATTCTGAAGGATCAGGTGAAAATGGAATTATTATTCGAGCTAGTTCTTTAGAATCAGAAGAAATAATAGCTATTGATGATGCAATTCATTCTGAATTTGAATCAGCAGAAATGCTGAGAACTGAGATGGTAGGACCTACTATTGGTAGAGAGCTGAGAATTAATGCTTTATTAGCGATGATTGTAGCCTCTATTGCTATAGTAGCTTATATTAGTTTTAGATTTGAGTTTAGATTTGCTGCAGTTTCTATAATTACTTTAATGCATGATATTTTAATAACTATTGGTATTTTTGCTATGTTAGGAAGAGAAGTTAATACAGCTTTTGTAGCTGCTTTATTAACCATAGTTGGTTACTCTATTAATGATACTATAGTTATTTTTGATAGAATTAGAGAAAATATGAAACTAATGCATAAAGCTCCATTTATTGAGCAGGCTAATACTGCTGTTGTTGATACTTTACCAAGGTCAATTAATACTTCAATAACTACTTTAATTACTATTTTAGCTATTTACTTCTTTGGTGGAGCTTCAATTCAAACATTTATGTTAGCACTCTTTATTGGAATGTTTGCTGGTACTTATTCTTCAATCTTTGTAGCTAGTCCATTATTAGTTACGTGGGAAGAAAAAATCAGTAAATAATAATTAGAAAATCACTCAAACTATAACCCCTCCTATCTTTGGAGGGGTTTCTATCTTTAAAAAAGGCTGTGATAAAATGGATATGAATTTGCCTAAACATTATCGCCACTTTCAGCGCTATAGCGAAATTGCACAGATTCTTGTTAAAAATGGTCTTGGTTTTATTATTTCTAATTTAGATTTAAATAAGTATCTTCCTTTTAAAAAAAGAATAAATACTGACGAAAGACCCAGCAGCAAAATTTTGGCAGTTAGAATCAGAGAAGTTTTACAAGATTTAGGACCTGCTTATATTAAATTAGGTCAACTTTTAAGTACTAGAGCTGATATTTTTCCGCCTGTATTTATTACTGAAATGAGAAAATTACAAGATAAAGTTCCAGCAGAAAAATTTGAAGATATTGAAGACTTTTTAAAAAAAGAGTTAGGATCTAAATTTAAAACTGAAATTATAGACATAAAAGCTGAAGCAGTTGGAGCAGCTTCTATTGCCCAAACTCATAAGGTAACTTTAAAAAATAGTCAAAAAGCAATTATGAAAATAAAAAGACCGAAAATTGACAAAAAAATAAGTGTTGATTTAGAAATTATGGAAAACTTAGCTCAGCAAGCAGAAGAAAGAAATGTATTTAATTCTATTATTAGACCAGTAGAAATAATTAAAGAATTTAGAAGGACTATTAAAGAAGAATTGAATTTTAAAAGTGAAATGGCTAATATTATTAGGTTTAGAAACGATTTTGCCAATAACCAATATATTACAGCACCTGAAGTGTATTCTGAACTTTCTACTGCTAATATTTTAATTATGGAAGAGATTAAAGGAATCAAATTAAGAAAGATTAGTCCAAATCATCCTCATAATAAATTTATTGCTGAATTAGGAGCTAAATCGTTAATGCAGCAAGTTTTAATTAATGGTTTTTTTCATGCTGATCCTCATCCTGGTAATATCTTTATAACAGATCAAAAAACAATTACTTATGTTGATTTTGGAATGGTCGGTCGAATTACAGAGATGGATCGGGATTTAATGGCTTTGCTTTTTTATGCTTTAATTAATAAAAAAATAAATGTTTTAATGGATGTTATTTTAATTTTAGGTAATAAACCAGATAACTTTAATCGCCGTCGATTTCAACTTGATTTAGAAAAAATATTAGATAGATACTATGGAAGTGATTTAGCTAACCTTAAGATTAAAGCTGTCTTTGAAGATTTACAATATTTTATTTATGAACATCAAATTAGAATGCCTCAAGAATTCTTTTTACTTTTTAGAGCTATTGCTGTAAGTGAAGGAGTAGGACAGGATCTTGATCCAAATTTTAATGTAATAGAAGTTGGAAAAGAGTTTATTTCCGAAATTCTAAAAGATAGAATGCAGGTTAATAAAATAGTTTCACGTTTAGGCTCAGAAGTTTGGAAATTTGGCCGTAAAAAACATGAGCTAAATATGCAGCTTAAATCTTTTTTAGATAAACTTGTAAAAGATGATTTCACTGTTAATTTTAGACATACTAATTTAGAAAATTTGATTTCTAGATTAGATATTATTTCTAATCGAATTTCAATGAGTATGATTATTGCTTCTTTAATTATTGGTTCAACTTTATTAATTCAGACTGATATGGAGCCAAGGGTCTTTAATATACCTCTTTTAGGTTTTATTGGTTTCTCTTTTGCTGGTATTTTAGGCTTACTGCTTGTTATTTCTATTTTCCGTTCTGGAAAATATTAGCTCGCGAAATTATTAATATTATTAGAGTCTATTCAGAATAGACTGGACCTGAGGAGAGTCAAATTAATGGAAAAAATTTGGGAAATTAAAGCAACAAAAATAAAAAATAAACAAAAAAATAATAAAAAGGAAATTTTAAATAAATTATTAGATCAAAGAGGTATTTGTAGTCCAGAAGCAAAAAAAAGATATTTAAAGCCTAAATTAAGTTATTTAAGTGATCCTTTTTTAATGCCGGAGATGGATAAAGCAGTTAATCGAATAAAAAAGGCTGTTAAAAATAAGCAACAAATTCTAATTTATGGTGATTACGATGTGGATGGGATTACTTCTACAGCTTTATTATCTAGGTTTTTTAAAAAAGCTTTTAATTTGGAAGTGAAAACATTTATTCCAGATAGAATAAAAGATGGTTATGGTTTAAGTTTATCAGCTCTTAAAAAAAATTTAGAATTTGATTTAATTATTACAGTAGATTGTGGGATTACTGCGATTAAAGAAGCTGAATTTTTAAAAGATCAAGGAATCGATTTGATTATTACAGATCATCATACTCCTTCGGATTTATTACCAGAGGCAAAAGCTATTATTAATCATCACTTAGTAAAAATTGATAATTATTTTGCTGCCGAAATTGCTGGAGTTGGTACAGCTTATAAATTAGCTCAGGCTTTAAGTCCAATAAGTATTGCTGAAAATAAGGCAGAGTTTTTACCATTGGTAGCTTTAGGTACAGTAGCAGATATAGCACCCTTAAAAAATGAAAATAGAATTTTTGTTAAAAAAGGGTTACAGTTATTAGTAGAAAATGAAATTTTAGGACTAAAAATTTTAATTGAAGAATTAAAGCTTGATCTTAAAAATATTAGTGCTGGTCAAATTGGTTATATTATTGCTCCTCCGTTAAATGCTGCAGGCAGAATTGATAATCCCAAATTAGCATTAAATCTATTAATTAGTGAAAATAAAGAAGAAAGTATTCAAATCGCTAAAAAATTAATAAAAACAAATAAAAAACGTCAAAAACAAGAAGAGAAAATTTATAAAAATGCTGAGTCTAAAATTAAGAATTTAAATTTAGAAAAAGAAAAGTCAATTATTTTAGCTGATTCAAGCTGGCATTCAGGCATTATAGGTATTGTAGCTTCTCGTTTATTAGAAAAATATAATTTACCAGTTATTTTATTTGCTATTGATTCTCAAACTAAAACTGCTAAAGGTTCTGCTAGAAGTATTGCTAATTTAAATATTTATCAAGCATTAAAAAGCTGTCAGTCAAAAATAATTGATTTTGGCGGCCATAAAGCTGCAGCTGGTCTCAACCTTGAATTAGATAATTTTGAAAAATTCAAATCTCTTTTTCAAGATTATTTAAAAAATAATTTAAGTGAAGAAGACTATGTCAAAAAAATAAAAATTGATCTTGATTTAAGTTTAGAATTGATAACTAAAGAATTTATTTTGAAACTACAAAAATTTAAACCTTTTGGAGTGTCAAATCCAGCTCCTAAATTTATTTTTAAAAATCTTAAAGCTAAAAAATGCTATCAAATGGGTAAAGATAATAAACATTTAAAGATTTATTTGGAAAATGGAGTTCAGGCTGTAGCTTTTAATTTAGGTAAGCAAGCAGCAGCAATTGCGAGTTCTAATTTTGATTTAGTTGCCCAGCCTGAAATTAATTATTGGCAGGGTAAAGAAAATTTGCAGTTGAAAGTTAAAGATTATCGGTTAACTGCTGATTCTAAAACTGTTTTAGTTTTTGAAAATGAAAATTATTTATTTTATGATTATAGAAATCAGTTAAACAAAAAGAATACATTATTAACTATTTTGAATTCAGGTATTATTAATCAAGGAGCAGTTTATCTTAATCAAAAAAAACAACGAAAGTATTTAAAGTCAGATCAACCAGAACATTATTTTTTTGGAAGTGAATATCAGTTTGAGAATGAATTTTCTCATTTAATTTTTTATTCTTTGCCATTTTCTTTAACTCATTTTTATAAAATAATTAATGCTTTTCAAAAAAGTCAAAAACAGCCAAAAATTAAAATCATATTGTTATTTACGGAACTAGATTTTAAGTATAATTGTCAAGTTATAGCTTATCTTAAAAAGCAGGAAATAGCTGCTAAAACTGAAAATGAATTGGACTTTAAAGGCTCAATACGATATAATAAATTATCCAGGCGAATGGATAATTGTAGGAGTTTAGAAGAATTAGCTTTTCAAGATAATCTATTCGAACTGATTACAAATGTATCTAATTTTAAGGAGGATAAAAATGGATCTTAGTCAAAAAATAAGAAATATTCCTGATTTCCCAAAAGAAGGGATTTTATTTAAAGATATTACTCCACTTTTGAGAGATAAGGAAGCACTTAAAGAAGCCATAGTAAAAATGGCAGATATGTTTAGAGAACATGAGATTGATTATGTGGTAGGAATTGAAGCAAGAGGTTTTTTAGTAGGTACTCCTTTAGCTATTGAGTTGGATAAAGGTTTTATCCCAATTAGAAAGCCAGGTAAACTGCCAGATGAAGTATTAAATGTTTCTTATCAGTTAGAATACGGAAAAAATGAAATAGAAATACATAAGGATGCTATTAATAAAGGAGATAAAATTCTTTTAGTAGATGATCTATTAGCTACTGGAGGAACTACTTTAGCAGCTACTCAAATGATAGAAAGTTTAGGTGGAGAAGTTGTAGGTTGTGCATTTTTATTAGAATTAGATGAATTATCTGGCCGTGAAGTTTTAAAAAATTATAAAGTTAAATCATTATTAATTAGCTAATAATGATTAATTAAACTCTGAGCATTAAAGGAGTATAAGTAGAGATGGAATTACAAACTTTATTAGATAAAATAAAATTGTATATGGATGAACCCAATTTGGATCTGGTAAAAAAAGCTTATTCTTATGCAGAGAAAGCTCATAAAGAACAGTATAGAGTTTCGGGAGAACCCTTTGTAGAGCATCCATTAGGTGTTTCAATTATTTTAGCTGAGCTTGAATTGGATATAGTTTCTATTGTTTCATCTTTGTTACATGATGTAGTAGAAGATACAAGTGTTAGCAGTCAGGAAATTGAAAAAGAATTTGGAGCTGAAGTAGCTCATATTGTTGATGGAGTAACAAAATTAACAAGAATGCAGTTTAAAACTAAAGCTGATCAGCAAGCTGAAAGTTTAAGAAAAATGTTTGTTGCAATGGCTGAAGATATTAGGGTTGTTTTAATTAAACTTGCAGATCGTTTGCATAATATGAGGACTTTAAATTATCTAAAAAAGGCAAAGAGAAAAGAAAAATCGCGTGAAACTATTGAAATTTATGCTCCACTTGCTCATCGATTAGGAATGTCAAAAATAAAGTGGGAACTAGAAGATTTATCTTTTAGATACTTAAAACCTGATATGTATTATGAAATATCGCATAAAGTACAAGCAAATCGTAAACAACGGGAAAAAGACATTAAAGAGGCAATAGAAAAACTAAATCTTACTTTAGAGTCACATTCTATAGAGGCTGATATTTATGGTAGACCAAAACACCTTTATAGTATTTATAATAAAATGAAGCGGAAAGAAGTAGAATTTGATGAAATTTATGATTTAACAGCAGTTAGGGTTTTAGTCGAAAATGTTAAAGAATGTTATGAAGTGCTCGGTGTTTTACATGAAATTTGGAAACCAATGCCAGGTAGGTTTAAAGATTATATTGCTATGCCTAAATCAAATATGTATCAATCTTTGCATACTACAGTTATTGCTCCAAATGGTGATCCACTTGAGGTCCAAATTCGGACTTATGAAATGCATAAAACTGCTGAATATGGAATTGCTGCTCATTGGCGTTATAAAGAGGGTAAAGTAGGAGACGAAAAGTTTGAAGAAAAATTATCTTGGTTAAGAAGACTTTTAGAGTGGCAGAAGGATTTGCAAGAACCCCAGGAGTTTATGGAGACTCTGAAAATTGATTTGTTTGAAGATGAAGTTTTTGTTTTTACTCCTGCAGGAGATGTTGTTTCACTTCCTAAAGAAGCTACTCCAGTAGATTTTGCTTATTATATTCATACTGAAGTTGGTCATAAATGTGTTGGTGCTAAAGTTAATAGTAAAATTGTTCCATTGGAATATAAACTAGAAAATAGTGATATTGTAGAGATATTAACATCTAAAAAGAGTAATGGACCTTCTCGTGACTGGTTAAATTTTGTCAAAACATCAAAAGCGAGAAGTAAAGTTAAGCATTGGTTTAAAAAGCAAAGAAAAGATGAAATTATAGAAAAAGGAAGAAAAATTTTAGCTGATCATTTAGCTAAACATAATTTAGAATTAAGTGAAAAAGAAAAAGAAAAAGAATTAAAAGAAATAGCAAAAGCATTGGATAGAAAAGATGTTGATGATTTGTTAGAAGACTTAGGTTATAATAATCTTAGTCCTAAACAAGTTATAACTAAATTTAAAGATTATGAGCCTGAAAAAGATGTAGTGAAAAAACCAACCCATAATCATCCAAAATCTTCTTCAGTTGATAAAGGCATTTCTGTTAAAGGTATGGATGATATGTTAGTTAGAATGGCTAAATGCTGTAATCCTGTACCAGGTGATGAAATTATAGGTTATATAACTAGAGGTAGAGGGGTTTCTGTCCATAGAAAGGATTGTAAGAATTTGAAGAATCTTTCAGAAAATGAGCCAGAAAGAATTATAGAGGTTAGTTGGGAGCGCGGTCGGACAGAGTCTTATCAAGTTGATTTAAGAATTGATGCAGTTGATAAGAGTGCTTTACTCAATGATATTACTAATATAATTAAAGAAGAAAAAATGAATTTATTATCTGTGATGGCTCGAACAAGCACTCAAAATAGGGCAGTTATTAACTTATCCCTAGAGGTAAGCTCTACTGAGCATATGTATGATATAATGAAAAAAATAGAATCAATTTCAGGTGTGCTGAATGTTAGTCGAGCTAAACCTGCTTAATAAAGGAGTGAATTAAATGCGTGCTGTAGTTCAAAGAGTAAAAAAGGCAGAAGTGAAAATAGATTCTAAAGTAACTGCTAAAATAAAAGCTGGTTTATTAGTGTTTTTAGGGATTGGAAAAGAAGATGAGTATCAAGATGCTGATTATCTTTTAGAAAAGATTATTAATTTAAGAATTTTTGAAGATGAAGCAGAAAAAATGAACCTTTCAGCTCTTGATCTAAATAAAGAGTTATTATTAGTTTCACAGTTTACACTGTTTGGAGATTGCAGAAAAGGTCGCAGGCCTAGTTTTTTTGAGGCAGCTCCTCCTAATGAAGCTAAAAAGATATATAATTATTTTGTAAAAGAAGCCGAAAAATCAGAACTTAAAATTGAAACTGGAAAATTCCAAGCAATGATGGATATTAGTTTAGTTAATGATGGCCCAGTGACAATGTTAATTGATAGTAAAAAGAATTTTTAAATTATTAAAGTAGGTGAAAAAGTGAAATTAGAAAAATTTACTGTAGGTCAAATTATGTCAAAATGCTATATTCTTTCTGAGAATGGAAAGGCTTTAATAATAGATCCAGGAGCAGAAGGAGAAAAAATATATAATTATTTAAAAGAGAATAATTTGAAATTAAAGTACATTATTAACACACATGGCCATTTTGACCATATTGGAGCAAATCAATTTTTAAAAACAAAAACTGATGCTAAAATTTTAGCTCATCCCAAAGCAAATTTAAAATTTGAAGATCCTAGTTTGAATTTATCTACAATATTAAAAAGAGAAGAAATTACTTCTCCTGCTCTAGACAGAGCTCTTAAAGATGGAGATTCTATAAATTTTGAAGGTCTTAATTTAGAAATAATAACTACTCCAGGACATAGTGAAGATGGTATTTCTATTTATCTTAAAGAAAAAGCCATGCTTTTTTCAGGAGATTGTATTTTTGCCAATGGAATTGGAAGAACCGATTTAGTAGATAGTAATTTTCAGGATTTAAAAAATTCGATAGAAGAAAAAATATTTAAGCTTCCAGCTGAAGTGGAATTTTTTGCTGGTCATGGTCCAGTAAGTAATTTGGAAAATTTCAAAACAAGAGTTTGGCCTTCATTTAAATAATTTTGTTTTTTAACTTAAAGTAGTTTGAATTAATTTTTTATAAATAAATTTTAAGAAAGGGAGTGTAAGGTTTGTTTGATACTTTACGCAATAATAGTCGTATTATTGTTTATTTAGTTGTAATAGCTTTTGTTATTTCTGGTGGTTTTATGGGGTATGGTGCTTATTTAAATAATAGAGGTGGGGGTCAAGCTCCTAACCAAGGACCAGCTGTAATTGCTGAAGTAAATGGAATGGAAATATCTCAGCAAGAATATTATTCAATGTTACAACAGCAGGCGCCGAATTCTAGTTTAAGTAGCAGTCAAATTATTCCATTTAGATACCAAGTTTTAGAAGCTTTAATCGAAAGAAAATTAATTTTGGCTAAAGCAGAAGAATTTGATATTCAAGTTGAAGTTAGTGATTCTGAGGTAGATGAAAACTATAATAATATTTTGGAACAAAATGAAATAACAGATCAAGAGTTAGCAGAAACTTTAGCTGAACAAGGCTCCACAATTGGTGAATTAAGAGAAAACATTAAAGATAGTCTTCAGAACACTAAAACTTTAACTGAAGCAATCAATCAAGGGGTAGGAAAGGTTGAAGTAAGTGATCAAGAAATTCAAAAGCTTTATAATCAAAGATATTTAAAAGTGGAAACTGAGTCTAAAAAAACAGAAACTGAGAATTCTAAGCAAAAAGAATCTGATTCTGAACCTAAATTAGAAGAGGTTAGCTCAGATTTAAAAACAGAAATTAAAAATAAAAAAAGAAATGAAGCTATTAATAATTGGTTAAAAGAATTAAAAACAGATGCTCAAATAAAAATTAACCAACCGGTTTTAAAGGCTTATCATGATTTAGAAAATGAAAATTATGAGCAAGCGGTCAAACAGTTCTCAGATTTCGTTGAACAAGAAAATACAGATCCCATATTTTATAGTTATTTAGCAGCTGCTTATCAAGGTCAAAATAATTACGATAGAGCTGAAACTGCTTATGAAAATGGACTTAATGATTTCCCAGATAATAAAGATTTAAGGTTTAAATTTGCAGAGTTTTTAGCTGAACAAGATAAAAATGAAGCTGCAGTTAAACAATTAGATGAAATATCAGCTAATGTTGAATCAAGCTCTGATTTTATGACTTATTATAAGCTCTTTATAATGTATAGTCGTTTAGGTGCTGAAGAAAAAGCTGAAATTTCTATGGAAAAAGCTAGAGAAATTAGTGCTCAGGTAGAACAAAATCAACAAAATAGTGAAATTGAAACAGACTCTACATCTCCCGTAGATCAGGATTCAGAAACAATGGAAGAAGATTTAGAAATTGAAACTCCTTTAGAAACAGAAAATAGCAATTAAATTGAAATTAGTAATAAAAAGATTATTAAATCTATCAGTTAAGTTCTCTTTTGGAGACTGACTGATAGATTTTCTGAAACTAAATGAATAAAAATAATAGTAGGTGAATTAAAAATGAAATTTAAAGCTCCCAGAGGAACAAATGACATACTCCCACCAGCTACTCTGAAGTGGCAGTATATTGAAGAAAAGACACATGAGGTATTTTCCAATTATAATTATCATGAAATTAGAACTCCAATTTTTGAATATACAGAACTTTTTCAGCGTGGAATTGGTGAAGTAACTGATATTGTTGAAAAAGAAATGTATACTTTTGAAGATAAAGGTGGACGAAGCCTTACTTTAAGACCAGAAGGAACTGCTTCTGTTATCAGATCATTTTTAGAAAATAAGATTTATGGTCAGGCCCAACCCACAAAGTATTATTATATTGGCCCAATGTTTAGATATGAAAGACCACAATCAGGAAGATTTCGACAGTTTCATCAATTAGGAGTTGAGGCAATTGCTTCTAATGATCCAGCTTTAGATGCAGAAATAATTTCTTTAGGAATTCGTTTATTACAAAAGTTTGGTTTAAATGAACTTGAGTTAAATTTAAATAGTGTTGGTTGTCAAGAATGTAGACCTGATTATGTAGCTAAACTAAAAGAATATTTAACTAAAAATAAGGAACAATTATGTGATAACTGTAAAAGTAGAATTGAGAGAAGTCCACTTAGAGTTTTAGATTGTAAAAATAAAAATTGTCAGTCAGTAATTAATTCTGCTCCTAAAATCACTGAAAATCTTTGTTCTAGTTGTGATGAACACTTTAAAGAAGTACAATCATATTTAGATATTTTAGAAATTGATTATCAAATCAATCCACTTTTAGTTCGAGGTTTAGATTATTATACAAATACTGCTTTTGAAATTAAAGATAATGCTTTAGGAGCTCAAGATACTATTTTTGGCGGTGGTCGCTATAATGGTTTAGCTGAAGAAATTGGAAATAGAGATGTACCTGGAATTGGTTTTGCTTTAGGAATAGAAAGATTATTACTTTCCTTAGAAGCTAAAGATATTAAACTACCAGTAGAAGCAGGAGTTGACCTCTACATAACAGTAATTGGTGCTAAAGCTAAAAGAGAATCATTTAAGTTATTAGATAAATTAAGAAGCTCTGGCTTTAAAACTGAAATGGATTATCTTGATCGAGGAGTAGGTTCACAAATGAAATCTGCAGATAGAATGAATGCAGAGTATACTATAATTATTGGAGAAGATGAATTAAATAAAAATGCGGCCACAATTAGAAATATGAAAAGTGGAACTGAAAAAGAGATTAAATTAACTAATTTATTAGAAGAAATGAAGCAGCTAGTAGCTAAGGAGGAAAATTAAGATGTCAGAAACAATAAAAGATTTAAAGCGAACTCATCTTTGTGGTGAAGTAAGTGAAAAAGAAATTAAAAAGCAAGTAACAATTATGGGATGGGTTCAAAAAAGAAGAGACCATGGTGGAGTTATTTTTACAGATATTCGGGATCGTTCAGGTATAGTGCAGGTTGTTTTTAATCCTGAGATTGGTGAAAGTTTATTTGCTAAAGCAGATACTCTTCGTTCTGAATATGTTATTGCAATAACTGGTGAGGTGAGATCTAGACCAGAAGGAAATGTTAATCTTGATTTACCAACAGGAAAAATTGAAATTAAAGCCATAGAATTAAGAATTTTAGATAAAGCCAAAACTCCTCCAATCCAAATTGAAGATAATATTGATACTGGAGAAGATATTAGACTAAAATATAGATATTTAGATTTAAGAAGACCTAAAATGAAAAAAATAATAGGATTGCGTCATCAAGTTACAAAAACAACCAGAGATTACTTAGATCAAAATGGATTTTGGGAAATTGAAACTCCAATTTTAACTAAAAGTTCACCTGAAGGAGCAAGAGATTATTTAGTTCCAAGTAGAGTCAATCCTGGAGAATTTTTTGCTCTACCTCAATCTCCTCAGATTTTCAAACAGTTATTGATGGTTTCAGGAATGGAAAGATATTTTCAAATAGCACGTTGTTTTAGAGATGAGGATTTAAGAGCTAATCGTCAACCAGAATTTACTCAGATTGATATGGAAATGTCATTTGTTAAACAAGAAGAAGTAATGGAAATTACCGAAGGTTTAATGAAAGAATTATTTTCTATTGGAGAAATTGAAGTTCCTAATAAAATTGAAAGAATGACTTACGAGGAAGCCATTAATCGTTTTGGTTCTGATAAACCTGATCTTCGTTTTGGAATGGAACTTAAAGATTTATCAGAACTTGTAAAAGATAGCGATTTTAATATTTTTAGTGGTACTGTTGCTAAGGGCGGCCAAGTTAAAGGTATTAATTTTAAAGGTGGAGCAGATTCTCCAAGAAGTACAATTGATGGCTTTGAAGAGTATGTAAAAATGTTTAAGGCAAAAGGATTGGCTTGGATAGCTTTAAGAGAAAATGGTTTAAAATCACCAATTGCTAAATTCTTATCAGAAGCAGAAATTGAAGCTATTAAATCTAAGCTTGAGGCTCAAAAAGGTGATTTATTACTAATTGTTGCTGATCAAGCCTCTTTTGTAGCAGCTGCCCTAGGTAATTTGCGTTTAAAAATTGCTAAAGAAAATGGTTTAATTCCAGCAGAAGTGTATAAATTTGTTTGGATTATTGATTTTCCTTTATTTGAATATGATGAAAATGAAGATCGGTTGACAGCTATTCATCACCCATTTACTGCTCCTAATGAAGAGGATGTTAATAAATTAGATAGTGATCCTACTTCTGTAAGATCTAAAGCTTATGATCTTGTTTTAAATGGAGAAGAATTAGGTGGTGGAAGTATCAGAATTAATAACAATAAACTGCAAGAAAAAGTTTTTTCTGCTTTAAATATTAGCCAAAAAGAACAAGAAGATAAGTTTGGTTATTTATTAGAAGCTTTTGATTACGGAACTCCACCTCATGGTGGAATAGCATTTGGTTTAGACCGCTTAATGATGATTATTAGTCGTACAAGTTCCATTAGAGATGTAATTGCTTTTCCTAAAACTCAAAAAGCAACTTCACCTTTAACAAATGCACCAGCTAAAGTTG
This sequence comes from Halanaerobium praevalens DSM 2228, assembly GCF_000165465.1. Taxonomy (GTDB): domain Bacteria; phylum Bacillota; class Halanaerobiia; order Halanaerobiales; family Halanaerobiaceae; genus Halanaerobium; species Halanaerobium praevalens. The sequence goes on from NC_017455.1 coordinate 773,325, forward strand.
ATAAAAAGCAATTAAAAGAATTAGGAATTTCACTTCGTTCTTAGTGTTATAGAACGTATATTTTTCTTGCAGATTTTTAGAAAATATGTTAAAATCTAATTATAGAAAAGTAAATATTATCTACCGTGTTCGATAATGATTAAACATTTTGACCAACACTTAGACATAGGGAGCTTGAACTCTACCTGCGGCGTAGAAGCCTTAGATGGACCTATAAACCAGGTAGGAGAGCACCCACTTGGCAGACCAGGGATCAAAATTCCAAATCAACCGGCACGGTGGATGAACTTTTAGCTAACCTTTTTAGGTTAGCTTTTTTTTTTGCAGAACAATATCTTTTTTGCTATTATAGGTTTAAGTTAAAAAATAACTGAGGTGAAAATTAATGCGAGCAAAAGAAGCTATTAGAGAAAAAGTACTTAAAGAAAGATCCAAAATAAAAAAGATTAAAATTGATAAGTGGAGTAATCAAATTGAAAATAATTTTTTTAAAATCCCTCAATTAAATAAAATTAATAAAATAATGGCTTATGCTTCAATGCGGAATGAAGTTAAAACTTTTAGCTTAATGAAAAAATTAATAGATCAAAATTATTCATTATACCTACCATATACTAAAGGTGATCAGATTTCTTTAGGTATAGTAAAAATAAATAATCTTAAATCAGATTTAGAATTAGGTACTTATGGTGTACAAGAACCTAAACATAAACTCAGAACTAAAGCGATTCCAACAGGTCTGGATTTGATAATTGTGCCTGGTGCTTGTTTTAGTAAAAATGGTTATAGAATTGGTTATGGTGGTGGTTATTATGACAGTTTTTTAGCTGATTATGGTATTTCTGCTCTTAAAGTTGGATTTTGTTATAATCGTTTTATTTTTGATTCTATTCCAACTGAAAGTCATGATATTCCTGTTGATTTTATAATTACAGAAAAAGAAATTATTTCTACAAAGTAATAGAGGTGAAATTATGAATCTTTTTGAAAATGAAGCAAAAGCTGAAAAAAATGATCATCCACTTGCATATAGAATGAGGCCTCAAAGCTTAGCTGAATTTTATGGTCAAGCTGAAATAGTAGGAGAAAATAAACTTTTAAGTAGAGCAATTAAAGCTGACCGACTGCAGTCTCTTATTTTTTATGGACCACCAGGTACTGGAAAAACAAGTTTAGCTCAGGTAATTGCTAATCAAACTGAGGCAGATTTTGTTAAATTAAATGCAGTTACTGCTGGAGTTAAAGATATTAGAGAAGTGATCAAAAAAGCTAAGTCTAACCGTAATTTATATAATAGTAAGACAATATTATTTATTGATGAAATTCATCGTTTTAATAAGTCACAGCAGGATGCTTTATTGCCTTCTGTTGAAAAGGGAACTATAATTATGATTGGTGCTACAACAGAGAATCCATATTTTGAAGTTAATTCTCCTTTATTATCTCGTTCTAGAATTTTTAGATTAGAAAAATTAAATTCAGATCAGATCGTTTTAATATTAAAAGCAGCTTTAAAAAATAGGAAGAGAGGTTTAGGAAAATTAAATATTGAGATTAAACCTAAGCTATTAAATTTTATTGGCCAGCTTGCGAACGGAGATGCTCGTGTTGCTTTAAACACACTAGAATTAGCTGTTTTAACAACTCCTCCTAATAAAAAGGGTATTATTAAGTTAACTAAAACGATCATTGAAGAATCAATGCAGAAAAAAATATTAAATTATGATCGTTCAGGTGATCAGCATTATGATATAGTTTCTGCTTTTATTAAAAGTATGAGGGGCTCAGATCCTGATGCAGCAATTTATTGGTTAGCAAGAATGATTGTTAGTGGTGAAGATCCTAAATTTATAGCTCGCAGAGTTATTATTCATGCAGCTGAAGATGTGGGAATGGCAGATCCACATGCTTTATTAATAGCTGAATCTGCTGCTAGAGCTGTAGAGCAAATAGGTTTTCCAGAAGCAAGAATTCCTTTAGCTGAGGCAGTAATTTATATTGCTACTGCTCCTAAAAGTAATTCCGTTATAAAAGCTATTGATAGTGCCATAGATTATGTAGAAAATAATAGAGCGCGCTCAGTTCCTTCTCATCTTAAGGATAATCATTATCAAGGAGCTTCTAATTTAGGACATGGTATAGATTATAAATATCCCCATGATTATGAACACAATTATATTAAACAAAATTATTTACCAGAAAAGATGAAAAAAATTTGTTTTTATGAGCCATCTGAGATGGGAAGAGAAAAAAATACAACTAAATTTTTAAATTATTTAAAAAATATAACAAAGTCAGAGGATGATTCTGATGTCTAAGTTAAAAAAAATACCTGCTAAAAATATGGAAGTTAGAACTCAAGTTAAAGATAGTAAGTTTTATGCTAGTATTTTTGCTGTTCAAAATCGTGCAGAAGCTGAAAAGAGAATTAGTGAAATCAGAAATAAATATGCTGATGCAACTCATAATGTACCTGCTTTTAGAGTTGAAAATCCTAAATTAGATCAGGAAGCCCTTGAATATTATGATGATGATGGTGAACCTGCAGGTTCTTCAGGCCCTCCAATTTTAGAAGCTATTAAAGGTAAAAACCTTTTAAATACAGTAATTATAGTTACCAGATATTTTGGAGGGACTAAATTAGGAATTGGAGGGCTAATTAGAGCTTATGGAGATACAGCTCGGTTAGCAATTGAAAAAGCAGGTATTGAGAAATTAGAGGAATTTTATCAAATAGAGATAAAAACACCTTTTGCTAAAGTGGGTATTGTATTAGGGCAATTAGAAGCTTTAGAAGCTGAAATTAATGAAAGTAAATATGATAATCAGGGAGCAATAGTTAGTGCAGTAATTAAAACTGAGCTGAAAAACAAATTTGAAAAAATTATAAAGGAAAAAACTGGTGCAGATTATAAATTAAAAATTTTAAAAAGTATTTATAAATAGTAACTGTGCGCATAGTATTGACAGTGTTTTTATCATATGTTAAAATGAAGGAAATGTTGATTATTAATGTCAAGTTTATATGAGGTGAGAATATGAGAGTTTCGACTAAGGGACGATATGGATTAAGGGCAATGGTAGATTTAGCAGAGCATGAAGAAGGTGAAGCTATACCAATTAGAAAGATTTCGGAGAGACAAGATATTTCAGAACAATATTTAGAACAACTATTTGCTACTTTAAGAAAAGCTGAACTAGTAAAAAGTGTACGTGGTGCTCATGGGGGCTATATGCTTAATCATGAACCAGAAGATATTAGTGTAGCTGATATTATTACAACTTTAGAAGGTCCAATTGCTCCAGTAGATTGTGTAATTGAATCTGATTTTTGTAATTATATTGATAAATGTGTAATTCATGGTTTATGGGAAGAACTTGCAGATGCGATTAATGGTGTAATAGAAAATATGACTTTGTCTGATCTGAGAGATAAAGCTATAAAAGAAAAACAAAGAGAAAAAAATAAATCAGAGGTTAAATAAAATGAAAAATATTTATTTAGATCATGCTGCAACAACTCCAGTTGCTCAAAAAGTAATAAAAGCAATGAAACCTTTTTATCAAGCTGATTTTGCTAATCCTGCTAGTGCTCATCTTCCTGGTCAAAAATCAGCAGCTGCAATAGAAGATGCTAGAGAAATAATTGCTGATTTTCTTGGAGCTGAGAAAGCAGAAGAAATTATTTTTACTGCTGGAGGGACTGAAGCCGACAATTTAGCTTTAAAAGGTGTAGCAATGGCAAAAGCTGAAGAAGGCAAGCATATTATAACTAGCCAGATTGAACATCATGCTGTTTTAAAAAGTTGTGAGTATTTAGAAAAACATTTTGATTTTGAAATAACCTATTTGTCTGTAGATGAAAATGGATTAGTAGATCCTGAGGAATTAAAAGCTCAGATTAGAGAAGATACTATTTTAATTTCAATTATGTATGCCAATAATGAAATTGGTAGTATTCAGCCCATTAAAGAGTTAGTAGAGATTGCTCAAACAAATGAAATTTTATTTCATACAGATGCTGTCCAAATACCAGGTCAGTTTAAATTAGATGTTAAAAATTTAGGAGTAGATTTACTTTCTATTTCAGCTCATAAATTTAATGGTCCAAAAGGAGTAGGTGCTCTTTTTGTAAAAAAGGGAATAGAATTAGTACCCCAAATGTCTGGTGGAAGTCAGGAAAGAAAAAGAAGAGCTGGCACAGTTAATTTGGCTGCAGTTGTTGGAATGGGAAAAGCAGCTACTATTACAGCCAGTAACTTAGAAAATAAAAAAGAAAAATTATTAGCATTAAGAGAATATTTTATTTCAGAATTGCTAACTAATTTTAAAGATGTTAAACTAAATGGACCAGAAGCAGAATTGCGTTTACCTGCTAATATAAATATAGCTTTTAAAAATTTTAATTCTGAATCATTATTATTTAATTTAAGTTTAAATAAGATAGCTGCTGCAGCAGGTTCAGCATGTGCTTCGGGATCTTTAAATGTTTCTCATGTTTTAGAAGCCATTGGTTTAGAAAAAGATTATGCTCAGGGATCTATTAGATTTTCTCTTGGTCAAAATAATACTAAAGCAGAGATAGATTATGTAATAAAAACTTTAAAAGAGATTACTACTAGATTAGAGTCATTATAATTAGAATAAATAAATTTATAAGGGTGTAAATAATGAAAAAAGTTATGATTGCAATGAGTGGTGGTGTTGATAGTTCTGTAGCTGCTGCTTTATTAAAAGAAGAAGGTTATGAAGTAATTGGCGGAACAATGCACATTTTTCCAGATTATGAAGAAGCAACTGATAGGGAAGATCATTGTTGTTCATATTCTGCAGTAAGAGATGCTAAAAGAGTTGCTCAAAAACTTGAAATCCCACATTTTGTATTTAATTTAAGAGAAGAATTTCAAGAAAAAGTAATTGATTATTTTGTTGATGAATATAGTTTAGGTAGAACTCCTAACCCTTGTGTAATGTGTAATAAAGAAATAAAGTTTGCTGCTCTGCATAAAAAAGCAATTGAAATTGGTTGTGATTATATTGCTAGTGGCCATTATGCAAAGATTGAAAAAGAAAATGGACGTTATATTCTAAAAAAGGGTTTAGATGAAAATAAAGATCAAAGCTATATGTTATATGTACTTAATCAAGAACAATTGAGTCAAACGTTATTTCCTTTAAGTGAATATACCAAATCAGAGATTAGAGAAAAAGCTAAAAATTTAGGTTTTGAAATTCATAATAAAGCAGAAAGTCAAGAAATTTGTTTTGTTCCAGATGATGATTATGTAAGATTTTTAGATAATAATTATCCTGAAATTTCAAATACTGGCCCTATATTAGATAGTGAAGGAAATAAAGTAGGTGAACATGAAGGTTTAGCTCATTATACAATCGGCCAAAGAAGAGGTTTAGGAATTTCTATGGGATATCCTATTTATGTTACAAATTTAGATTATGAAAAAAATGCTGTGATAGTTGGTAAAGATAAATCAGTATTTAGTGATGGATTAATTGCTGAAGAACTTAATTTTATCCCATTTGAAGATATTGATGGTAGAATGGAAGTTGAAGCGCAAATAAGATATAATAGTTTTCCAGTAAAAGCTTATATTGAAAAAATAAAAAACGATGAAGTAAAAGTGGAATTTGAAGAAGCTCAGAGAGCTGTCACTCCAGGGCAATCGGTTGTTTTTTATCTTGGAGATTTAGTTTTAGGTGGAGGAATAATTAAAAAAAGTTTTAAAAACTCTTGACAAATTCAAAAAGCCTTGATATGATAATAAACGTCGCACAGAACTTGTATTTCATTTTTACAAGTTGAACAAGGCTTTTTAAGTTTTTCTAAAAAGTTCTTGACAAATTGAGTGTGAGTTGATACAATATTAATTGTCGCTGATAAAAAACGCAGCGAATTATAAAAACAAATTACTTCTACATACTGCTTTTAATAAGTAAGTGTAAATTTAAAATTTGTTTTAATAAAAGAGTTTTATGCGAAGGGGTCAATCCCCTAGCAAGGCATCATCCTTTTGTTTTACAAAAGAAGATGCGTTGAACCTTGAAAATTAAACAGCAAGCCAACGTTAATATACTTTGAGTGTTAAAACTTAAAAGTAATTATTATAGTTTAAAGCTTATATTAAATAATATGAGCCAAATTCAAATTCTTTTTATGGAGAGTTTGATCCTGGCTCAGGACGAACGCTGGCGGCGTGCTTAACACATGCAAGTCGAACGGTCTACCTCGACTGATACCTTCGGGTTGAAGACGAGATCTAGATAGTGGCGGACGGGTGAGTAACACGTGAATAATCTGTCCTCAAGTCTGGGATAACCTGGCGAAAGTCGGGCTAATCCGAGGTAAGCTGAGAGTGTGGCATCACACAATCAGAAAAGGTGGCTCTGCCATCGTTTGAGGAGGAGTTCGCGGTAGATTAGCTAGCTGGTGAGGTAATGGCTCACCAGGGCAACAATCTATAGCTGGTCTGAGAGGACGATCAGTCACACTGGAACTGAGACACGGTCCAGACTCCTACGGGAGGCAGCAGTGGGGAATCTTCCACAATGGGCGAAAGCCTGATGGAGCAACGCCGCGTGAGTGAAGAAGGTCTTAGGATTGTAAAGCTCTGTCCTTAGGGAAGAACCGTGGGTATAGTAAATGCTACCCACCTGACGGTACCTTTGGAGGAAGCACTGGCTAACTACGTGCCAGCAGCCGCGGTAATACGTAGAGTGCAAGCGTTGTCCGGAATTATTGGGCGTAAAGGGTACGCAGGCGGATAATCAAGTCAAGCGTGAAAGGTGTCGGCTTAACCGACAGACTGCGTTTGAAACTGGTTATCTTGAGTGTAACAGAGGAGAGTGGAATTCCTAGTGTAGTGGTGAAATACGTAGATATTAGGAAGAACACCAGTGGCGAAGGCGACTCTCTGGGTTAACACTGACGCTGAGGTACGAAAGCTGGGGGAGCGAACGGGATTAGATACCCCGGTAGTCCCAGCCGTAAACGATGGATACTAGGTGTTGGAGGTTCGAATCCTTCAGTGCCGGAGTTAACGCATTAAGTATCCCGCCTGGGGATTACGATCGCAAGATTGAAACTCAAAGGAATTGACGGGGGCCCGCACAAGCGGTGGAGCATGTGGTTTAATTCGAAGCAACGCGAAGAACCTTACCGAGAATTGACATCCCGTGACCATCTATGAGAGTAGAATTTAGCACTTTGTGCTACACGGAGACAGGTGGTGCATGGCTGTCGTCAGCTCGTGTCGTGAGATGTTGGGTTAAGTCCCGCAACGAGCGCAACCCCTATTCTTAGTTGCCAGCGAGTAATGTCGGGGACTCTAAGAAGACTGCCGGTGAAAGTCGGAGGAAGGTGGGGATGACGTCAAGTCCTCATGCCCTTTATATCTCGGGCTACACACGTGCTACAATGGTTGATACAGAGGGGAGCTAAGCTGCGAAGTGGAGCAAATCCTTGAAAATCAATCCCAGTTCGGATTGCAGGCTGCAACTCGCCTGTATGAAGTTGGAATCGCTAGTAATCGCAGGTCAGCATACTGCGGTGAATACGTTCCCGGGCCTTGTACACACCGCCCGTCACACCAATCGAGTTGGGTGCACCAGAAGTCATCTGCGGATGCCAAAGGTGTGCCCGGCAAGAGGGGTGAAGTCGTAACAAGGTAGCCGTACCGGAAGGTGCGGCTGGATCACCTCCTTTCTAAGGAGAGAACGTGAGCTTGCTGTTTAATTTTGAAGGTTTAATTAGACTTTCTTGAACTAAAAGATTGTTTGAAATCCAACCTTAATTTTAACTAAATATTGAATAGAATAAATAAAATCCTTTAAAGATTGAGGGTTATATTTATTTAAAAAAGAGAATGGGCCTATAGCTCAGTTGGTCAGAGCGCACGCCTGATAAGCGTGAGGTCAGTAGTTCAAATCTACTTAGGCCCACCATTTAATTTTGTTTTTAGTTTTAATTAAGACTAAAGATGGGGGTATAGCTCAGCTGGGAGAGCGCCTGCCTTGCAAGCAGGAGGTCAGCGGTTCGAATCCGCTTACCTCCACCATTTATTAGATTCTTTTTTGCTGTTTAATTTAATAAGATTAGATCTTAGAAAATAGAAGTTAAACTTTAATTAGCTTAACTACTGATTTGTAAGATCTAGTTAAACTGAACTTGAATTGAAGTTTAGTTGCTAGTTAAAAACTGTACATTGAAAAATGCATATAGGAAATAGATTGATTAAGCTAGAAAGAGCTTATGGTGGATGCCTTGGCATTCAGAGTTGATGAAGGACGCGACCGGCTGCGAAAAGCCGTGGGGAGCTGCTAAATAAGCGTAGATCCGCGGATATCCGAATGGGGAAACCCACCAGTGTGGAGCACTGGTATTATATAGTGAAATAAGTAGCTATATAAGAACAAGCAGGAGAACTGAAACATCTTAGTACCCTGAGGAAAAGAAATCAAAACGAGATTCCCTTAGTAGCGGCGAGCGAAAGGGGAAGAGTCCAAACACTAAAGTGTAAGTCTGTAGACGTTGCTTTAAGTGGGTGTAGGATAGACTGTCTAAAAACTACAGTTTTTAGCTAACTTAAATTTTTTACCGAGTCGAATAAGCTGGGAAGCTAAACCAAAGAAGGTAATAGTCCTGTAGACGTAAGGTAAAAGAAGTTAGAGAATTATCCAGAGTATCACGAGACACGAGAAACCTTGTGAGAATATGGGAGGACCACCTTCCAAGACTAAATACTCCTGAATGACCGATAGTGAACAAGTACCGTGAGGGAAAGGTGAAAAGAACCCCGGAAGGGGAGTGAAATAGAAACTGAAACCATAAGCTTACAACAAGTAGGAGGGCTATTTAAAAGCCTGACTGCGTACTTTTTGTATCACGGACCGGCGAGTTACCAATCGTAGCGAAAGGTTAAGTCATAGAGATGAAGCCAGAGCGAAAGCGAGTCTGATAAGGGCGGAAGTTATGATTGGTAGACCCGAAACCGAGTGATCTATCCATGACCAGGGTGAAGCGAGTGTAAGAGCTTGTGGAGGCCCGAACCCACTTATGTTGAAAAATGAGGGGATGAGTTGTGGATAGGGGTGAAAGGCCAATCGAACTCGGAGATAGCTGGTTCTCCTCGAAATAGCTTTAGGGCTAGCCTCGATGTAAAAGTTAAATGGTTGTAGAGCACTGATTGGACAAGGGGCCCAACAAGGTTACCAAATCCATTCAAACTCCGAATGCCGTTTAATGTTCATCGGGAGTCAGACTATGTGGGATAAGCTTCATAGTCAAAAGGGAAACAGCCCAGACCACCAGATAAGGTCCCAAAGTATATGCTAAGTGGAAAAGGAAGTGAGATCGCACAGACAACCAGGATGTTGGCTTAGAAGCAGCCACTCATTTAAAGAGTGCGTAATAGCTCACTGGTTAAGCGGTTTTGCGCCGAAAATGTAACGGGGCTAAAGCATATCACCGAAGCTGTGGATTTATGGTTATATTTATATAATTGTAAGTGGTAGAGGAGCATTGTGTACGGAACGAAGCTGTACCGTAAGGAGCAGTGGACTGTACAGAAGAGAGAATGCCGGTATGAGTAACGAAAAAAGGAGTGAGAATCTCCTTCGCCGAAAGTCTAAGGATTCCTGGGGAAGGCTCGTCCTCCCAGGGTTAGTCGGGACCTAAGCCGAGGCCGAAAGGCGTAGGTGATGGAAAATCTGTAAAGATTCAGATACCACTATAAATTGTTTGAGTGAAGTGGGGACGCGGCAAAGAGAGTGGAGCGTGTGACTGGAAGAACACGTATAAGCTATAGAGTCAGGGTAAGGAGGCAAATCCCTTTACCCGCTAATGACTTTTAGTGATGTGGAGCCAATAGAGGTGAAGCCACTTAATGAGTCGCCAAGAAAAACCACTAATGAGATTTATAGTGCCCGTACCGCAAACCGACACAGGTAGACGGGAAGAGAATTCTAAGGCGCGCGAGAGAACCCTTGTTAAGGAACTCGGCAAAATGACCCCGTAACTTCGGGAGAAGGGGTACCCATTAGCATTAGCTAGTGGGTCGCAGTGAAAAGATCCAAGCGACTGTTTATCAAAAACACAGGTCTCTGCTAAGTCGTAAGACGAAGTATAGGGGCTGACGCCTGCCCGGTGCTGGAAGGTCAAGGAGAAGGCTTAGTGCTTGCCACGAAGGTCTGAACCTAAGCCCCAGTAAACGGCGGCCGTAACTATAACGGTCCTAAGGTAGCGAAATTCCTTGTCGGGTAAGTTCCGACCTGCACGAATGGCGTAACGACTTGGATGCTGTCTCAACAAGGGACTCGGTGAAATTAAATTGCCTGTGAAGATGCAGGCTACCTGCGACAGGACGGAAAGACCCCGTGGAGCTTTACTGCAGCCTGATATTGGGTTTTGATGTAGAATGTACAGGATAGGTGGGAGACTTTGAAACTGGCATGCCAATGTCAGTGGAGTCGCTGGTGGGATACCACCCTTTCTACAGCGGAATTCTAACTGGAGGCCATAAACTGGTCACAGGACATTGTCAGGCGGGCAGTTTGACTGGGGCGGTCGCCTCCCAAACAGTAACGGAGGCGCTCAAAGGTTCCCTCAGTGCGGATGGAAATCGCACGAAGAGTGTAAAGGCATAAGGGAGCTTAACTGCAAGACAGACAAGTCGAGCAGGTACGAAAGTAGGACTTAGTGATCCGGCGGTATAGTGTGGAATTGCCGTCGCTCAACGGATAAAAGTTACCCCGGGGATAACAGGCTTATCTCCCCCAAGAGTTCACATCGACGGGGAGGTTTGGCACCTCGATGTCGGCTCATCGCATCCTGGAGCTGAAGCAGGTTCCAAGGGTTTGGCTGTTCGCCAATTAAAGCGGTACGCGAGCTGGGTTCAGAACGTCGTGAGACAGTTCGGTCCCTATCCGTCGCAGGCGGAAGATACTTGAGAAGAGCTGTCCCCAGTACGAGAGGACCGGGATGGACACACCGATGGTGAATCAGTTGTTCCACCAGGAGCATAGCTGAGTAGCTAAGTGTGGAAAAGATAAGCGCTGAAAGCATCTAAGCGTGAAACAGACTTCAAGATTAGGTATCTCACTTCGTTAAGAAGTTAAGATCCCTTAAAGATGATAAGGTAGATAGGCCAGATGTGTAAGTGTAGTAATACATTGAGCTAACTGGTACTAATAGATCGAGGGCTTAATCATTATTTCCTATATGTGTTTTTGATTGTATAGTCGATATTAAATCGAATCTCAATCACTGATTAATTATTAACGCTTTTAAAGAAGCTTTATTCAGTAGAAAAAAGAACTCGCTTTGCTCAGACAGCTTTTTTCTTTAACTTTCATAAAGCCTGCAAAAGCTAAATTAATCAAGTTCTTCGATTCGAAGTTAATATCTCAGTAGGACAATAATGCCTACAAAAACAATGAATATTTCCGGTGGTAATAGCGGAGGGGCAACACTTGTTCCCATCTCGAACACAAAAGTTAAGTCCTCCTGCGCCTATGGTACTGCATTGGTAACGATGTGGGAGAGTAGGTCGCTGCCGGTCCTTTTTTTAATTAAAAATATCAGAATAATAAAAAAATATACAAAATTCAGCTTTAATTTTAACTAAAACCAGATTTATTAGAATATAATTGTAAACTGTTTGACAATTATATTTTTTGATGCTATAATTTATTTATAATTTAATAATTAAATGGGTTGAGCTGAAGAGAAAACCTTATTAAGATTTAGAATGGGTGTTTTATGTCCAAATTCTAAATTTTAATAAGGTTTTTTTATGTTTAAAACCTTTATAATTAACTAATAATTTAAAGAATAATCAATTTATAATTAATTAATATTTTAAAAATAAATTATTATTAAAAAGGGAGGTTAGATAACTAATAACAGGTTATTAAGTATTAGAATAATTAATGGGCAAAAATTTTATTTTTACGGGGAAAATATTATTTGAAAATTATTGAATTATTATTAGGAGGAATTTCATTGAATAAAAAATATGATGTAGTTATAATTGGTGGAGGAGTGACTGGTTCTTTTATTGCACGTGAATTATCACGTTATAATTTAGATATTGCTTTATTAGAAAAAGAGCCTGATGTTTGTACAGGTACAAGTAAAGCAAATACTGCTTTAATACATGCAGGCTTTAATGCAGATTCTAATAAACTAAAGGGACGCTTAAATGTTAGAGGTAATAAATTATATCATGAAAAAGTTCAGCATGAGTTAGAGGTACCGATTGAATGGTTAGGAGCAATGGTAGTAGCTGAATCTGAATCAGATATTCCCAAATTAGAAGCTATTTTAGAGAATGGACAAAAAAATGAAGTTCCAGATTTAGAAATTGCCACAGGTGATAGATTATATGAGTTGGAACCTAATTTAAGTGATGATGCTGTAGCAGCTTTATATGCGCCAACTGCTGGAATAGTAAACCCTTTTGAGTTAACTGTTGCTTTAGCTAATAATGCTGCTAAAAACGGTGTAGATGTCTTTTTAGAAGCAGGAGTAGAGTCCATTGAGATTAAAGAAGATCATAAGCTGCTTCAAACTGCTAAAGGTGAAATAAAAACTAATTTAATAATTAATGCAGCTGGCCTATATGCTGATAAAATAGCAAATATGGTAGGTATAGAAAAATTCAAGATTACTCCACGTCGGGGAGAATACTATTTATACGATAAGAAGATGGAATTAGATTTACAAAAAACAATTTTTCCTGTTCCAACAAAAGTTAGTAAAGGAATTGTAGTAACACCTACAGATGAAAGAAATATTTTAATAGGACCAAATGCTGAAGAAATAGAAAGTGTAGAAAATAAATCAACTACTAGAGCTGGCTTAGATAAAGTAATGGAAGGTGCAAATAAAACAATACCTGGTCTAAGTAAAAAAGGAATTATTCGTGAATTTGTTGGTTTAAGACCAGCAATTAAAGAAACAGGAGATTTTTTAATAGAAGCTAGTGATCAAGTTGCAGGCTTTATTAATGTAGCTGGAATTCAGTCTCCAGGTTTAGCCTCTTCTCCAGCAATTGCAGAAATGGTTGTTGGGATAGTAAAAGAAGAATTAAATGGACTAGAAGAAAAAAATGACTTTGATCCTAATTACCAAGGTCCACCAAAGTTTAGACATTTAAGTCATAAAGAACAAGCTGAATTGGTAGAAACGAATTCTGATTATGGTCAAATTATTTGTCGTTGTGAAACTGTAACTAAAGGTGAAATTTTAGATGCCATTCATGAACCAGTAGGAGCAAGAACAGTTAATGGAATCAAAAGAAGAGTTCGTCCAGGAGCTGGAAGATGTCAAGGTGGATTTTGTGAGCCAAAAGTAGTAAGTATTTTAGCTGAAGAATTGGGAATAGAAGAAAATGAAGTCTGTTTGGAGAGTTCCAAGTCTAAACTTTTAAAAGAAAGAACTAAAGCACCACTATTAGAAGAGGTGGGAAAATAATGAATAAACAAGCATATGAATTAGTAGTAGTTGGAGGAGGACCTGCTGGTTTAGCAGCAGCACAAGAGGCTTTTGATCAGGGGATTAAAGATATATTAATTATAGAAAGAGATTTTGAATTAGGTGGTATTTTACAACAATGTATTCATAATGGATTTGGTTTGCATTATTTTGGAGAAGAGTTGACTGGTCCAGAATATGCCCAACAATTTATAGAAGATATTAGAGAACGTGGTGTTGATATAAAGTTAGATACAATGGTTTTAGAAGTAACACCAGATAAAAAAGTTTTTGCTGTTAATTCTAAAGAAGGAATGTTAGAAATAGATGCAGGAGCAATAATTTTGGCTATGGGATGTCGGGAAAGAACCAGAGAGGCAATTGATATTCCTGGTTCTAGACCAGCTGGAGTTTATAGTGCAGGGACAGCTCAAAGATATATTAATATGGAACAGTGGATTCCAGGAGAAAAAGTAGTTATTTTAGGTTCAGGTGATATAGGTCTAATTATGGCCAGAAGAATGCATTTAGAGGGTGCAGAAGTAGAAGCTGTTTTAGAGTTGCTTCCTTTTTCTGGTGGGCTAACCAGAAATATTGTTCAATGTTTAGAGGATTTTGATATCCCATTAAGGATGCAGCAAACTGTAATTGAAATAAAAGGTCAAGATAGAGTTGAAAGTGTTGTAGTGGCAGAAGTTGATGATAATTTCAAACCAATAGAGGGTACAGAATATGAAATAGAATGTGATACCTTATTGTTATCAGTTGGATTAATTCCAGAAAATGAGTTATCTGAAGAAGCTGGAGTTGCTATGCACGATGTAACAGGTGGAGCAATAGTAAATGAAGGTCGTGAAACAAATATTGAAGGAATTTTTGCTTGTGGTAATGTATTACATGTTCATGATTTAGTAGATTGGGTAACAGAAGAAAGTTTAATTGCAGGAAAAACTGCTGCCTCTTATTTAAAAGGGAATATAGAGAAAAGAAAAAAAGCAATTACAGTTGATCCAGGTGAAAACGTAGGATATATAGTACCACATAAGATTACAAATAAAGTAGAAAGCAGAAAATTAGTTAAATTATATATGAGAGCAAAACAACCAATGACAGATGTGAAGATTAATTTGTATGCAGGTGATAAAAAAATATTGGATAAAAAAGCACGTCGGGTTGAGCCAGGAGAAATGATAACCTTTCCTGTACCAGAAAAACTTATTGAGTCAAATGAGATAACTAATCTCAAGGTTGATATTGTGAAGGAGGAAGAATAATGGCTAAAAAAGTAGAAATAACCTGTATAAGTTGTCCGATGGGTTGTGATGTAGAACTAACAATAGATGCTGATAATCAAATTGAATGTCTGGAAGGCGCTAGCTGTAAAGCAGGTGAAAAATATGTAAAAAATGAATATTATAATCCAACTAGGATTTTACCAACTACTGCTAGAGTTAAAAATGGAGTTTTACCTTTAGTGCCTGTAAAAAGTAAAGAACCTTTACCAAAAGAGTTATTAGAAAAAGCAATGATTGAAATTGCTAAAGTTGAATTAGAAGCACCAGTAAAATTAGGTGATATAGTAATAGAAGATATTTTAAATACAGGTGTTAATATTGTTGCTACTAGAGAAATGAAAAGAAAATAAAAAATTTAATTGATTATTAAAAATATCAGAAGTGTAATTAAGCTTCTGATATTTTTTTGTTTAGATTTAGAGTATGACTTTTAATTTTAAGCTTATTTGTTTAATAATTAGAAAAAAAGAGGGTTTTAGACTTTTAAATCAAATTATAATAATAAGAGAACTAAATTTTAATTTATTTTATTTTTAGTTTGAAATTAAAGTATTATTTTTTCGAAGGGGGAAAATGTTTGAAACATTTAGCTGGTTATTTTACATCTTATCCAATAATTCCTTCGGTAAGAGATCTAAAATATTTAGAAAAAGCTATGAATCTTGAAAAATCAGTTTTAATCTTTTTATTAACAGGCTCTATTTTTGATTTAAAAAAGGCAATGGAGTTGGCTCATAAAAATGACAAAATTTTAATGGTTAATATTGATCTTGTTAATGGTATCTCTTATGATAAAGAAGGGATTAGATACCTTGCTGAAAATAATTTATGTGATGGAATTATATCTACTAAAGGTTATTTAATTAAAGCAGCTGCAAAGAATGATTTAATGACAATTCAGAGAGTATTTCTTTTAGATTCAGCTTCCTTAATAAGTGCTGAAAAATCATTAAATTCTCAAAATGTAGATGCAGTAGAAATTTTACCTGGTATAGCAGCACCCTATTTTATTGAAAGACAAAATCAAAGTAGATATGATTATCCTATAATAGCAGGTGGCTTAATTGAAAACAAAAATGAGGTTGAAAATTTAAAAGATAAAGGAGTTCTTGCCGTCTCAACAAGCAAGCAAGACTTGTGGAATTACAAAAAAAATAAAAAATAATAAATTAATTTGGAAAAAAGGATGAAATTTGTGTTACTTTTATGTTAAAATATATAAATAAGAATAATAATTCAAAAATAAGAAAGGATGATCAGATTGGTAAAAGAAAAGAAGGTTATAATTACTAATAAGACCGGTCTGCACGCCCGGCCTGCAGCTCAATTTGTACAGAAAGCAGGTAAATATGATTCAAAAATTGAAATACTTTTTGAAGAAAAAGAAGTTAATGCAAAAAGTATTATGGGTGTAATGAGCCTTGGTGTTGGTAGAGACGATGAAATTATTGTTAGAGCTGAGGGTGAAGATGCTGAAGCTGCAGTAAAAGAATTAGTTGACTTTATTGAGATTGAAATGACAAAGGAGGATGAATAGTGATTTTATTGGAAGGAATCGCTGCTTCCCCTGGTATTGCAATTGGAAAATCATTATTAAAAGAAGATAAAGAAATTGAAATAAATAAAGAAAAAATTAAGTCTGAACAAGTAGAATCTGAAATTGAAAAACTGCATGATGCTTTAGCTGAATCTAAAAAATCTTTGCTTCAATTAAAAGAAGAAACAGCTGAAAAATTAGGTAAAGAAAAAGCAGAAATTTTTGGTGCTCATTTAATGATTTTAGATGATCCTGAAGTTATACCTGCATTTGAGAATAAGATTAAAGATGATAAGTTAAATGCAGCTGCTGCAGTTAAAGCAGTAATTGATCAATTTGCAGCTATGTTTGCAGCAATGGATGATGATTATTTAAGAGAACGTGGATCAGATATTAAAGATGTTGGTCTGAGAGTGATTAAAAATATTTTAGGAATAGAAGATATTTCAGATAAGATTAGTGAAGATGCTATTATTATTGCTGAAGATTTAACTCCATCAGATACAGCTCAGCTTGATACAGATAAAGTATTATCTTTTGTTACAATGGATGGATCAAGAACTTCTCATTCAGCTATTATGGCTCGTTCACTTGGTATCCCATCTGTGGTTGGGGTAGGTAAAACTTTATTTGAAAAATCAGAAAATGAGATGGATATTATTGTAGATGGTAATTCTGGTAAAGTTTATCTTAATCCTGACCAGTCTACTCTTGCTGAATATAAAGAAAAATTAGAAAAATATGAAGCGGAGCAAGAAAGACTAAAAGCATTTAAAGATCAAAAAGCTCAAACTAAAGATGGTTATCAAGTAGAAGTTGCTGGTAATATGGGTAACTTAAAAGATGTTGATCCTATTTTAGCAAATGGGGGAGAAGGTGTTGGCCTTTTCCGAAGTGAATTTTTATATATGGATCGAAATGAACTACCAACAGAAGAAGAACAATTTGAAGTTTATAAAAAAGCTACTGAGAAAATGGGAGATAGACCACTTGTGATTAGGACTCTTGATGTAGGTGGAGATAAAGAACTTCCTTATTTAGATTTCCCAGAAGAAATGAATCCCTTTTTAGGATATAGAGCAATTAGAGTTTGTTTAGAAAGAGATGATATTTTTAAACCTCAGTTGAGAGCTCTTTTAAGAGCAGGACTTTATGGAAATATTAAAATTATGTTTCCTATGATTTCTTCTTTAGATGAATTGTTGGCTGCTAAAGCAAAAGTAGAAGAAGTAAAGGCTGATTTAAAAGCAGAAGGAATAGATTTCAATCAAAATATTGATTTAGGAATGATGATTGAAATTCCAGCTGCGGTAATGATTGCTGATAAATTAGCTAAAGAAGTTGATTTCTTTAGTATTGGTACAAATGATTTAATTCAGTACACAGTTGCTGTAGATAGAATGAATGAACAAATTGCTGAAATGCATACACCTTACCATCCAGCAGTTTTAAGGTTAATTAAAAGAACAATAGAGGCTGGACATGCAGAAGATATTTGGGTTGGAATGTGTGGTGAGGCAGCTGGAGAAGAATTATTATTACCATTTTTATTAGGGGCTGGACTAGATGAGTTTAGTATGAGTGCTGTTTCTATTTTGAAAATAAAAGAAATTTTGACAAAATGGGATTTGGATTCTGCTCAAAAAGAAAGCGCAAAAATTCTTAATCTCAGTACAGCTGCTGAAGTAAAGGCTTATTTAAATAAAATTAAAAAATAAATATTAATTAAATAAAATAGACTAAAATTCCGGACGGCTTCTGCTGTCCGGTTTCTTTTGAATTTTGACAATTAATAAATAGATTTTTAGAACTTAAATTTGAGGTGTGTGTATGACTAATGAAAAAAAAGATATGAAAAAAATAAATAACGATTGTATTTTAGAAGAAAAGAATTTAAATGTTAAAGAATTTGCTAAGTTAGAAAGTGAAATTTATCAAAAAGGAAAATTATCAACGGAAATCAAAGAACTTTTAGCTTTTGTTTCAGCTTTAGTTTTAAGAGCTGAAGACTCTACTCAGGAGCATCTTCAAAAAGTTTATCAAGCGGGATGGAGTAAAGAAGAAATATATGAAGCAATGAATATTGCTTTAATTAATGGGGGAGCAGTAGTTAGGCCTACTCTAAATAAAGCAATTAAGTTTTTAAATGATTTAGAAGCAGATAATTTAGCTTCTCCTAAATCTGATTTAAAAACTGAAAATTTTGTTAGTACAGATAAGGATTTAACTAATTATCAGGAATTTAAATTATATACTGATGGTGCTTGTCTTGGTAATCCTGGCCCTGGTGGCTATGCCGCTTTTATTTTAAATAATAACTTAGAAGAACTAACATCTGTTTCAGGTTCAACTAAAGAATCTACTAATAATCGGATGGAATTAAAAGCAGTCATTGAAGCTTTAAAAGTAATACCTCAAAAAACTAAAGTAGAAATTTATAGTGATTCTAGTTATGTATTAAATGGTTTATCAAAATGGATTAAAGCTTGGAAGAAAAATGGTTGGAAGACAGCAAGTAAAAAAGAAGTAGCAAACCAAGATTTATGGAAGAAATTAGATGAACTGAGTACTAATTTTGATTTAGTCTATAAAAAAGTAAAAGGTCACAGTGGAGATCAATATAATGAAAAGGCTGATAAATTGGCAAAAAAAGAAGCAGAAAAAATTTAATTTTTCTGCTGACATTGAGGACAGATACCACTAAATTCAAGTCGGTGTGAATAAGCATGAAATCCTGTCTCAGTATTTATTTTTTGATTTAATTCTGTTTCTAAATCGATTTCTAAATCATAAACATTACCACATTTATCACAATGAAAATGATAATGATGAGTGGGGTTGCCATCATAGCGACTGTGGTTACTTCCATAATCTAAAATATTTATTTTTCCATGTTCAGCTAAAACATTTAAATTACGATAGACAGTGCCTAAGCTGATATTAGGTATCTCCTTTTTTACCTGCTCATAGATCCAATCAGCAGTAGGATGTGATTTAGTATTTTTTAAAATTTGTAAAATTGCTTTTCTTTGCTTTGTCATTCTGGTCTTTTTAGCCATAAAAAGCCTCCTAACTGTAAATAATAATCATTCTTATCATTAATTTAATTTTAGCAGAAATAACTTAAATATTCAAGTAAAATTTACTATATACTCAAAAAGGGTGATGATTTTGTCGAAAAATAATAAAAAAAGAATTTTAACGGGTGATAGACCAACTGGTAAACTTCATTTAGGTCATTATGTTGGTAGTCTACAAAATAGAGTTAAGCTTCAAAATGAATATGATACATTTTTGATTATTGCAGATGTCCAAGCTTTAACAACTAATTTTGATCATCCAGAAAAATTAAGTGAAGATGTAAGACAAGTAGCACGCGATTATTTAGCAGCAGGTATTGATCCAGAAAAAACGACTATTTTTGTCCAATCTTTAGTACCTGAAATAGCAGAGCTAACAGTTTTATATTCAATGATTGTAACTGTAAACCAGCTTCGCCACAATCCAACTATTAAATCAGAAGCAGAGCAATATGGTTATCAAGAAATGTCTTATGGATTTTTGGGTTATCCAGTTAGTCAAGCGGCTGATATTACTTTTTGCCAGGCAAATTTAGTTCCTGTTGGTGAAGATCAAATTCCTCATATTGAGCAAACTAGAAAAATTGTACGTAAATTTAATAATATGTATGGAGAAGTTTTTCCAGAACCAGAAGCTTTAATTAGTGATTTTCCAAGATTGATAGGTCTCGATGGCAAAAATAAAATGAGTAAAAGTTTAAATAATGCAATTTATTTAAGTGACAGCAAAGAAAAAGTTTCTCAAAAAATAATGAAGGCAAAAACTGATCCAGCTAGAATTCATAAAGATGATCCAGGCAACCCAGAAGTTTGTACAGTTTTTCATTATCAAAAAGCATTTAATACTAAAAATCATACTCAAATTGCAGAAAAATGTAGAGCAGGAACAATTGGTTGTGTTGCGTGCAAAAAAAAGATGATCAAGAAATTGAATTTATTTTTAGAACCCATGCGAGAAAGAAGAAAAAAATATCTAGAGAATCCAGAACTTATTGATCAGATTCTAAATAAGGGGACAGCAAAAGCAAGAAAAGAGGCAGCAAAAACAATGAAGAAGGTAAGAGAAGTTATGAAAATAGATTATTTTAATAATTAAACAAACTTAGGGGAGGATTTTATTGCTAAATTCAAAAATTAAAATAGCTTTATTTTTTGGTGGAAGATCTGCAGAGCATGAAATTTCTTTGCTTTCTGCTCGTTCTATTTATACTGCTTTTGATAAAAAAAAATATGATATTTTTCCAGTAGCCATTGATAAAAAAGGCTTTTTTATCAATTTAGAAAAATCAAAAAAGATTTTATTAAGTGATAAAAAGCAGGTCCCAGCTTCTGCAAACAAAAGTATTTTAACTAAAGAACTATTAGAGTTTTTAGAACTAAAAGTTGATTTAGTTTTTCCTGTTTTACATGGCCCTTTTGGGGAAGATGGTAAAATTCAAGGATTTTTAGAAACTTTAGATATTAATTATATTGGATGTGATCTTAGCTCTTCGGCAGTTGGAATGGATAAAGCTTTTATGAAACAAATTTTTGCTTATAATAATATTCCTCAGGCTGAATTTGAAATTTTTAATAAAAGTGATTTAGAAAAAAAATCTAAAAAAGAAGTTTTTGCAAGTTTTTCAGCTAAGTTTGGAATCCCATTTTTTGTAAAGCCAGCTAATATGGGTTCTAGTATTGGAATTAATCAAGTAAAAGATTTTAAAAGTTTTGTTAAAGCTTTGGCTGAAGGTTTTAAATATGATTTGAAATTAATCATTGAAGAAAATATTGCAGCTAGAGAATTAGAATCTGCTGTTTTAGCTACTAATACTGGAATAAAGGTATCTACTGCTGGAGAAATTATTTCTGAGAATGATTTTTATGATTATCAGGCTAAATATGAAGATCAAAAAACAAAGTTGATTATTCCAGCTCCAGTTTCTCCTACTACAGCAGCTAAAATAAAAGAAATATCAATTAATGCTTTTCAAGCAATAGGTGCTTTAGGACTTTCTCGCTTAGATTTTTTTGTTGACGAAGAAAAAGAAGTGATTTTAGTAAATGAAATTAATACTATGCCTGGATTTACAAAGTTTAGTATGTATCCACTTTTATTTAAAGATATGGGTATTAGTTTTTCCGAAATTTTAGATAGTTTAGTTAAAATTTCTTTAAAAAGGGATGATTAAATGGGCCAAGTCCACATTTTACACGCGGATATGGATGCTTTTTTTTCTGCTGTTGAGCAGAGAGAAAATCCTGATTTGCAAGCTAAGCCTGTAATTGTAGGTGGAGTAAATTTGAGTAATAGAGGAGTTGTTTCTACTGCTTCTTATGAAGCAAGAAAATATGGAGTTCATTCTGCAATGCCAATTGCTAAAGCAAAAAAATTATGTCCTAATGGTATTTATCTACCAGCACGCCATAAGTTGTATCAAGCTGCTTCAGCAAAAATTTTTTCTATTTTAAAAAAATATACACCATTAGTTGAAAAATTATCAATTGATGAAGCTTTTTTAGATGTTAAGGGTTGTGAAAAATTATATGGTAGTGCAGTCGAAATTGCCCATAAAATAAAAGAAGAAGTTAAATTAAAAACTAATTTAACTATTTCAATTGGAGTTTCTGTCAATAAGTTTTTAGCTAAACTAGCTTCTGATTATGACAAGCCAAATGGTTTAACAGTAATTAAAAAAGAAGATATAAAAAAATTTATGCGTAATTTAAATATTGATAATATTTGGGGAGTAGGCGAGGTTTTTGCTGAAAAATTAGCAGAAGCTGATATTTATAAAGCTAGTGATTTATGGTCTTACTCATTAGAAGAATTAAAATCAAATTATGGTAAAGCAGGAGTAAAATTATTTTTTTTGGCTCGTGGTAAAGATAAGAGAGAAGTAAAAAAACAAAATCAAATAAAATCTATTAGTCATGAAGAAACTTTTATCGACAATTTAAAAAATCAGGATAAGATTTTTGCTTATTTATTTAAAATGAGTGAAAAAGTTTCTTTTAGACTGCATAGTAATTCTTTAAAAGGTATAACAGTTTTCATTAAAGTAAGATATGCTGACTTTAGTACTTATAGTAGACAAAAATCATTAAAAGTGGCTCTTAATAGTAGTCAACAAATTTATCAAATAGCTAAAAAATTACTTTTGAAAAATAATTTATTAACAAAATCAATTCGATTACTAGGAATTGGAGTCTCTAATCTTTGTCAAGAAGGTCAAGAACAACTTAATTTATTTGCTCAAACAGATGATCAACTTGATAAAACTATAGATCAGTTGAAAAGAAAATATGGATTTGATAAAATATCAAGAGCAAGAAAATTATATTTAGATCAAGATGATTAAAATATAAATTAATATAATAGTTTTAAGCCCTTCTATTATTATGTGAATTAATTATAGTTCACTTTAAAATAGTAAGGGTTTTTTTATTTCTTTAATTATTTTTATTTTTTTTAAGAAATATAAAGGATTTTAGGCACAAATGTAGAATAATTTTATTAAGTGGTAGAAAGTGGAGTAAAAGGTCAAAAAGTGGGGTGTAGCTTATGTTTATGGGAGAATATACTCATAAGCTGGATAAAAAAGGGCGTTTAATTATTCCTTCTAAATTACGCGAGGATTTAAGTGAAAAATTTGTAATTACAAGAGGGCTTGATAATTGCTTGTTTATTTATCCAATAAATGAATGGGGGAAATTAGAAAAAAAGCTGAGATCACTTCCAATGACAAATAAAAACTCACGTAATTTTGTCCGCTTTTTTTTCTCTGGCGCTAATGAATGTCAATTAGATAACCAGGGAAGAATTTCTTTACCGATTAATTTAAGAGAGTTTGCTGATTTTAAAGATCAAATAGTAATAATTGGCCTGGGAAATAGAATTGAGCTTTGGGCTAAAAATAAATGGACTAACTACATGGAAGCTGTAGAAGATTCTTATCAAGATATTGCAGCTGCAATGGAAGAATTAGGAATCTAGAAAGGAATTTTATGGAATATAAACATCAAGCAGTATTATTAAAAGAAGCAATTGATTATTTAGAAATTAAAAAAGATGGTATTTATTTAGATGGAACTTTAGGTAGAGCTGGTCATAGTTCAGAAATTTTACATAATCTTTCTGAAATTGGAAAATTGATCGCTCTTGATAGAGATACAGCTGCTATTAAAGCTGTAGAAAGTAAATTTAGTAAATCTAAATCCTTAATTTTAAAACATTCTAATTTCCAAGATTTAGATCAAGTTTTAGATCAACTAAAAATTAAAGCAGTAGATGGAATGCTTTTTGATTTGGGTGTTTCTTCACCACAGTTAGATAATCCTGAAAGAGGATTTAGTTATCAAAAAAATGGACCTTTAGATATGAGGATGAATTCTAGTCAAAGTTTAACAGCTAAAACTATTGTTAATAATTATTCTGCTGCTGAATTAGAAAAAATAATTACTGAATATGGAGAAGAAAATTGGTCAGCTAGAATTGCTGAGTTTATAGTAAAAATGAGAAAAGAAAAAGTTATTGAGACAACTGATGATTTAGTAGAAGTAATTAAAGCTGCAATTCCAAAAGCAGTTAGGAGAAGTGGTGGTCATCCTGCTAGAAGAACATTTCAAGCTTTACGGATTGAGACTAATAATGAATTAGAACAATTGAAAAATTTAATTGATAAGGCAGTTTCTTATTTAAAGCCAGGCGGTCGTCTAGTAATTATCACTTTTCACTCTTTAGAAGATCGAATAGTAAAACATAAATTTAGAGATTTAGCGAAAGACTGTACTTGTCCTCCAGATTTTCCGATTTGTGTCTGTGATAAAAAATCAGAAGTTAAAGTAATAACTAAAAGCCCGATTCAGGCTTCAGAAATAGAAAAAGAGGGAAATCCAAGATCTAGAAGTGCAAAAATGAGAGTAGCTGAAAAAATTTAAATTCTTAATTAAGGAAGGAGTTAGCGAGATGAAATTAAGCCAAAACTATGTGGATTTAGATTCAAATAACAATTATCTTAATAATCCAGCATATAATTTTAATAATGTAAAAAAACAGGCTTATATTATAATATATATTTTTTTACTAGTCTTTATTAGTATTTCAATTCTTTTATATGTATCGCAAATTTTAAATATTAATCAACAAAGTTCTAAATTATTAAATCTAGAAAAAGAATTAGAAACTATTAAGACTAAAAATGAAAGATTAGAATTAAATCTAGCTACTAAAACTTCCTTAGCAGAGGTAGAGAGAATAGCTAAAAATAAATTGAATATGGTAGAAGCTCAAAAAAAAGAAACTTTGGTTTATAATAATCAGTTTAAAGAAGATGAATTTTTTGCTGATATTCCAAAAGAAAAATTTTTCTTAGCGCAAATTTATGATAAAATTATAAAAGAAGTGACTACTGTGCAAGCAGAATCACTTGATTAGGAGGATTAAATTTGCAAGATCCTAAAAATAGTGTAAAAAATAGGGTTATGTTTTATTTTGCAATTTTATTTGTATTATTTACTATTTTAGCTTTGAAACTTGTTTGGATTCAAATTATAAATAGTGCTGAATATCAACATAAGGCTTTAAATCAAAGAGTAAGTAAATTTATAGTAAACTCTGAAAGAGGAATAATTTATGATAATACCGGCAGGAAACTTGCAGTGAGCTTACCAGCTAAAACTGTAGTTGCTCTGCCGGATAATATTATCAAAGCAGAAAAAACTGCTACTGAACTGGCTGCTTTATTAGATCAAGATTATAAAACAATTTATAGAAGAATAACTTCTGAAGCAGCAGCTATTTTTTTACAAAGAAAAATAGATGAGAAATTATATCAAAAAATTAAAGCTAAAAATTTAGAAGGTATTACGTTTACTGAAGAGAGTAAAAGATATTATCCTGAAGGTGAGTTAGCCTCACATATTGTTGGTTTTACTGGAATTGATAATAATGGTCTTAATGGGATAGAATTATCTTATAATAATCATTTAAATGGTCGAGCAGGGAAAATGATTGTAGAAAGAGATGCTGAAGGTAGAACTATTCCAAATGGGATTAGAGAAGCTGTGCCAGGAAGAGATGGTTATAATGTTCATTTAACTATTGATAGTGTTATTCAATATATGGCAGAAAAAGAATTAGAAAATGCTGAATCTAAATTTGAGTTTTCAGGTGGTTCAGTTATTGTCATGGATTCTTCGACTGGAGATGTACTTGCTTTAGCAAATACTCCTAGTTATAATCCTAATAAATTCGGAAAATATTCAGAAAAAAACTGGAGAAATAGAGCTGTTAATGATGTTTTTGAACCTGCATCTACTTTCAAAATTATTACAGCAGCTTCTGCTTTAGAAGAAGGAGTAATTACTGAAAATGATATTTTAACAGATCCTGGTCATATTTATGTTGAAAATCAAAAAATAAATTGTTGGAGTAGTTTGGGCCATGGCAGTCAAACATTTGCTGAAGTAGTTAAACATTCTTGTAATCCTGGTTTTGTTGAAGTTGGATTAAAAATGGATAAAAAAACTTTTTATTCTTATATCAAAGCATTTGGTTTTGGTGAACAAACTGGAATCAGATTACCTGCTGAAGCAAAAGGTATTATTCCTGATTATAAGGATATTGGTCCAGTAGAGTTAGCAACTTTTTCTTTTGGTCATGGTATTTCCGTGACTCCAATCCAATTAGCAAGTGCTGTTTCAGCAGTAGCTAATGGAGGAAAATTAATGCGGCCTCGTTTGGTAAAAGAAGTTGATACTGGAGTAGGTTCAAAAAATATTAAAAATGAGCCCCAGGTATTAAGAAGAGTTATTTCTCAAACCACAGCAGATAAGACTAAAGAACTTTTAAAACAAGTAGTAAAAAATGGAACTGGAACTAAAGCTGCTATAAAAGGTTATCAGATTGGTGGTAAAACTGGAACTGCTAAACATTATAATGATGATCTTTATAATTCTTCTTTTATTGGTATAGTACCTGCTGAAAATAGAGATCTTGTTGTTTTAACTATTTTATACGATATTGAAGGAGAAACTTATTATGGAAGTCAAACTGCGGCACCTGTATTTAAAAATTTAACTGAAAATATTTTAAATTATTTAAATGTAAAGCCAGAACCTGGTAATGATTTTAATTATCAAGAGACAGAAAAAGAGCTTAAAGTACCAGATTTAATTAATAGCAATATTTTAACTGCTGAAAGTAATTTGAGAGAGTTAGGATTTAATGTTAAAATAATTGGGGATGGTAAATCGGTTGCTGATCAATTACCTAGTCCAGAAACTAGTACTAATTATAATTCTACAATTTGGCTCTTTACTGAGCAAGAACTTAAAGCAGAAACTCTAATTCCTGTACCAGATTTTAGAGGTTTAAAGCTTGAACAAGCAAAAAAAATTGCTGCTCGTAAAGGTTTAGAATTAATTTTAGATGGACAGGGTAAAGTTATAGGACAATCTATTTATCCTGGTTCTAGAGTGAAAAGTTCTAGAAAAATCAATCTAAAATTACGTTAGTAAAAAAGTTTATTTAATTTGGTGGAGGTTATGTTTTGATGCAATTAAACAAGATATTGAAGAATATTAATTATGAAATTAAAGCTGGCAATATAAAAAAAGAGATTTCTGAAATAAAATATGATTCTCGAGCAATTAAAACAGGTAATTTGTTTATAGCAATTAGTGGTTTTAAAATAGATGGTCATCAATATATATCTCAGGCTATAGAAAATGGAGCAACTGCGATCATAATTGAAAAAGAATTAGAGGTTTATGAAAAAGATATAACTTATTTAAAGGTTGAAAATAGTCGACAAGTAATGTCTATTTTAGCTAAAAATTTTTTTGATAATCCCTTAAAAGAAATTAAATTAATTGGAATAACAGGTACTAATGGTAAAACAACTACTGCCTATCTCTTATATAAAATTTTACAAAAATATGCTGGTCAAGCAGCTTTATTTGGGACAATTAGCAACATTATTGGTTCAGAAACTCTCAGCTCAAATAGAACAACCCCAGAGTCTTTAGATTTATATAGGTATTTTGCTCAAATGAAAAAAAAAGGTATAAAGTATGGAGTAATGGAAGTTTCCTCTCATGCTCTTGATTTATATCGAGTAGAATCTATTGATTTTGAGGCTGCTATTTTTACTAATCTTAGTCCAGAGCACCTTGATTATCATCAAAGCTTAGATAATTATAGAGAGGTTAAATCTAGGTTGTTTTCTCAACTAAAACCTAACAAATACGCTATAATAAATGCTGATGATCCCAATTCTGAGTATATTAAGAAAAAATCTGAGGCTCAAAATTTAAGTTATAGTTTAGATACTAAAAGTGCTGATTTATACACTACTGAATTCAAGTTAAAACAAACAGGTCTTGAATATAAAACTGGTGGTAAATTAGTTGCTAATTTTAAGTTGAATTTAGGTGGGTTGTTTAATATTTATAATTCTTTAGCTGTAGTTTTAACAGCTTTAGTTTTAGGAATTGAAAAAAATATAATAAAAAAAGCTTTAGCTGATTTTGATTCTGTTCCAGGTCGTTTTGAAATAATTGATCAAGGTCAGAAATTCCAACTTATAGTTGATTATGCTCATACTCCAGATGCAATGGAAAATATTTTGAAAGCGGCTTTAAATATTAAAAAAAATAAATTGATTATTTTATTTGGTTGTGGTGGAGATAGAGATCGAAGTAAAAGACCTTTAATGGCAGCACTTGCTGAAAAATATGCTGATTCAATTATTATTAGTAATGACAATCCTCGTTCTGAATCACCAACTAAGATTTTTAAAGAAATAGAAAAAGGATTTAGTTCTAATTTTACTAACTATAGTATTATCCCTGATCGAAAAAAAGGAATTAAGGCCGCAATAGAATTAGCTAAAAAAGATGATTTAGTTTTGCTTTTAGGTCGAGGGCATGAAAAATATCAAGTTATTAAAGAAAGAAAAATTGAGCTTGATGATCGTCAGGTTGCAATTCAAGCTTTAAAAGATAGGGAATGAGATTAAAATGCAGACTTTAAAATTAAAAGAAATTGTTGCTTTTACAAAAGCAGAGCTTTTACAAGGAAATCTCGACTTAAAAGTAAAAGAAATTGTAATTGATAGTCGTGATGTAAAAACAGGTTTTTTATTTATTGCAATTATTGGTCAAAATAAAGACGGTCATCAATATCTAAAAGAAGCAGTAAAAAATGGAGCCAGTGCAGTTATTGTCGATAGAAATTCTCCAGCTATTCAAGCTGCTTATCCTAATTTAAGTGTTTTAAAAGTCGAAGATACAACTAAAGCATTACAGGCTATTGCCTTTAATTATAGACATAAATTTGATGATTTAAAAGTAATAGGCATTACTGGAAGTGCAGGTAAAACAACTACTAAAGACATGATTTTTTCAGTTCTATCAGAAAAATATTACTGTTTAAAAACAGAAGGTAATTATAATAATCAAATTGGTTTACCTTTAACACTTTTGCGTCTAGATGGAAGGGAAGATTTTGCTATTTTAGAAATGGGAATGAGTGGTTTAGCTGAGATTGATTTATTAGCCAAAATTGCAGTTCCTGAAATTGGAATCATAACAAATATAGCTGCTGCTCATTTAGAACAATTAGGTAGTTTAGAAAATATAGCTCAAGCTAAAAAAGAATTAATAGATAATTTAACTGCAGCTGATACTGCAATATTGAATTATGACAATCAATATACTAAAAAAATTGGAACTAATTCTAAAGCTCAAACAATTTACTTTGGTTTTGAAAAAGGTGCAGATGCCAGAATAGAGAATTATTTTTTTAATTCTAAAACTGAAACTTTAAAATTTGAATTTACTTATCAAGCTAAAAATTATAAATTTATTTTTAATAAGGCTGGTAAACATAACCTTTATAATATTTTGCCTGCTCTAATAATTGCTTTTAAATATAAGCTTAAACCTGAAGAAATTCAAAAAGGATTATTAAAGACCAAATTTTCTAGTTTAAGAATGGAATTTATTCAGTTAAAAAATAAAGCTAGAATAATTAATGATTGTTATAATGCGAATCCACTCTCAGTTAAAGCTGCTCTTGATGTATTAGAACAAATAAAAGCTAAAAGAAAAATAGCAATTTTAGCTTCTATGCTTGAATTAGGAGAAAAAAGTCTAAAAAAACATCAACAAATTGGACTTTATGCTGCTGCCAAGAAAATAGATTTGTTGATCACAATTGGCCCCAAAGCTCAAGCTATAGCAACTAAAGCTCGAACTAAAATGAAGAGTGAACAAGTGATTAATTTAGCTAACAATAAAGAGTGTATCGATTTTTTACTTTCTGAAATAAAAGCGGAAGATTTAATTTTAATTAAAGGTTCAAGAGCTAATAAATTAGAAGAAATAGTAGATGAACTAAAAAGTAAGGAGCTTTAAAATGAACTATATTATAGCCTATATATGCCCGTTATTATTAATAATTATAAGTGGTGATTTAGTTATTAATTATCTCAAAAAAATTAATTTTGGCCAACAAATTCGTGAAGTTGGTCCTAAAAGTCATTTGCAAAAGTCTGGTATCCCAACAATGGGAGGACTTTTGATTATTGCTGTTTTTTTATTAATTGCTCTTTTGCTTTTAGAATTGAATTTTGCAATTATAACAATTTTATTAACAACTTTTGTTATGGGCTTAACTGGTTTTTTAGATGACTTTTTAAAAATAAAATTAAAGCGTTCTCTCGGCCTCAAAGCATGGCAAAAATTATTCTTACAAGCAATTGCAGCAGTTTTAACTGCAGCAGTTTCAATTTTTATACTTAAAGAACAAAGTTTAATGATTCCTGTTATTGGTAGTTATCAATTAAAGGCTATTATTAAATTTATTTTAGCAGTTATTGTCGTAATTGGTAGTTCTAATGCTGTTAATTTAACTGATGGGCTTGATGGTTTAGCAGCAGGAGTTACTACTGTTGTTTGTTTAGCCTTTGCAGTTTTATTTTATTTATTAAAACTGCCCAATTATAGTTTATTAATGTTAATTATGGCGGGGAGTTGTACTGCTTTTCTTTGGTTTAATTCAAAACCTGCTTCAATTTTTATGGGAGATGTAGGTTCACTTGCTATTGGAGGTTTTTTAGGTTCAGCTGCTGTTTTAACAGGAACTGAAATTTATTTACTTTTGCTAGGTGGAATTTATGTTATTGAAACTCTTTCAGTAATAATTCAGGTTTCTTATTTTAAATTAACAGCTGGTAAAAGAGTTTTTAAAATGACTCCGATTCATCATCATTTTGAATTAAAAGGTTTAGCAGAAAATAAAATTGTTTTTAGATTTATAATTAGCAGTATTTTATTAGCAGCTTTTTCTTTGTTTATTTTTATTAAATAATAAATTTTTTAAAGGAGTTAGATTTTAGTGAGATTAGATTATCAGAGAATTGGAGTAATGGGTTTTAGTCCTCGAACTGGTTTAGAAGTAATTAAGTATTTATCTAAATTTGATCTAAAAATTATTGTTGCTGATCAAAAAGATGAAGAGGAGCTATTACCTTTAATTAAAAAATTAGATAATTCTAAGCTTGAGTATGATTTAGGGACTAAGGGAACTAAAATTTTAGAAAGCGAATTAATTATTTTGAGTCCTGGTGTTCCTTATGATTTAGATATTTTGGTTCAAGCAAGGAAAAAGGGAATAGAAACTATTAGTGAAATAGAATTTGCTTTTAGACAATCCCAAGCTGAGATTATAGCAATTACTGGAACAAATGGAAAAACAACTACCACAGAAATGTTGGCGGCTATGCTTGCAGATTTAGAAGCTGAAAATATTAAAGCAGCTGGAAATATTGGTATACCATTTATCTCTCTAATTGATCAATTAAAGGAAAAAGAAAGAGTAATTTTAGAATTAAGTTCTTTTCAATTAGAAGCAGTTAAAGATTTTAAAGCTAAAATTGCTCTTTATTTAAATTATAGTCCAGATCATTTAGATCGTCATCAAACTGAAAAAAATTATCAAGCTGCTAAAGCAAATATTTTTAAAAATCAACAACCAAGTGATTTTGCGATTATTGATCTTGATGACCCTTATTTATCTGAACTGAAAAATAAATTAGAAGCTAAAGTTTTAACTATTAGTGCTAAAAATGAAAAAGCTGATCTAATTATTCAAGATAATATAGCTTATTATCAAAAAGAAAAGTTAAAACTACTTGATTTGTCAAAAATCAATTTATTGGGCAAGCATAATCAAAAAAATGCAGCCTTTGCAGCTTTAGCAGCTTATCTTGCTGGTCAAAAGCCAGAAAAAATTCAGTTAGCAGCTCAAAATTATAAATTAAAAGCTCATCGGATGGAAGTAATAGCTAATAAAAATAATAAATTAATTATTAATGATTCTAAAGCCACAAATCCCGATTCAACTTTAAAAGCAATTAATAGTTTAGAAAAAGATATTATTTTAATTGCTGGAGGTCAAGATCGTAAAGCTGATTTTTCTGTTTTGAAGTCTGAAATAGAAAAAAAGGTCAAAACTCTTATCTTATTAGGTGAAAACAAAAAGCAATTAGCTAATATATTTTTAGATTCTAAACTCAAAATAATTGAAGTTGAGACAATGAAAACAGCAGTTACTGAAGCTTTAAAACATTTAGACTCTAATTCAGTACTTTTATTATCACCTGCTTCCCCAAGTTGGGATTTATATGCTAGTTATAAAGAAAGAGGAAATATTTTTAAAGAGAATGTTTTAAAAAATATTGATTAAGGAGAAATTATGACTAAAAGAAAACCTGATTTTATTTTATTATTTACAATTTTAGCATTAATTTTAAGTGGATTGATTATGATTTTGTCAGCCAGTTCTGTTAAAGCAGAACAACTTTTTTCTAATAGTTATTATTTCTTTATTAATCAGCTAAAATATTTAGCAATTGCTTTAGGGTTAAGTATTTTTGCTTATAAAATAAAATATCAAAAGCTAAAAGAATTAGCTCCATATCTACTTTTAATATCACTTGGGACTTTAATTTTAGTTTTAATTCCTCAAATTGGAAGAATGGCTGGTGGTTCACGCAGATGGCTTCCTTTGGGACCAGTTAGTTTTCAACCATCAGAATTAGCAAAATTTACTATAGTTATTTATTTAGCTGCTTATCTAGAACGAAATAATGATCAGATTAAAGATTTTAAAAATGGTTTATTACCACCTCTAACTGTAGTAGCCTTATTTGCAGGTCTTATTTTATTAGAACCCGATTTGGGAACAGCTTTAACTTTAATAGCAGTTGCAGTAACTATGATTTTTATTGGTGGAATAAAGATTTCTCTTTTGATTTTATTATCTGGTACTACTTTTTGTTTAGCCTTAATTTCAATTTTGACTGAACCATATCGGAGAGAAAGATTAATGATTTTTATTAATCCTTGGCAAGATCCTTTGGATACTGGTTATCATATTATCCAATCTCTTTTAGCTCTAGGTTCGGGTGGTTTATTTGGAGTTGGTGCTGGCAATAGTCATCAAAAATTTTTATATTTACCTGAACCAGGTACTGATTTTATTTTTGCTGTTTTAGGAGAAGAGTTTGGACTTTTAGGGACTTTATTTATCATAACTTTATATTTTTTATTAGCTTGGAGAGGCTTAAGGATTGCAGTTAGGGTGGAAGATACTTTTGCCTCAATGTTAGCAATTGGTATTACCTCAATGATAATTATTCAAGCTTTAATTAATATGGCAGTAGTAACTTCTCTTTTACCAGTTACAGGTATTACTTTACCACTTATTAGTTATGGAGGTTCTTCTTTAGTTATTAATGTAGTTTCATTAGCTTTATTATTAAATATTTCAGCTTATGTCAAAGGATGATATCAATATGAAAGCAGTAATTACTGGTGGAGGAACAGGTGGGCATATTTATCCAGCTCTTGCCATTGCCGAAGCCTTAAAAGAACAAGGTTGGGAAATTATATATTTAGGTTCTAAACAGCGAATGGAAGCTGATATTGTGCCAAAATCAGGATTTGAATTTAAAGAATTACCTTTAAGGCCTTTGCCTAGAAAATTTTCTTTTAAAATATTTAGTTCTTTATTTTACAATTTAATTTCCTTTTTTAAAGCTTTACATTTAATTTTTAATTTTAAAGCAGATCTTATAATTGGAACTGGAGGATTTGTAGCTGGCCCAGTTGTTTTAGCGGGGGCTTTATTGGGGAAAAAAACTTTAATTCATGAACAAAATGCTTATCCAGGTATTACAAATAAATTATTAGCTAAATTAGTTGATAAAGTTTGTTTAAATTTTGCTGAAGCTAAAGAGCATTTAAAGGTAAATAATGATAAAATAGAAATCACAGGTAATCCTGTTAGACCAAAAATTATGGAAGTTCAGCTTCAAAAAGCATATCAAGAATTAGATTTAGATCCTCAATTAGATACCATTTTAATTACTGGAGGTAGTCTAGGAGCTGAAATTATTAATCAAAATGTGATAGAGCTTTATAATTATGCTTTAAAAAATAATTTTCAGATTTTACATTTAACTGGTAAAAATAATTATGATAGAATGGCAGAAGAATTGAAAAAAAATAACTTAGAGCCAGCAAATCCTTTATTTAAATTAATTGCCTATTTAGATAAAATGGAATATGCTTTAGCAGTATCCGATTTAATTATTGCTAGGGCGGGAGCAACTGGTTTAGCTGAAATAACAAGTTGTGCTAAAGCTTCAATTTTAATTCCTTTTGCAGCAGCAGCAGAAAACCATCAGTTATTTAATGCTAAAACATTAGCAACTAAAAAGGCAGCTTTAGTAATTGAAGAATCAGAGTTAAGTCCTGATTTATTATTAAAAAAAGTTAAACTTATTTTAGAGAATAAAACTAAAAAAGAAAAAATGGCTCAAGCAGCTGCTTCAATGTCACAAAAAAATTCTTTAAATAATATTATGCAAGTAATAAAAAAATTAAATATATATAATGATTAGATTAAAATAAACTAGATTTAGGGTGATTATCTTGTTAAATAAAAATTCTCATATTCACTTAATTGGAATTGGTGGAGTTTCAATGAGTGGAATAGCAGAAATATTAGCTGAAAGAGGTTATAACGTAAGTGGCTCTGATTTACAGGAAAGCAAATATTTTAATTTGTTAAAAAAACATAAAATAAAACTTTATTTAGGTCATCAAGCTGATAATATTTTAGGAGCAGATTTAATAGTCAAAACAAGTGCTATTCCAACTAATAATCCTGAATTAAAGGCTGCTCGTAAAAAGGGCATAAAAATTGTCAAAAGGGCCGAAATGCTTGCTTATTTAATGAAAGATAAAAAAACGATTGCTGTAGCTGGTACACATGGTAAAACTACAGTTACTGCTATGTTAGCTGCAATATTTAAAGAAGCTAAAAAAGATCCAGCGGTGATGGTAGGTGGATATTTAAAAGAATTAAAAGGAAATATCGCTGATGGTGAAGGTGAGTATTTTATTACAGAGGCTGATGAAAGTGATGGTTCGTTTTTATATTTTGAGCCAGATATACTGTTATTAAATAATTTAGAGCTTGATCATCCTGACTTTTACAAAAATTTAGCCGAATTTATGAATATTTTTGAAAGATTTGCTAATAAAAATGACAAAGAAGCTTTTCTATTATATAATAAAGACGACCAAAATTTGAATAATCTTTTTGCAAGTAGAAAAAAAAGTTCTAGTTTTTCCTTAAATCAAGCTAATTTTAGTGCTAAAAATATACAGTATAATAATTTTGAAAGCTCTTTTGAACTTTATTATTTAGATCAATTTGTTATAAAAATTGAATTATCTGTTCCTGGGGAGTATAATCTTTATAATGCTCTAGCAGCTGCAGCTGTATCTCTTAAATTGAATATTGATTTAACAGCACTAAAATCAGCCTTGAAAAAATTTAGTGGAGTTGGTCGTAGATTTGATTTTAAAGGTAAACTATTAGAGGGAAAAGTTGATTTAGTTGATGATTATGCTCACCATCCAACTGAAGTTAAAGAATTATTGAAAACTGTAAAAAATATGAATTATAGTAATATAAGAGTTGTTTTTCAACCTCATAGGTATAGCAGAACTAAAAGGTTTTTAAATGATTTTAGTTATTCTTTCCTCAATGCGAATCAGGTATATTTAACAGATATCTTTTCTGCTTCTGAACAAAATAAATATAAGATTTCTTTAAATGATTTTGCAGCTGAAATTTCTAAAAACTCTCAAGTTGATTGTCATTATTATTCTGATTTTAATGAAATTAAAAATAAATTGTTAAAAGAGGTTAAACCAGGTGATATAATATTGACAGTTGGCGCTGGAAATATTACTGAGCTTGCAGAAAGTTTTTTAGCGGGATTAAATTAATTAAATTTATAGGGAGTAAATAATGGAAAAAAAATATCAGTTTATTTTTATGATTATATTATTCATATTCTTAACTTTTTTATCTTTTTTATTTTCTCCTTTTTTTCATATCAGGAATTTCATTTTTCACTCTCGGGATAATTTTAACAAAAATAATTTAAGAAAAAGTATCAATCAATTTTATGGAAATAATTTATTATTTTTAGATGAAGAAGAATTAAAAGTTAAATTATTAGAACATAATTTAATTTCAGAAGTTAAAATTGAAAAAAATTTCCCTTCAAAAGTTCATATTATAATTGAAACTCGCAAGGGAGTAGCTTGGATAAACAATAATGGACAAAAATTTATTTTTTCAGCTGATGGAATTATTATTGAACAAAAAAAGAATAACTTTAATGTAGATTTACCAAAGCTTGAAGGCTTTGCTTATTACTTTGAAGATGATAAAATAAAATTACCTTTGGCAAGTCAAGCTATTTTAGATGTATTAAATAAATTTGAAATTGAATTTTTAGCTAAAATGAAAAAAATTACTTATCAAGATAATGTTTTTAAGTTATACTTGAGTAATGGCAGTGGAGTTAATTTAGGTCAGGGGACTAAATTAGAAGAAAAATTTGCTATTTTAAATTCTATTTTAAACAAACAAGAGGAAAATAAAATTGATTATATTAATTTACAGGTTATTAAACATCCTGTGATAAAATTAAAATAAGCTTTATTTACTGATAATAAAGGAATAATAGAATCTATCTGGAAATATTAAAATTGAGACTAATTTTTAAAAATTATAAAGAAGAATATATGTTTGGACAAGAAAGGAGGTAGACTGTTGTGCAAAAAAGAAAAATAATTACTGGGCTTGATATTGGTACTACCAAGATATGTGCATTAATTGCAGAGATAAATGAAGATAATAATATAGAAATTATAGGAATTGGTTTAGCTCCTTCAAATGGACTGCGTAAAGGAATTGTAGTTGATATAGATAAAACTAGTCATGCTATTAAAAGCGCTATTCAGAAAGCAGAAAGGATGGCTGGTCAAAAGGTTGATTCTGTTTATGTAGGTATTGCTGGTTCTCATATTAAGTCTATCAACAGTCATGGAGTAGTTGCAGTTACTGGAGAAGAAAAAGAAATAAAAGAAAGTGATATAAAAAGAGTTATTGAAGCAGCAAGAATAATTCCTATTTCAGCTGAGGAGGATATTTTACATGTTCTACCAAGGGAATTTATTGTTGATGGTAGCCCTGGTATTCAGGACCCTTTAGGTATGTCTGGAGTTCGGCTTGAGGTGGAAACTCATATTATTAAAGGTGCTTCGACCTCAATTCAAAATCTGGTAAAAAGTGTTTTAAGGGCAGGTTTAAGTGTTGATGAGGTAGTTTTAGAACCTCTAGCTTCTAGTCAAGCAGTATTATCTGATGATGAAAAAGATTTAGGTGCTGTCTTAGTTGATATTGGTGGTGGTACAACAGATGTAATTGTATTCCACGAAGGTAGTATTGCTCATACTTCTGTTTTACCTGTTGGTGGTAATCATGTTAGCAATGATATCGCTGTCGGAATGAGAACCCCAGTTTCTGAAGCAGAAAAAATAAAAATTATGCATGGTTCTGTTTTACCACAAGAAATTGATGAAACAGAAAAAATTGATGTAATGGCAGCTAGTGGTAAAGAAAGAAAAAAGTTATCACGTAAACTTTTATGTCAGGTGATTGAACCAAGAATGAGTGAAGTTTTTAAGTTAGTAAAAAAAGAGCTTGAGAGTGCTGGTTCAACAGATTTAACTCCAGCAGGGTTGGTTTTAACTGGAGGGGCATCTTTATTAGAAGGTACAGAAAAATTAGCTTCTGAAATTACTGAAATGCCAGTTAGAATTGGAGAACCTGATTATGTTAGCGGTTTATCAAATGTAATTGATAATCCTGTTTATATTAAAAAAGGTGATACTATACCACGAGCAATTTTTTCAACTGGTGTTGGCTTAATTGAATTTGCAGTGGAAAATGGAGATGCTAAAAAAAGTAATTTAAATGATAAAAATAATAGTAAAGAAATTGTTAGTGGATTTTTTAAAAAATTAAAAAGTTGGTTTAGCGAATTTTTCTAAAATAATTTTTTGGTTTTAGATACTAGCTTTAACTGGGAGGGAAAATTAGTGTTTGATATTGGAACAGAAATTGAGCAATTTGCAAATATAAAAGTTGTAGGTGTAGGTGGAGGCGGTAATAATGCCGTTAATAGAATGATTGAAGAAGGTTTAGATGGAGTAGAATTTATAGCAGTTAATACTGATGCTCAAGCTTTAATGGCCTCTAATGCTGGTGTTACAATTAGAATTGGAGAAAAGATTACTAGGGGTTTGGGAGCTGGTTCAGATCCTAATATTGGTTATGAAGCAGCAGAAGAGAACAAAGAAGAAATTGCTCAAGCTATTGATGGAGCTGATATGGTATTTATAACAGCTGGTATGGGTGGTGGAACTGGTACCGGAGCAGCACCTGTAGTAGCAGAAGCTGCTAAAGAAATGGGTGCTCTAACTGTTGGTGTTGTTACAAAACCTTTAACAGTTGAAGGAAAAAAGAGAATGAAAAATGCTATTTCTGGTATTGATGAATTAAAGGCAAAAGTAGATACTTTAATAGTTATCCCTAATGATCGTTTATTAGAAGTAGCAGAAAGACAAACCAGTCTGATGGATGCTTTTAAAATTGCTGATAATGTTTTAAGACAAGGAGTACAGGGAATTTCAGATTTAATAACTATTACTGGTATTATTAATCTTGATTTTGCTGATGTAAAAACTATTATGACAGATGCTGGTTCAGCTTTAATGGGTATCGGAAAAGCTGATGGAGAAGATAGAGCTACTGAAGCTGCTAAATTAGCTATAGCTTCACCTTTATTAGAAGCATCTATTGATGGAGCTAGAGGTGTTTTATTAAATATCACAGGTGGTATGGATTTAGGAATTCATGAAGCTAATGAAGCTGCTAGAGTAATTCAAGAAGTTGCTGACCCAGATGCTAATATTATTTTAGGAGCTGTAATTAATGAAGAATTGGAAAGTGAAGTTAAAGTTACAGTGATTGCTACTGGTTTTGATTCAAATTCTCCCCAACAAGATCTAGAAAGAGAAGAAGACGAGATTCCAGAAGAAGATTTTGAAATGGAGAGTTTTTCTGGAGATGACCTTGATATACCAGCTTTTTTGAGAAATAAAAAAGAAAAATAGGCTTAAATCCTGATGCTTTAACATCGGGATTTAAATTGTAAAGCTATTTTGTGGGTGATAAGAATGACTGAAAAAAAAACTATAAATTTTAAGCCATTTGTATTAATCTTTATTGTAATAATTACTTTGATTATAGCAATTCAAATTTTTGGGGCAGCTAGATTTGAAACTATTTTAGCAGCTCAAGCAGAAG
Organism: Halanaerobium praevalens DSM 2228; assembly: GCF_000165465.1. Lineage (GTDB taxonomy): Bacteria > Bacillota > Halanaerobiia > Halanaerobiales > Halanaerobiaceae > Halanaerobium > Halanaerobium praevalens. Next base: position 812,515 of record NC_017455.1, read on the forward strand.
TAGTAGATGGCTTTTGGGCTGAAGCTTTAATAGTTAGAGATGAAAAAGTGATAACCTCTCCAATTTCTGGTAGAGTAAAACTGATGGTAGGAGAGGGAGATAGGTTAGCAACAGGAAAAAAGTTGGCTGAAATTAAATCTGCTAATAATAATCAAAAAATATTTAATCAAAAAGCAGGTTTAGTTAGTTTTGCAGTTGATGGTTTAGAAACTAAAGTTAATTTAGATAATTTAAATAAATTAAATTTACAGCAATTTGAAAAATTAAATGGTCATTATAAACATTTGCTTTCTGGTGACAAAATTGCTGAGGGTGATCCATTATATAGAATAGTTAATAATTTTAAGCTTTTTATTATAGTAAAAGTTCCAAAAACTCAGTTAGAAAGATTTAGAATTAATGAGCTGATTTTTTTAGAACAAAAAAATTCAGAAGAACTTTTTGAAGCAAGAATAGTGGATATTCGGCAAAGTTTAGAACATAGTTTTTTTCAGATTGAAATTGAACAATTTGTGCCTGAATGGATTAATAGAAGAAAAATAAAATTAAATATTATTAAAAATATTTATCGAGGTATAAAAATACCTAAAAAAGCAGTTTTTAATCAACCTTCTGGTCGAGGGGTACTTAAAGTTACTGGTTATAATAAATATGAGTTTAAAAAAATTAAAATTTTAAATGGTAATGATCATTCAGTTATTGTGGATGGTTTAGAAGTTGGAGAAGAAATAATTACAAATCCAGAAGATTTTAATTATGGTAGGGAGGTCTAATTTATGGAAAAAGAAGATTTGATTTCTAATTTTAAAAAAGTACAAGCAAAGATAAAAAAGGCAGCAGCTTTAGCAAATAGAGATCCGCAAGAAATTAAGCTATTAGCAGTTAGTAAAAATCATTATGCAGAAGCTGTTGAAATTTTAAATGAGGCTGGAGTTTCTTACTTTGGTGAAAATCGTGTCCAAGAACTAGAAGAAAAAAATGAAAAGTTAATAGAAAAAGGTATTGATATTGACTGGCATTTTATTGGTCATTTACAAAGAAATAAAGTTAAATATTTAATGAGAATGGAAAATTGCCAAATGATTCAATCTATAGATAGTTTACGTTTAGCTAAAGAAGTTAATAAAAGGGCTAAAAAAAATGAGAGAATTATTCCCGTGCTTGTTGAAGTTAATATGGCCAAAGATGAAAATAAATTTGGAATTATGCCAGAAGAAGTAAAAGATTTTCTTAAACAAATTAAAGAATTTGAAAACTTAAAAATAGAAGGACTAATGACTATTTTACCATATTTAGATGATTCTCAAAAATTACGTTCTTATTTTAAGCAAATGAAAAAGATTTATGATGATGTTTGTGAAAATTTGATGCCTTTAAATGAGCTTTCAATGGGAATGACAAATGACTATCAAATTGCAATTGAAGAAGGGGCAACAATTGTCAGAGTAGGTAGAGCAATTTTTGGTGAAAGAGAATATTAGCTAATGGAGGAATTATATGTTCATATTAATAAAATTGGCTGATGCTATTTTTGAAATTATAAATTTATTAATTATAGCAAGAGTTCTTCTTTCTTGGTTTAGACCAAATCCTGGAGATAGAAGAATAACTAAAATAATAAAATTCATTTATGATGTAACAGAACCTATTTTAGGTCCAATTAGAGATTTATTACCCAGAGGTGGTATTTTAGGGATTGATATTTCACCTTTGATAGCAATTTTTGCTTTACAAATAATTCATAATTTTGTTAGAGGAGTTTTGATTAGTCTTATATTTTAAAGGTGGTAAATTATGTTTGATCAAACTAAATTATTAAATCATTTAAATAGGGAAGAAGATAGAATTTTAGCTTCACATATTTTAGATAAGTGTGCTCAGGTTTTAAAATATCATAAAACTCAAGCAAGTGATTTTTTAAATCCTTATCAAATGAAAATTGCTATTCCCTTAGTGGAACAATTAGCAGATATTAATTTTAAAAAAGAGGGTGGTTATCAAGCGGCTGAACGTAAAAGACTGGTTGTTTTTCCTGAATATTTATTTCCAGATTTGGTAGAAAAACAAATAAAAATTTATCAGCTTGCTGGTAATTTTGCTTTTCAAAAATTAAGTCATAGAGATTTTTTAGGTGCTTTAATGGGACTTGGATTAAAAAGAAAGTTAATTGGCGATCTTTTAGTTCACACTGATTTTGCCCAAATAATTGTAGCAGCTGAAATAGAAGATATTATTGAATTGAAATTAGAAAAAGTACACCAAGTTCCCATTAAGATTAAAGAAATTGATGAATCTCAGTTAGTTAGTCCAACTAGATATGAAAAAGAAATATTAACAACAGTAGCCTCAATGAGATTAGATGCAGTTGCTAGCTCTGGTTTTGGTGATTCTCGGACAAAAATGGCAAGAGATATAGAAAGTGAAAAAGTTAAGCTAAATTGGAAAGTGGAAACAGATCCAGCAGCAGAAGTAGAAATTGGAGATCTGATTTCTGTCAGAGGAAGAGGTCGAGTTAAAGTAGAAACAAATCGTGGTCTTTCGAATAAAGGCAGAGTTAAGTTAACTTTAAAGAGGTTAACTTAGTTTAAGGGAGTGATAGAGTGAAATTAAACCCACTTGATATTTATAATAAAGAATTTAAAAATGCAACTTTTGGTTATAACAAAGATCAAGTTGATAATTTTTTAGATGATGTGGGAGTTGCTTATGAAAGGTTATTGAAAGATTTAAATAAATTACAATCAGAAAATGAAACATTAAAAGAAAAAATGGAAAGACAACAAGATTTAGAAGCTAAATTACAGAACACTTTAGATTCAATGCAGGAAACAATTACTAAAAGAATTGAACAAGCAGATCAAGAAGCCAGAATGATAGTTAAAGAGGCGAGGATGAAAGCTGAGAATATTAAAGAAGAAGCTCAAGCAGAAGTTGTCGATGAGAAAAGAAAAGTTGAGCAGCTGCGTGAACAAAAGAAATTCTTTAAAATTAGATTTAAAACACTACTAGAAAGTCATTTGGGAATGTTAGATGATGAAGATGAGAATTCCTATGCAGCTGAATTGTCTGATTCTAGTTTATTAAATAAAAATAAAACAAAAGATAATTCTAGTCAAAAAGTAAATTAATCTAATTTAGAATAATATTTTAAAGACTTGACTTATTTTTATTAATAGTTTATAATTGAAAAAAATATTATATTATAAAATGACTGAGATAGGACTAGTACTGATTTTTATTAGTTAAAAGCGAGCTGGAATGGTGAGAGCCAGTAACTAAGAAATTAGGAAGATCAACCTGGAGTTGGTTTGCGAATAGTTTAGCATTCCCGTATTTCTGCGTTAAAGATTGCTAAGATAAAATTGCTTTTTATTAAAGTAGTTTTAATTAGGGTGGTACCGCGGTCTCTCGTCCCTTACAGGACAGGGGCCTTTTTTATTTCAAATATATTTTACAGGAGGTAATTAGAAGAATGAGTTATAAAGAGACAATTAATTTGCCGAATACAGATTTTCCAATGCGAGCAAATTTAAGTGAAAGAGAAGTTGATTTTCAAAAATTATGGCAAGAAAAAGAAATATATGAAAAAGCAGTAGAAAATAGAGAAGGAAATAAACCTTTTATTTTACATGATGGTCCTCCATATGCAAATGGAGATATTCATATTGGACATGCTTTAAATAAAATTTTAAAAGATTTTGTGACTAGATTTGCTACCTTAAATGGATATTATTCTCCTTATATTCCTGGTTGGGATACTCATGGTTTACCAATTGAATATCAGGTAACAAGTGAAATGAGTGATCAAGAAAGAGCAGATATTTCGATCGCTGAGCTAAGAGAAAAATGTACAAATTATGCTTTGAAATATGTAGATCGTCAAAAAGAACAATTTAAAAGGCTTGGAGTTTGGGGTGAATGGGATAATCCATATTTAACCTTAAATAAGGAATATGAAGTAAAACAGATTGAAGTATTTGGTGAAATGGCTAAAAAAGATTTATTTTATCGAGGTAAAAAACCTGTACACTGGTGTCCTCATTGTGAAACAGCTTTAGCTGAGGCAGAAGTTGAACATGGTGAAGATAGAGCGCCATCTATTTATGTAAAATTCCCCTTAATCGATGAATTTGAAGTTGGTGGAGTTGAGTTAAGTAGTGAAGATAGTTATATTGTGATTTGGACAACTACACCCTGGACTATTCCATCTAATATGGCAATTACTTTTCACCCAGAATTTCCTTATGTAGTAGTAGAAGCTGAGGGTGATAAACTTGTAATGGCCAAAGATTTAGTGGAAACAGTAATGGCTAATTCTGAAATTGAAGATTATGAAATAATAAGTGAAGAATTTAGTGCTAAAAAACTGGAAAATAAAAAAGCTAAACATCCAATTATAGATCGTGAATCACTTCTGATTTTAGGAGAGCATGTAACCTTAGATCAGGGTTCAGGTTGTGTGCACACAGCTCCAGGTCATGGACATGATGATTATATAGTTGGTCAAGAATATGGACTTGAGATTTATGCACCTATGGATAATAAGGGTTATTTTACAGAAGAAGCTGGTGATTTTGCTGGAAAATATTATGATGAAGCAAATATTATGGTTACAGATAAATTAAAAGAAAAAGATTTATTAATGAATCTTAATTTTATTGATCACCAATATCCACACTGCTGGCGCTGTAAAGGAAATTTAATTTTTAGAGCAACTGATCAATGGTTTGCTTCAATTGATGCAATTAAAGAAGAAACTCTAGCAGCAATTGCTGATGTAGACTGGTATCCTGCATGGGGTGAAGGCAGAATGACTGACATGATTGCAGATCGTTCAGATTGGTGTATATCTCGTCAGAAAAAATGGGGAGTTCCAATTCCAATTTTCTTCTGTGATGATTGTGGAGAAGCTATTATTAATGATGATACTTTAGATTCTATTAAAGCAATTTTTGCTGAAAAAGGATCTGTAGCTTGGTATGAACTTTCGGAAAAAGAATTATTGCCAGAAGGTTATACTTGTCCTCATTGTAATTCTGATAGTTTTACTAAAGAAGAAGATATTATGGATGTTTGGTTTGATTCAGGTTCCAGTCATAAAGCTGTTTTAGAAGCCAGAGATAATTTGAGCTGGCCAGCTCAGGTTTATCTAGAAGGTACAGATCAATACCGTGGTTGGTTTAATTCATCTTTATTAACAGCTGTCGCAACTGAAGGAGTAGCTCCTTATAGAGAAGTTATTACAAATGGATTTACAGTTGATAAAAAAGGAAATAAGATGTCTAAATCTAAAGGGAATGTTGTATCTCCACATAAAGTAATTGATCAGTATGGGGCTGATATTTTAAGACTTTGGGTTGCATCTTCTGACTTCAAAAATGATATTAGAGTTTCAGATAATATTTTAAAACAAAGTTCTGAAGCTTATAGAAGAATAAGAAATACCTATCGTTTTATTTTAGGCAATATTAGTGATTTTGATAGTGATCAAAATTATGTAGAATATGAAGATCGCCGAGAATTAGATCGCTGGATTATGATTCGCCTGCAGGATTTAATTAAAAAGATAACTTCTGCCTATGAAAGTTACGAATATCACCGTGTTTATCACGATGTTCATAATTTCTGTACTGTAGAAATGAGTTCACTCTATATGGATATCACTAAAGATCGTCTGTATACTGATGGAACTGACTCTTTAAGTAGACGTTCTGCCCAAAGTACCTTATATGATATTCTGATGGCGCTTATGGTGACACTTGCCCCAATAGTTCCTCATACATCAGAAGAAGTATGGCAGTTCTTACCAGAAAAAATGAAAGCTGAAGAAAGTGTCTTTTTAACTGATTGGCCAGAAGTTAAGAAAAATTACTATGATCAAGAATTAATTGCTAAGTGGGATAAGCTGTTGGCAATTAGAAAAGATGTATCTAAAGCTTTAGAATTAGCAAGAGCAGACAAGAAGATTGGTAATTCACTGGAAGCGATGGTAGAACTTAAGGGTTCTTCTGAAAGTCAAGAACAGTTATTAAAGTCAGAAATTGAACAATTAGCTGATCTGTTTATAGTTTCTCAGGCTGAACTTAATGATAATCTGACTGCAGATAATACTCATCAGGGTGAAGAAAGTTCTGTTTTAGTTAAAGTGAGTGAGGCTAAAGGTGAAAAATGTGATCGCTGCTGGAAGTATGATCAAACAGTAGGCGAGATTGAAGAGCACGAAGATATCTGTCATCGTTGTGCAGATGTAATTGAAAAAGAACAATAAAAAATAGAGAATAAAAATAAAAGGACAACCATTAAATTTATGGTTGTCCTTTTTTTAAAAATTTATTTAATCTTCAATAAAAAATTCAATATTAGCCCACTCCATTTTCATAAATCTTCTAATAACAATTAAGGCTACAATCATAAATGAAATTATTTCTGCTATCCAAACTCCAGCTACCCCATAATTTGAAATAATGATTAAATAATAAGATAAAGGAATAAAAATAAACCAGAGCCTAATAATTGTAATATACATGGCACCTTTTGTATCTCCAGCACCTCTTAAAGCTCCAATCATAATTACTACAAAGGCTAAAAAAGCTTGATTTAAAGCAACTATCTTTAAAATAGGTAGTGAATAATTAATTACTTCAAGATCATTGCTAAATATTTGAAGGATTTGTAGTGGGAAAAAGAAATAAATTAAGGCAAGAGAACTTCCTAAAATAGATCCTATAATAGCGGCTGTTAAACCACTTTTGAGTGATTCATCTGGCTTGTTTTCACCTAAATGTTTACCAACAATTGTAGTTGCAGCAATTGCAATTCCAATTGCTGGCATAAAAGAAAGTGATTCTATATTTAATAAAATTCTAAAAGAAGCAGCTGCAGTTGTATCTAGTTTAGAAATAAAAATACTATTAGCAAAAAATGCAAGCTGCATAAATAATTGTTCAATTCCAGCTGCATAACTTAAATTAATTAAAGGTTTAAAAATTTTATGAGTTATTTTCATTAATTTTAATTTTAGTTTTAAAATTCCTCTTCCACTAGAAAATAAAATTAGATATAAAGCAGCTGCTATAAAACGGGCAAAGGCAGTTGAAATTGCAGCTCCTGCAATTCCTAGTTCTGGAAAAAAACTAAAGCCAGTAATCAAAACATAATTTCCAATAATATTTAATATATTTGCAATTCCTGTAATATACATTGGAGTTTTAGTATCACCTGCTCCCCTTAAGGAAGCTGCAGAGGCAAAAGAAATAAACATGAAAACTTGGCCAATGGCAATATATTTTAAATATCTAACTCCAAAGTTTTTAACAACTGGAGTAATATCGTAAACATTTAAAATTTGATCAGCAAAAAAGAAAGTAAATAAAGTTATAATAATTCCTAAGATAAAGTTTAAAGTTAAATTTTGATTCATTATTTTATTCATTCTTTGAGAATTTCCTTCACCATAACTTCTAGAAACCATAGCAGTTGCTCCAGCATTAAAAGCTGAAAAAACAAAAATCAAAGTAAAAATTATTTGATTAGCAAAACCTACACCAGCTAAAGCTTCTTTACCTATAAACCTGCTAATCATAATTGTATCAGCCATTCCAACTAGGGTATTAAGTGACATTTCCATAATTGCAGGAAAAGCAAGAGTTAAAATCAATTTACTTCTTTTGAGACTATTTTTAGTTAATTTTAATTTCATAATTATTCATCCTTTATTTTGACTTAAATCTAAAAAAATATTCAATTTCTATCTTAGCATATAATTTAGTAATATAAAAGAGTAATTTTTAATTGTTTAAATTATTTTTGTATGTTAAAATTATAATTGGAGTTGGAATCATGTCTATAATAATCTTAAGTTTAATAATTTGTCTTGACCAATTAACTAAATTTATCTTTAGAATTAACTTTTTAGAGGGAGAAAAATATACTTTAATTGATCAATTTTTAACTTTAACTTTTTTGAAAAATAGGGGAGCTGCTTTTGGGATTTTAAGCGGTCAGCGAAACTTATTTATCTTATTGACTATTTTATTTTTTGTTTTTATAATTTATATGTATAAGTTTGAATTACCAGCTAAAAAATCAGTTGAATTTGGTACTGCTTTTTTATTAGCTGGAGGAATTTCTAATTTAATTGATCGTCTATTTTTGCACTATGTAACAGATTTCATTGCTTTCAATTTATTTGGTTTTTATAATTTACCAGTTATTAATTTTGCTGATATATTTATTTTCTTTGGAGTTTTAATTTTAATTTACCAATTATTATTTTCAGTAGATAGAGGTGTTTAAATGAAAGAATATAGTTTAACAGTAAAAAAGAAAGATCAAGGTCAAAGAATAGATAAATATTTAGCTAAATATTTTAAAGATTTATCTCGTTCTTTTATTCAAAAATTAATAAAAGAAAAAGAGATTAAAGTAAATAATAGAGTAATTGATAAAAGTTATAAAATTATTAATAATGATTTTATAGAATTAAAGCTTAAAGAACAAGAAAGTAAAGTAAAAGCTGTGGCAATGAAATTAGATATAGTTTATGAAGATCAAGATATTATAGTAATTAATAAAGATGCAGATCGAGTTGTACATCCAGCCCCAGGTCATTATAATGATACTATAGTTAATGGGCTTTTAGCTTGTGTAGACAATTTATCAGCTATTAATGGTATTAAGAGACCAGGAATTGTACACCGATTAGATAAAGATACTTCAGGGCTTTTAATTGTAGCTAAAAATGATAAAAGTCATAAAAGTTTAGCTAAACAATTTAAAGCAAGAACTGTTGATAAATATTATTTTGCTTTAATTGAGGGTAATTTAGCCTATAAAAAAGGAAAAATAGAGGCTCCGATAGGTAGAGACCCTAACCACAGAAAAAAAATGGCAGTTAGAAAAAGACATAGTAAAAATGCAATTAGCCGTTTTAAAATTATTGAAGAATTTAATCATTATACCTTAGTAGAAGTAAAAATTGAAACAGGTAGAACTCATCAGATAAGAGTTCATTTTTCTTATTTAGGCCATCCGATTGTAGGCGATCAAAAATATGGTTCTAAAAATAATTTAAATGTTAAAAGACAACTCTTACATGCTAAAAAGTTATTTATTAAGCATCCTATTTCTCAGCAAAAAATGAAGTTTGAAGCTGAATTAAAAGATGATTTTCAAAAAGTTTTAACAAAATTACGTCAAAAAAAATAGTTTTACTGCAGGAAAAGTAAGTTTTTACTAGAAAATAATTTTAGGAGGAGATAATTTTGTATAATTCAATTAAACTTAGCGAAAGCGTTGACTGGGTTGGAGTAAATGATAAAGAAACAGATTTATTTGAATCATTATGGCCTTTACCTGAAGGTATAGCCTATAATTCTTATATTATTAATGATGAAAAAGTAGCTTTAATAGATACAGTTAAGATTAATTATACTGATAGTTATTTAGAAAAAGTTAAAGATGTTATTGGAGATAAAAAGGTTGATTACTTAATTATTAACCATATGGAACCTGATCATTCAGGCTCTATTAAATCAATTAGAGAAGCATATCCTGATGTTAAAATTGTAGGTAATGCAAAAACTATGAACTTTCTTGAAGGTTTTTATGGAATTACTGATGGGACTAAAGTTATTAAAGATGGAGATGAGTTGGATTTAGGCTCTAGAAGCTTAAAATTTTATTTAACTCCAATGGTTCATTGGCCTGAAACTATGATGACTTTTGATCAAAAAGATAAAATTTTATTTTCTGGTGATGCTTTTGGTGGTTTTGGTTCTCTTAATGGATATTTATTTGATGATGAAGTAAATGTTGACCATTTTGAAGAAGAAATCAGAAGATATTTTTCTAATATTATTGGTAAATATGGACCAGTTGTTCATAAAACTATTAGTCGTTTAGTAGAAGAAATTGAAACAATTGAGATGATTGCAGCTACTCATGGTTTAGTTTGGAGAAAAGATCCTGCTCATATTATTGAAGAATATGATAGATGGAGTCAACAAAAGACGGAAGAGGGTGTTGTTGTAGTTTATGGTTCGATGTATGGAAATACTAAAATAATGGCTGAAGCTGTGGCTCGCTCTTTATCTGAAAATGGAATTGAAGATATTAAATTATTTGATGTTTCTAGAAAAGATATTTCTTTTATAATTAATGATATTTGGAAATATAAAGGAATTGTTTTAGGAAGTTGTACTTATAATAATGAGATATTCCCTCCTATGGAATATCTATTAAAAAGTTTAGAAAGTAGAAATTTGAGAGATAGAGTTCTTGGAATTTTTGGTTCCTATAGTTGGAGTGGAGGTTCTTTAGCACGTTTGCAAAGCTTTAAAGAAAAAGTTCATTGTGATTTAGTAGAACCTAGTATAGAATCCCAATTTGCACCTAGGGGAGATATTTTGGAAAAGTGTTATTTATTAGGCAAAAATGTTGCTCAAACTGTAAAAGAAAAATGTTAAGTTTTTAACTTAGTAAATAAATTATTGTAATCTACCCTGTTTATGTTTAAAAGGGTAGATTATTTTTTTAAATAATATTCAAAAAATTAAAGGAATTTAAATAACTATTGTAGAAGTAATAAAATACAGAAAATTTAAATTAGTTTTTTTGAGAATTATTCTAATTTGAATTAGATATTTTCAATTAATAAAGATAACTAACTAAAATGGAAGGTTGGTGGAAAAATTGAGTAAAATTACTAGTAAAGATATTAGAAACTTTTGCTTTATATCACATGGAGGTGCGGGTAAATCAACACTAACTGAAATGCTGCTTTATAATGCAGGTGTTATTGATACACCGGGTAGTGTTGATCAAAAAAATACTCAATCTGATTTTAGAGCTGTTGAAAAAGAGCATAAACATTCTGTTAATAATAGTTATTTTAATTTTGAATGGCATAATAAATTATTTCATTTTATTGATACTCCAGGTTATGCTGATTTTAGAAGTGAAGTGATTAGTGCTTTAAGAATGGTGGAAAGTGCAGTTCTTTTAGTTGATGCCACAGCTGGAATTGAAGTTAATACAGGTTATGTTTGGAAATTAGCAAAGCAAAATGATTTGGCAAAAGCTGTATTTATTAATAAAATTGATAAAGAAGAGGCAGATTTTGATAAAACAATAGAAGAGCTTCGTTCTACATATGATGATAGTTTTGCTATTGTAACAATTCCTTATTATAAAGAAGGTCAATTTGAAGGTATAATTGATTTATTAGATGAAAAATTATATAAAAATATAGAAGGGGAATGTAAGGCTTTTCCTATACCTGAATCAGAAAAAGATAGAGTTGAAGACTATGAGTTAAAATTGACTGAAGAGATTGTAGAATTAAAAGAAGATTTAATGATTAAATATTTAGATGGTGAAAAAATAACCATTAAAGAATTAACAAAGGCCTTTGAAGAAGAAGTTGCTGCTGAAGAATTAGTACCTGTTTTTGCTGGATCAGCTTTAGCAAATTGTGGAGTTGCTAAATTTTTAGATGATTTGACTAAAATATTTCCTTCAGCTGCAGAAGTTCATTCTAATCATTTAGTTAAAACCGGGGAAGTATTAAAACCTAATCCAAAGAGTAAATTTAGTGCTCAAGTTTGTAAAACAATGGTTGATCCTTATATAGGGAAATTATCAATTTTTAGAGTTTTTTCTGGTAAATTAACAAGAGATGATTTAATTGAAATCCCTAATATTGATGAAAAAATTAAAGTTACTAAGCTTTATAAACTTAATGGTGATCAACAAACAACTGTAGATGATCTAACTGCTGGTGAAATTGGAGCAGTAGCTAAATTAGAAGAATTGGAAACATCTTTTACTATTAGAAATCCAGAAACAGATATTTATTATCATGAATTAGAATTTCCAGAGCCAATGTATGCCAGAGCTGCTTATCCAACTGAAGGAATTGATGAAGAAAAAATGGCTGCTACTTTACACCGTTATAGTGATTCTGATCCTACTTTTAAAGTTGATTATAATAAAGTAACTAAAGAATTGATTTTAGCAGGAATGGGAACTATTCATTTTAAAATGGTTAAAGAAGAGTGTCAGCAAAAGTATGATGTTGATTTTATTTGTCAAGAACCCAAAGTTGCTTATAGAGAGACTATTCGGAGAAAAGTTGATGTTGAAGAAAAATATAAAAAACAATCTGGTGGTAGAGGGCAGTATGGTCATGTAATAATGTCAATTGAGCCCTTAGCTAGAGGGAAAGAATTTGAATTTGAAGAGGAAATTTTTGGAGGAGCTATTCCTAATCAATATATTCCCGCAGTTGAAAAAGGAATTATTGATGCTAAAAAAGAAGGTAGTTTAGCTGGTTATCCTGTTGTTGATTTTAAAGTTGTACTTTATGATGGTTCTTATCATGATGTAGATTCTTCTGAGATGGCTTTTAAAATTGCAGCTTCTAAGGCTTTTCGCAAAGCTTTAACAAAAGCTAAGCCTATTTTATTAGAACCAATTATGTCTGTAAAAGTAACAGTTCCCCAAGAGTTTTTAGGAGATATAATGGGAGACTTTAATTCTAGAAGAGGTAGAATAGAGGGAATGGTACCTGATTCTGGTTTGCAAATTATTAAAGCTAAAGTACCAGAATCTGAAATGTTTAATTATGCAGTTGAATTAAAAGCTTTAACTGGTGGTTATGGTTCCTTTACTATGGAATTTTCTAATTATGATAAAGTGCCAAAAGATATTAGTGAAAAAATCATTGCAGAAAATGAATAAAAAAATAATTAATTTTAGAAATTAGGTCAGCTATAAAAGCTGGCCTTTTTTTAATTTATAATATATAATAATTTTGGAGGCAGATATATGGAATTAATTTTACTTATCTTAACATCATTTTTATTTGTATTGCCAGTCTATTTTCCTGCTTTATTTTTCCTTACTTATTTTGCATTTATTCCTCTAATCTATTTAGTTAGAAGTTATGATTATAGCCACTCTTTTATTATCGCTTTATTAATAGGATTTTTAAATTCCGTTTTTTCTTTTTATTGGTTATATAAACCAGTACAAAAATTATTTGAAATGCCTTTTTCTTTTACTTTATTTATTTTATTTTTATACTTTTTAGTTTCAGCATTACCACTTGCAGTTTGGGTAATTATTAATAAATTTTTACAGCCAGAAAAAACTTATAGTCCTTTTATTGCAGCTTTGAGTTGGGTTAGTTTAGAATATTTAAGGTTTGAATTTTTTAACTTTAATCCTTTTAATTATATTGCTTATAGTCAAAGTTCATTTAATTTAATTAGTCAATATGCTAGTTATGGTGGTATTTTTTTAGTATCTTTTATTGTAGTTTTAGTAGCTTCTTATTTTGTTAAGATTTATTTTGAACCTAGTTGGAAGAAAACAATTCCTCTTTTTATTATTTTTATAGTTTTAATTTTAATTCCTTTTTTTAGAGGCCATGACTTTGAGCAAGAAGCAAATTCTAAACAAATTGATTTAGCAGTGATTAATCCACAATCTGCTGGAAATAGATTTGAAAAGATTGAAAGTGAAATTAAATTAATAGTTCAACTTATTCAAAGTTCAGAAAGCAAATATATATTTTTTCCAGAAAAAAGTTTAAGCTTTGATCTGATAAGAAATAATTATTATAGAGATCAATTGAAAACGGAATTAAATCAAGTAAATAATTCAGATTTTTACTTACAATTAGGTAGTAGAGCAGTGGAGAATAATAGCTACAATTCTCCAATATTTAATTCCTTATTTTTGCTTACAGATAAATTAGAAATTATACAGCGAACTAATAAGCAAAGTAATATTTTAACAGAATTAAAACTGCCTAAACAAAAAGCTATTATAAATTATTTAAGCAACTTGCTTTCATTTGATTTTAATAAAAACTTATTTAATTCAGAGCAATCAATACATAAAATTGAAATAGATAATTTAGTTTATTTTAATTTGTTTTCAGATCAAATTTTTAGTCCTTTAACTGGAAAAGTTGCAAAGCAACTATCAGAATTTAATTTAATAGTAAATTCTGCTTCAGAATCAGAGTTAGACTCAATTGCTTATAATAATTTAGCTTTAGCTGCAGCTTCCTATAGAGCAGCAGAGGTTGAAAAACCTTTACTTAGAGTTGTCAATGGTGGCTATAGTGCTTATATTAATCCTCAAGGTAAAATATTAAAACAAAAAAGATTAATTGATGAAAAAGAAACTATCAATGTCTTTTTAAATAAAGGTCAAAGTTATTATCAAAAAAACCCAAAAAAAATTATTAAGATTCAAATGCTTGTACTCTTAATGATTACTATAGTTAAAATTATTTTAATAAGCAAAAAGAAAATTAGCAGCAGTTAAACTGCTGCTAATTTCTTTAATAATTCTTTTTTTGCTGGATCAATATAGATGGTTTGATATTCATTATAATAAACTAAACCTGGTTTTGCTCCTTTTGGTTTATTAATATTTTCAACCAAAGTATAGTCTATAGGTACATTAGTAGATTCTCTAGCTTGACTAAAATAAGCTGCAATGGCAGCAGCTTCTGTTAAGGTTTGTTCTGGAACTTCTACTTCAGTATCTCTTTTAATTATTACATGTGAGCCAGCTATTACTTTAGTATGAAGCCAAATATCACCATTATTAGCAATTTTTTTACTTAAACGATCATTTTGTTTATTATTTCTCCCAACTAAAATTTGGTAACCATTACTAGAAATAAATTTCCTTGGTGGTAGTTTTTTATTTCTTTTATTTCTTTTATTGTTTTTTTGTTTTTTAATATAATTTTCCTCTTTTAATTCTTCTTTTATTTCTTCTAGATCATCTAAACTTTCAGCTTGTTCAATATTCATACTAACTTGTTTTAAATATTTTTCTTCATGTCTTAATTTAGCAATTTCTCTTTTTAAATGTTTAACACTTTTCTTTAATTTATTATATTTTTTAAAATACTTTTGAGCATTTTCAGCCGGTGATTTAGCAGGATCAAGTTTAATTTCGATTTTTGAATTTTTTTCATTATAATAATCTTGAACTACTGTTTTTTGATCACCACGATTTATCTGATAAATATTAGCGGTGATTAATTCTCCTTTTTTCTTATACTTTGCTGCATCTTTACTTTCTATTAATTGCTTTTTTAATTTTTTTTGCTTTTTAATATTTTTATTCAAAAAATTATTTACAACTTTATTTAATTCTCTAATAGATTTTTTTAACTTTTTATCTTTTAAAAAGTTTTTAAAATAATAATCCATCATTTGATCTAGATTTTTAAATTTTTTAATTTTTTCTGGATTTCTGTGTTCTAGTTTAAAAGCTGAAATATAATCTATTTCTTCCTTTGTTATTGATAATACTGGATTATAAATTCCATTTTTAAACTGCTCAAAAAGTTTAAGCATTGATTCAGCTATTTTATTTTTTTCTAAATCAGATAAACTATTATAGTTTTCAGCGGGATCAACTTGAGCTCTATAAACTATTTCTCGAGCTGAATAGGGGCCAATACCTCTAAAATTATACATTACTGCTCTAAAAGCAGCTTGACTAAAGTCATCAGCTATAATTTGTCTAAATTCATTTTTAGTTTTTAATTGAAGTGGATTTAATTTACCTTGTTTTGGTGGTTTTTGATATTTTATACCAGGATATAATTGTCTTTCTGCATTTTGTTTCTCAGTAATTCTTTTCATTGCATCAAGTACTATTTCATTTTCATCTACTAAAATAACATTACTATATTTCCCCATTAATTCAGCTATTAAGCTGAATTTTTTTCCTCTTTTTTCAATATTTATTTTAAGCATTCTTTCAAAATCAGGTTGTTTTATTGATTTGATATAAGAATTTTTCAAATATTTTCTCAGCATCATACAAAAGTCAGGTGGGTAAGAAGGAAATTCAAAATCCAATTCGGTTAAATTAATTCTTGCAGCTTGAGCATCAGTAGAAATTAGTAATTCTAAATTTTGGCTATTATTTCTTAAACGCACAATTAAATACTTCTTATCTATTTGATAAGCCTTTTCGATGCGTCCACCTATTATTTTTTTCTTTAAATTATTTTTTAAGGCAGCTAACATAATTCCATCAAAGGCCATATTTATCACTCCATTCTTTAATTTATTAGTTTAAGTATAAAAGAAACTTAGCTTTGAGTCAATTAATTAAAAATTGTTTTATTTTAAAAATCTTTATTTTAGGCTTTAAATGACTTAAGTTTTTTCTAATTGATAGACCCTTGTCAAAAGTTAAAGCCTGTGGTATCATTAATAAAGATAAGGAGCAAGTTTTTTAAATAAATAAGATTTTAGGAGGTATATTAATGGAAGTTAACTTAATTAATATCGGTTTTGGTAATATTATTGCAGCAAATAGGGTGATTGCAGTAGTGAGTCCAGAATCAGCACCTATAAAAAGAATTATTCAGGAAGCACGTGAAAGAGGAATGTTAATTGATGCTACATATGGTCGTCGCACTAGAGCAGTTATAATTACAGATAGTGATCATGTTGTTTTATCTGCAATTCAACCAGAAACTGTCTCACACCGATTAGAAGATGAAAAATAATGTGGGGGTATAAGTAAATGAAAAAGGGCTTATTATTTGTATTGTCTGGTCCATCAGGTGTGGGAAAAAACACGGTACTTGATGCACTATTTGAAAATTTTGATGCTGTGTCTTATTCTATTTCTGCAACAACTAGAGCAAGAAGAAAAGGAGAAATTGAGGGAGAAGATTATTTTTTTATTTCTGAGGGGAAATTTAAGGAAATAGAAGCTGAAGATGGTTTTATAGAGAGCGCTTTAGTTCATGGCCATTATTATGGGACTCCTAAGAAATTTGTAGATCAAAAATTAGAAACAGGAGAAGATATAATTTTAGAGATTGATACACAAGGAGCCAAACAAGTTCGGGAAAAGTATCCAGAAGCAGTCTATATTTTTCTAGTTCCTCCTTCTTTAGAAGAATTAGAAAATAGGCTTGATAAAAGAGGATCAGAAAATTCTAAGAGCAAAAATATTCGACTTGCAAATGCACGTCAAGAATTAAAAGAGGTACATAAATATGATTATGAAGTTATTAATGACAGTTTAGAAGATGCAGTTAGAGAGATTAAAAAAATTATTATAAAAGAACAAAAAAGGAGAGATTCTTAATGATTACTGAACCCTCTGCAGAACAGCTAATAGGTAAAGCTGATAGTTTATATACAGTTATTATTTTAGGCTCAAAAAGAGCAAGACATCTTAATCAAAATGGACCTGAATTATTAGAAAAATATAGAAGCAAAAAATTAGTCTCTAAAAGTTTAGAAGAAATCGAAAAAGATAAATTGACTTATGAAAAAAGAAGTAGTTATTAAAGTTTAAGAATCATTTAGCTAAAACTAAAAAAATACTACATTGAATAAAGGAGTAAAAAAAATGTCTGCAAATATTATTTTAGGTGTTACAGGTGGAATAGCTGCTTATAAAAGTTTAGATGTTGCAAGTAGATTAACTAAAGCAGGTCATAATGTTTATACAATCATGACAGAATCAGCTGCTGAATTTGTTAATCCAATAACTTTTCATTCGATAACTCATTTACCAGTTGAAAAAAAATTATTTAGTACCACTACAACTGATGTCAAACATATTGGTTTAGCTGATAAAGCAGATTTGGTTTTAATAGCTCCAGCTACTGCAAATTTTATTGCTAAAGCTGCTGCTGGAATTGCTGATGATCTATTAACAACTGTTATTCTTGCTACTCAAGCACCAATACTGGTAGCACCATCTATGAATGTTCATATGTTTGAAAATGAGATTGTTCAAAAAAATATGAAAACTGTAGAAGATTTTGGATATAAAATAATTACTCCTGCTTCTGGTTATTTAGCCTGTGGTTATGAAGGTAAAGGCAGGCTACCAGAAGCTGAAAAATTAGTAGAAACAATAAAAAAAGAATTAACTAGCAAAGATTTAGAAAATAAGAAAGTTTTAATTTCTGCTGGACCAACTCGTGAAGCTATAGATCCTGTTAGATTTTTAACTAATCATTCTACTGGTAAGATGGGTTATGCTTTAGCTAAAGCTGCAGCTTATAGGGGAGCAGAAGTTAAATTGGTTTCTGGCCCCACTAATTTAGAGGTGCCTTTAGGAGTCGAGTTAATAAATGTTGAAACAGCTGCAGAAATGAAAGATTCTTTATTAGCAGAGTTTGATCAATCAGATTTTACAATTATGGCAGCAGCAGTTTCTGATTATAGACCCCAGGTTTATACAAAACAAAAAATAAAGAAAAAACCAGGGGATTTAAGTTTGGATTTAGAAAGAACAACAGATATTTTATCTGAACTAGGAAAAAGAAAAAAAGAATTTCAAACTTTAGTTGGTTTTGCAGCAGAAACTGAAAATTTAATAGAAAATGCAAAGAAAAAATTAGTGAAAAAAAATGCTGATTTTATTATTGCTAATGATATTTCTAAACCTAATATCGCTTTTGGTAGTGATCAAAATCAGATTAGTATTTTAAGTAAATCTCAAGTTGAAGAATTAGCTTTATCTACTAAAGCTGATTTAGCAGATAAGATTTTTGATTATCTTTTAAAAAAATTAATCAATAAAAATTAAATTTTATTGACTTGAGTCAATAAATGAATTATAATTATAATATCTTTAAAATTTAGCTAATAAAAAGTGGGAGGTGTTTTTTAACTTAAAAAAATTGAAAATTTAATAATCTTTAGCCAAAAAACGAGGAGGAAGAAGTATAGTATGAAAAAATTAACTTTAGTAGTATTTAGTATTTTAGTAGGGATAATGGTTGTTTTTTCGGTAGGAGTAGTCGCTCAAGAAAAAGGCGGAACTTTAGTTTTTGGTCGTGGTGGAGATACAGTAGGCTTAGATCCAATACAGGTAACTGATGGAGAGTCTTTTAAAGTAACTCAACAGCTTTATGATACACTTGTTGATTATACACCAGGTACAACAGAAGTAGAACCAGCTTTGGCAACAGATTGGGAAGTTTCTGAAGATGGTTTAACTTGGACTTTTGAGCTAAGAGAAGATGTAAATTTTCATGATGGCAATCATTTTAACGCAGAAGCGGTCAAGTGGAACTTTGATCGTTGGCGCTTAGAAGATCACCCATACCATATTGGGGGAGAATTCACTTATTATAGTTATATGTTCCAGGGTTTTCCTGGAATTATTCAGGAAGTTAAGGTAGTAGATGAGTATACTGTAGAATTTGTTCTTTCTGAAAAACAAGCACCATTTTTAAATAATTTAGCAATGGTTCCTTTTGGAATTGCTAGTCCTGAAGCAGTCAAGAAATATGGAGAAGACTACTTTAAAAATCCTGTAGGAACAGGTGCTTATACTTTAGAAGAATGGCGTCAAGGTGACCGAGTTATTCTAA
This sequence comes from Halanaerobium praevalens DSM 2228, assembly GCF_000165465.1. Classification (GTDB taxonomy): domain Bacteria; phylum Bacillota; class Halanaerobiia; order Halanaerobiales; family Halanaerobiaceae; genus Halanaerobium; species Halanaerobium praevalens. Next base: position 831,911 of record NC_017455.1, read on the forward strand.
AGGCAAATGAAAATTATTGGCGTGAAAGAGCTTATCTTGATAAGATAGTTTTCCGATCTATCCCTGATAATTCAGCCCGATTTATGGAACTCCAGGCTGGAACAATCGATATGATGGATGGAGTTAGCCCTGAAGATGTGGAAGCTGTAGAAGCTTCTGATGAGTTTAAACTTTCTTTACGTCCAAGTATGAATATTGGTTATTTTGCTATGAATTTTAAATTTGAACCTTTTGATGATGTAAGAGTTAGAAGAGCTTTTAATCATGCAATTGATAAACAAGCTATCATTGATGCATTTTATGCAGGCCTAGCTGAGCCAGCAAAAAATCCAATGCCAACTTCTATCTGGGGTTATAATGATCAAATAGAGCCTTATGAATATAATCCAGAAAAAGCAAAAGAATTATTAGCAGAAGCTGGTTATGAAGATGGTTTTGAATTTGATCTTTGGTATTTGCCAGTACCAAGACCTTATATTCCTCAAGGTAAATTTATTGGTCAGGCTATTCAAAGTTATTTAAGTGAAATTGGAGTAACTGCTAATTTAGTAACTTATGATTGGAGTACTTATCTTGATAAGACAGAACATCAAGAAGCTCCAACTTATATGTTAGGCTGGACTGGAGATAATGGTGATCCTGATAACTTCTTATATGTATTGCTAGATAAAACAAATAGTAATAATGCATATCAAAGTGATGAATTACATGAAGTCTTAGTAGAAGCTCAAAAGACTATGGATCATGATAAAAGAGTCGAACTTTATAAAGAAGCCCAGGCAATTATTCACCAAGACGCGCCTTGGGTACCTCTAGTCCATTCAACTCCACCAATTGCTCTTAAGTCTAATGTTGAAAACTATATTCCAAATCCAACCGGAACAGAAAAATTACACAGGGTTTGGAAAAAATAAAATTAAATATAAATTAATCATTAAACTAATCTGCGGCCTTTTGGCCGCAGATTAATTTTAAGAGGAGGTAGTAATGAGAATATGATTAACTATATTATTAAAAGGTTATTTGCTTTAATTCCAATTTTAATTGGAGTAGCAGTTATTGTTTTTTTAATTGTGCATTTAATTCCTGGAGATCCAGCTCAAACTATGTTAGGTGAAAGAGCAACTGATCAAGCCTTAGAAAGACTAAGAGAACAGATGGGTTTAAATGATCCATTACCAGTCCAGTTTGGTAGTTATGTAAAGGATTTATTAAGAGGAGATTTAGGTCGCTCAATTATGAGTAATAATCCTGTCAGTAATGAATTAAGCAAAAGATTTCCCGCCACTTTAGAGTTATCATTTTTTGCAATCATGTTTGCAGTTGGGATTGGAGTTCCAGCAGGTATTTTTGCTGCTGTAAATCAAAACTCTTGGTTTGATAACTTAAGTATGTTAATAGCTCTAATGGGAGTTTCAATGCCGATTTTTTGGCTTGGTTTAATGTTTATTTGGCTTTTTGCAGTTGAATTAGGTTGGTTTCCACCTTCATCAAGAATTGGGATCGGTTTAGATTTTAGTCCAATTACTAATTTATATGTTCTTGATAGTATTTTGCAGTTGAATTTTTCTGCTTTAAAAGATGTCTTACATCACCTTGTTTTGCCTGCTGTTGCTTTAGGTACTATTCCAATGGCAATAATTGCAAGGATGACAAGATCTTCAATGTTAGAAGTTTTAAGGAAAGATTTTATTAGGACTGCCTATGCTAAAGGCTTAAAAAGAAAAGTTGTTATTTTTAAGCATACTTTAAAAAATGCAATGGTACCAATTATTACTGTAGTTGGTTTACAGTTTGGAGTTCTACTTGGAGGAGCAGTAATGACTGAAACTATTTTTTCTTGGCCTGGCCTAGGTAAATACCTTGTTGATGCTATTTATGCTAGAGATTTTCCAATTGTACAGGGAGGTATTTTATTTTTTGCCGGAGTTTTTGTCATAGTTAACCTTTTAGTTGATTTATCATATGCATTATTTGACCCAAGAATTCAGTATGAGTAGGGAGGATTAAAGTAGATGTCAAATAAAAATGAAAAATTTATGAAAAAAAATACTAATCCTTGGCTAGAAGCCTGGAGAAGATTATTACAGAGTAAAATAGGTATAGCTGGATTAGGAATTATTATATTTTTAATAATCGTTGCAATTTTAGCGCCGAAGTTAGCACCTTATGATCCTTTAAAAACAAATATTTTAGCTAGGTATCAGGCACCTTCATCAAGCCATTTATTAGGAACTGATGGAATGGGAAGAGATATTTTAAGTCGAATAATTTATGGTTCTAGAATTTCAATTCAAGTTGGTTTAGTTTCTGTCGGGCTTGCTTTATTTTTTGGGGTTAGTTTTGGACTTTTAGCAGGTTATTATGGTGGTAAACTAGATATGTTAATTATGAGATTTATGGATATTATGCTTGCTTTTCCAAGTATTTTATTGGCAATAGGTATTGTTGCAATTTTAGGTCCTCAGTTAAAAAATGCTATGTTAGCAATTGGAATTATAAATGTACCTCGTTTTGCCAGAATAGTTCGTTCATCAGTAATATCAATTAAAGAAAGTGAATATATAAGTGCTGCTAGAGCTCTTGGTGCTGGTGATTTAAGGATAATTTTCAAACATTTATTACCAAATGCTATGGCCCCATTGATTGTTCAAACAACTTTAAGTATAGCTACTGCTATTTTGGAAGCAGCTGCTTTAAGCTTTTTAGGACTTGGAGCTCAACCACCATCACCTGAATGGGGTGCCATGTTGAGTGATGCTCGAAGTTCATTACAAAAAGCACCCTGGGTAGCTACTTTCCCTGGTTTAGCAATAATCTTTGGTGTTTTAGGTTTCAATTTACTTGGAGATGGGCTCAGAGATGCTTTAGATCCTAAAATGAAAAATGTCTAATTTATAAAGTAAGGTGATAAAAATTATTGATCCAATTTTAGTTAGTTTTTATTCTATTGAAATAAGGTGGTATGGTTTTTTAATAGTTTTAGCTTTAGTTATTTCACTTTTTATTTTAAATTATCTTTTAAAAAAAGAAGAAAATTTAGATCTTGATTTTTTTCTAGATTTTTTTATATTAGCTTTGCCGATTGGTATTTTAGCTGCTCGGCTATATTATGTACTTTTTAATTTAAATTATTATTTAAAAGAGCCAGCTAAAATTTTAGCAATTAATGAAGGTGGACTAGCTATACATGGAGGACTACTTGCTGGCATAGTAGTCCTTTATGTTTTTAGTCTAAAAAAAGAAAATAATTTTCTCTTAACTTTAGATTATTTAGCTCCTTTAACAGCTTTTTCTCAAGCTATAGGTCGCTGGGGTAATTTTATTAATCAAGAAGCATATGGGAAGATAGTAAAACAAAATTATTATTCTTTTCTACCTAAATTTATTAAAAAACAGATGTATATTAATGGTTCTTATCGAGAAGCTACTTTTTTGTATGAATCAATAGCTGATTTTTTGCTTTTTGTTTTTTTATTGTTTTATTTAAGATCTAAAAATAAAAAAAGAGGAGAAGTTTTTGCTTTTTATTTAATTTTTTATTCTCTGGCTAGATTTTTTATAGAAGAACAGAGAGTTGATAGTTTATTAATTTATGAATTTCAGTTAGCAAAATTAATTAGTCTGGTTTTAATTTTGATTGGTTTATCTTTACTTTTTTATATTAATAAGTTTAATCAGTCTTAAAATACTTAAATTGACAGTTAAAACTTTATGTGCTACACTAAATTTAATAATTATTAAATACATTAATTAAGAATATATATAGACGAAAGGTGATATTATGACACGTAAATATTTACTTAGCTCAGAGTCGGTAACAGAAGGTCACCCTGATAAGGTTGCTGATCAAATTTCAGATGCTGTTTTGGATGCTATTCTGGCCGAAGATCCAGAAGCGAGAGTTGCCTGTGAAACAATGGTTACTACAGGTTTGATTTTAATAGCAGGTGAGATCACAACTTCGTGTTATGTTGATTTAAAACAAATTGCTAGAGAAACAGTTACAGAAATCGGTTATACAAGAGCTAAATATGGTTTTGATGGAGAAACATGTGCTGTTTTAACAGCTATTGATGAACAGTCTGGAGACATTGCTCTGGGTGTTGACCATGCTTTAGAAGAAAAAGCAGGTGAATCTAATTCTGACTTAGGTGCTGGTGATCAGGGGCTAATGTTTGGTTATGCAACTAATGAAACTGAAGAATTAATGCCTTTGCCAATTATGCTTTCTCATAAATTAGCTCGTAAATTAGCTGAAGTTAGAAAAAATGGTCCTTTAAAATATTTACGTCCTGATGGCAAAACTCAGGTTGTTGTAGCTTATGAAGATGATCAACCTGTATATGTTGATAAAATATTAATTTCAAGCCAACACCATCCTCAAATTAGTCAAGAACAAATTAAAGAAGATATAATTAAATATGTAATAAATGAAGTTATTAGTTCTGACTTATTAAGATCAGACACCGAAATCTTGGTTAATCCAACTGGTAGATTTGTAATTGGGGGGCCAAATGGTGATACAGGTTTAACAGGTAGAAAAATCATAGTTGATACATATGGAGGCTCAGCTCATCATGGAGGAGGAGCTTTTTCTGGTAAAGATCCAACTAAAGTTGATCGTTCAGCTTCTTATGCTGCTCGCTATATTGCTAAAAATATTGTAGCAGCAGAAATTGCAGCTAGATGTGAAGTTCAAATTTCTTATGCAATAGGGGTTGCCAAACCTTTATCAGTAATGGTTGATACTTTTGGTACTGCACAAATTTCTGAAAATAAATTAGAAAAAATAATTAAAGAAGAGTTTGATTTAAGGCCGGCTAAAATTATTGAAAATCTGGAATTGAGAAATCCAATTTATAAGCAAGTAGCTGCTTATGGTCATTTTGGTCGTCATGACCTTCAATTGCCTTGGGAAAAGATAGATCGAGTCTCTAGTTTGAAAAAAAGATCTGGTTTAGAATAAAATTTTTAAATAAGATAATGAAGCTGCCGAAGGTTTTTTTACCTTCGGCTTTTGACATTTAACTAAATAATATAGATTAAGAAATAGTTTAATTATTATTTTTAAGAAAGGAAAACTATGGATAAGGTAATAAAAGTAGTAGTTGATCTTCCACTTCGTAAGTTAAATAAAGAATTTGATTACTTACTACCAGATAAATTAAAGTCAAAAATTAAAATTGGTCAAATTGTTAAAGTTCCATTTGGGCGCCGTAAAATTGCTGCTTTTGTAACTAAAATAAATGTTAAATCGGATTTAGAAAAATCAAAGTTAAAAAAAGTTGATTCTTTATTATATAAAGAAAGTTTTTTTGATCAAAAACTTTTAGAACTTTTTTATTGGACTGCCTCTTATTATCATGCTTATTTAGCTCAAGTAATTAAATCAGCTTTACCTGCTGGAATTACAGCTAAGAAAATTAAAAAGAAAAAAATAGAATATTTAAAAGTTAATTCTGAAATTAGTAATTTTAAAAAAGAATTATCTAAATTAAATCAAAAAGCACCTAAACAATTTTTGATTTTGAAATATTTATTAGAAAACAAAAAAAAACAAAATAAATTAAAAAAAGTTTTAAAATATGCTTCTACTTCTCGTCAAACTGTTTACCGTTTAATAGAAAAAAAATTAGCAGTTTTATATACTGATACTAAGAGTAGACAACCTAAGCTTGATTCTAAATTAGAAACTAAAAAAACAGTTAAATTTAATTTAAAAGCCTCAGAATCTAAATTAATAAATAAAATAGCTAATAATTTTTATCAAAAAAATAGTTATTTATTAAGAACTAGTAGTAATAATAAAAAAAGATTTATCTTTGTTTTAAAATTGATTGAAAAACTTTTGCAAAAAGATAAAAATGTCATTCTTTTGATACCAGAAATTGAAAAAGATTATGTTTTTTTAGAACAGTTAAATGATTATTTTGAAGATCAAATTGCTTTTTTACACAGTAAACTTTCAAAAGGAGAAGTTTTTGATCAATGGCAGTTAATTAAAACTCATAAAGTCAAATTGGCAGTTGGAGCTAGATCAGCTATTTTTGCCCCCTTCGCTAAAGTTGATGCTGTAATTATTATGGAAGAAAATAATGAAAATTATAAAGGGCAAGAACATCCTTTGTATCAAGCTAGGCAAGTTGCTGCTAAACGTTTACAAAGTTCTAACTCAACTTTGATATTGGAATCTCCTTTTCCTTCACTTGAAAGTAAAAATCATGCTGATTTAGGTGAATATCAAGAGTTGAGAATAGATTCAGTAGTTGATAAAAGAAAACAGAAAGTGATTGATTTAAAAAATGAAGTAGAAAAAGGAAACTTAGGCAACTTAAGTCAAGAATTAAAAAAAGAAATTGAAAAAAATTTAAAGCAAAAAAATAAGATGATTTTATTTTTAAATAGAAGAGGTACTGCAAATTATATAATTTGTAGAAAATGTGGTCATGTTATTAAATGTCAACATTGTGATATTTCTTTAAGTTATCATCAAAAACAAAACAAATTAAGTTGTCATTATTGTGGCTTAGAAAAAAAGTTACCTCAAACTTGTCCTGACTGTGGAAGTTCTTTTATTGCTCAAGCTGGTTTAGGTACTCAAAAAATAATTGATGAATTAAAAGAGCTCTATTCAGATTATGCTATTATTAGAGTTGATGGTGATTTAAAAGAAAGTGAATTAAAAAAGAGACTTAATGATTTTAAAAATAATAAAATTGATATTTTAGTAGGAACTTCTATTATTTTAAAAAATCAATTTTATAATCAACTTAAATTTTTAGCAGTTATTTCTGCAGATACTACTTTAAATAACTCTAATTTTAGAGCAGCAGAAAATAATTTTTTTCTTATTAATCAGTTAAAAAGTATGCTTGTTAATTCTGAAGCTAGCACTTTTTTAGTCCAAAGTTATGAACCTGAACATTATAGTTTAAAAGCTGCTTTGACTTCTAAAAAGGAATTATTCTATAAACAAGAAAAACAAATTAGAAAGCATAGGAATTATCCACCCTTTTGTCGGCTTTTAAACATTATAATTAGTTCTCAATCGGAAAAAAAGGCAGAAAATATAAGCAAAAAATTATCTCTTTTTTTAGAACAATATCAAAATAAATTTTTAGAAAAGTTAGGAGCTGCACCTGCTGTTTTAAGTAAAATAAGGAAAAAATATCGCTGGCAAATAATTTTAAAATTTGATTCAATGCGTAATCGGGAATATATAATCCAGTTAATTGAAAAAAAATTTGTTGAAGCTAATAATGAACAAAGAGTAGAAATTCGTATTGATGTAGATCCCTATCAAATGTTATAATATAATTTAGGAGGTAGATAAAATGGCTCTTTTAAAAGTAAGAGAAATTGGAGATCCAGTTTTAAGAACTAAGGCTAAAGAAATAGATGAGGTTAATAAAAAAACTAATGAATTAATAGATAATATGTTTGAAACAATGTATGCTGAAGATGGTGTAGGATTAGCAGCACCTCAAATTGGGATGTTAAAAAGAATTGCTGTTGTTGATATCAGAGAAGGAAATAAAGTTATTTTAATTAATCCAGAAATTATAGAAAAAGAAGGCAAGGCAATTATGGAAGAAGGATGTTTGAGTATTCCTGGTGAAACTGGTGATGTGATTCGAGCAGAAAAAATTAAAGTTAAAAGCTTAAATAGAAAGGGCAAAGAAGTTACTTTTCTAGCAGAAGGATTTGAAGCAAGGGCAATTCAGCATGAAATTGATCATTTAGATGGTATTTTATTTGTCGATAAAATTATAAAAATTGCGGAGTGATTTTATGAAAATAATATTTATGGGAACTCCTGAATTTGCAGTTCCTGCTTTAGTTGAATTAGAAAATGATGAAGAAATTGAGATTAAGGCTGTAGTTACTCAGCCTGATCGTAAAAGTGGTAGAGGCCAAAAAATTAATTATTCTGATATTAAAGAAAAAGCTTTAGCTTTAGATTTAGAAATTTTACAAAGTGAAAATGTAAATCAAAAAGATTTTTTAGAAAAATTAAAAGAAATAGAACCAGATTTTATAGTAGTTGTGGCTTTTGGTCAAAAATTAAGTCCTGAATTATTAGCAATACCTAAGTTTGGTTGTATTAATCTCCATGCTTCTTTATTACCTAAATATAGAGGTTCTAGTCCAATCCATAAGGCAATAATAGATGGCAAAAGTAAAACTGGTAATACAACAATGTATATGGCTGAAGGTTGGGATGATGGAGATATAATTTATCAACAAGAGATTGAAATAAAAAGAGATGATACAGTCGGTGATTTACATGATAAAATGGCTAAAAAAGGGGCGAATTTGCTGCTTAAAACTCTAAAAGATATAAAAACAGCTGAGGCACCTAAAATTAGTCAAAATGATTCTGAAGCAACTTTTGCTTATAAAATAGATAAATCTTTAGGTAGCATTGATTGGAATCAAAAAGCTGAAAATATTTATAATTTAATTCGAGGTGTCAATCCTTGGCCTGGAGCTTATAGTGTTTTAAATGGTGAAAAAATTAAAATTTGGGAAAGTAAAATAAGTGATTATCCAGATACAAATTTAAAACCTGGTACAATTATTAAAGCAAATCAAAAAGATGGTATTTTAGTTCAGACAGCTTCTGGTGTAATTTCTATTGAAAAATTACAGCTCCCAGGAGGGAAAAAAATAGACTATTATTCATTCTTAAATGGCCATCAATTACCAGAAAAAGAAAAGTTTGACAAGGCCTAATGAGAATTAATTTATCAAGGAGGTAGACATATGTTTCCATTTTTCTTTGATCCAACGATGATTGTAATCCTTCCCGCTTTATTGATTGCAGTTTATGCTCAATATAAAGTAAAAAATACTTTTAAAAAATATAATCAAATTAATTTAAATTCAAATTTAACTGGTGCTGAAGCAGCTAGAAAAATTTTGTTAAGTAATAATTTAAGCAATATAGAGATTCGTCAAACTGATGGTAAATTAAGTGATCATTATGATCCTGAGAAAAAAACACTTAATTTGTCAGCAGATGTTTATCATAATAATTCAGTGGCAGCAGTTGGTGTGGCAGCACATGAAGTAGGTCATGCTATTCAAGATAAAGAAAATTATAAACCGTTATCATTAAGAGCTTCTTTAGTGCCTGCTGCTAATATTGGTTCTAGTTTGGGTTTGCCCTTAGCAATTTTTGGCTTTTTTATTAGAGCTGATTTTTTAATTATGACTGGTTTTGTTCTTTTTTCCGCTGCTTTTTTATTCCATTTAGTAACTTTACCAGTTGAATTTAATGCAAGTAATAGGGCCATTAGTAATTTGAAAAATAGTAATTTATTAAATCAAGAAGAACTTAAAGGGGTAAAAAAAGTTTTAAAAGCTGCAGCATTTACTTATGTAGCTACAACTTTAGTTGCTTTAGCAAATATGCTGAGAATTTTACTCTTAGCTGGTTTAGGTGATGATTAATTGAAAAATTTACGCTCAGAAATTTTAAAAGCACTACTTAGAGTTGAAAAAGGAAGTTATTCAAATTTATTATTAAATTCTAAATTAAAGCTAATTGAGGATAAGAGAGATAAAAATTTGTTTACTGAAATTTATTATGGAGTAATTAGAAATAAGTTATATTTAGATTATATAATAAATCAATTTTCCAAAACCTCTTTGCTTAAAATGGATAGTGAAGTTTTAATGGGACTTAGGATAGGAGTTTACCAACTATTTTTTCTGGATAAAGTTCCCGCAAGAGCTGCTATTTATGAAAGTGTAGAGGCTGTAAAAATTATTTTGCCTGCTAGCCAAAAAGGAGCTATATCTTTTACTAATGGAGTTTTAAGAAATATTAATCGCAAGCGTAATTCGATTAAGCTTCCAGCTAAAAATAAGGATCCTGAAAAACACTTATCAATTAAGTATTCATATCCAATGTGGTTAGTTAAACGCTTTATTAAACAATATGGTTTTAATAAAAGTGAAAAAATATTAAAAGCAGGTAATAAAAGAGCTGAGGTTATTTATCGTCATAATTCACTCAAAATGACCAAAGCTCAATTTATAGAATTGCTAGATGCTGCTGATTTAGAATATGAGTCAACATTTTTAGAATCTTTTTATAAACTAAAAAAAGTAAATAATCCAGCTCAAACTAAAGTTTTTAAAAGAGGAGGAGCCTATATTCAAGGTACATCTGCAGGCTTAGCTTCTTTATTATTAGATCCTTCCGAAAATATGGAAGTTCTTGATTTAGCTGCTGCTCCTGGTGGTAAAACATCTCATTTAGCAGCTTTAATGAATAATACTGGTCAAATTAAAGCTTTAGATATTAGCCAAAGTCGTTTAGATTTGGTTCAAGAAAATTTACTAAGATTAGGTGTTAAAAATGTTAGCTTAAAAAAAGCTGATGCTAGTAAATATCAGGATAATAAAAAATATGATAGAATATTAGCTGATTTACCCTGTTCAGGTTTAGGACTTATAGCTTCTAAACCAGAGATTAAGTGGGATAAGAATGAGAATATAATAGAAAAAATGGCTAAATTACAATATAAAATTTTAAATAATAATCTAAACAAACTTAAAAGTGGAGGTCAATTATTATATTCCACTTGTACTTTAGCAAAAGAAGAAAACCAAGATTTAATTAAACGAATTTTAAAAGAAAATAAAGCCTATAAATTAATTGATCTAAGTAGTAGGTTAGAAAAAGCAAGTAGTTTAAATTTAGAAACTAAAGACAAATATTTAGAAATTTTACCTGGTGAAGTAGATTCAGAGGGATTTTTCTATGCATTAATACAAAAAGTGGAGAGTGATTAATTTTAAATGAAGGACTTAAAAGAATTAACTAGAAATGAATTAATAGAAGACTTGAAAAAGGCAGGATTTCCAGCTTATAGAGGAGAACAGGTTTTTAATTGGCTATACAAAAATGGTATATCTAAAACAGAAGAAATGAAAAACATACCTAAAAAAATGCGAAGTTATTTAGACAATAATTATAATTTAAACAATCTTAAAGAAAGCAAAAGAAGTGTTGCTGTTGATGGAACTGTAAAATATCTTTGGCAGCTAAATGATGGTGAAAATATAGAAGGGGTTTATCTTCCTTTTCCCGAATCAGGTAGACATAGTGCTTGTATTTCAACTCAGGTTGGTTGTGGTCTTGGTTGTTCATTTTGTGCAACTGGAATTGATGGTTTAAAAAGAAATTTAACTACTGGAGAAATAGTAGAGCAGGTACTTGAAATTCAAAAGGATATTAGTGGTTCCAATTTTGCTGAGCCAAGGTTAAGTAATCTTGTTTTTATGGGAATGGGAGAGCCACTTGCTAATTTTGATAATTTAATGCAAGCCGTTGAAATTCTAAATTCTAATCAAGGCTTAAACATTGGAATGAGAAAGATGACTATTTCTACAGCAGGACTTGTTCCAGAAATCAAAAAATTAGCTAAAGTTAATGATCAAATTGGATTAGCTATTTCTTTACATGCTCCTAATGATAGATTAAGAAATAAAATTATGCCTATTAATAAAAAATATAATATAAATCAGCTTTTAAAAACTGTAATTGATTATATTGAAAAAACAGGTAGACGAGTAACTTTTGAATATGTATTAATGGATAGTGTTAATGATAGTCCTGAATTATCAGTTCAACTTTCAGAATTATTAAGAGGTATAAATTGTCATGTCAATTTAATTCCTGCTAATCCAGTTCCAGAATTAGGAATTGAAAGACCAGTTCAAAAAGTTATTGATAGTTTTTATGATACTTTAGTTAATAATGGAATTCAAGTTAGTCTCCGTAAAGAAATGGGAAGTCAAATTGAGGCTGCTTGTGGCCAGTTAAAAAGAAAAGAAAAATAGATTTTAGTTTTATTTAAAGGAGGAAAAAAATGCGGTTTGCAGCTTTATCTGATAAAGGTAAAAAACGCAGCGTCAATGAAGATAATTTTTTTGTTAATGAAAAATTAAATTTTTTTATGGTTGCTGATGGTATGGGAGGTCATGCTGCAGGCGAAATAGCCAGTCAAATTGCTGCTGAAGTTTCTGCTTCTTTTAATTTTAGCTTAGTAGACCCTTTAGAGGATTTAAATAATTTAACCCAGCTGATAAATGAAGAAATAATCAAAAAAAGCAAAAAAAACATTGATTATCAAGGAATGGGTACAACTTTTGCCGCTGTACTAATTAAAGATAAAATGCTTTATTATACTAATTTAGGTGACAGCCGTATTTATATTTATAATCAAAAAAATAAAATTTTAAAAAAAATATCGCAAGATCATTCATTAGTTGCAGATTTATTGAGAAAAGGAAAAATAACTAAATCTGAGGCTTTTAATCATCCTCAAAAAAATATATTAACTCAAGCCCTTGGTTTAGAAGAAAAACTTGATTTAGATCAGGGTAAATTAAAACTTGAGGCTGATGATTATATACTATTATGTACAGATGGTCTTAGTGATATGCTTAAAGAGGAAAAGATAAGTTATATTTTTAATTATAATAAAGAGCTTAAAATTATTTCTGAAAAATTATTAGAAAAAGCTTTAAGTAATGGTGGTTTAGATAATATTACGATTTTGGTTGTTGATTGGAATGAATAATAAGTATTGGTTAAAGTTAATTGAGGTGAATTTATGCAAGCTAAGATTTTAAATGACCGTTATAAGATAATAGAGGAAATTGGTCGGGGAGGGATGGCTATTGTATACGCAGCAGAAGACACTCTTTTAGAAAGAAGAGTGGCTTTAAAGATGCTGCGCTCAGAGTACAAATCTGATGCTGAATTTACTCGTAAATTTAGACAAGAAGCCAGAGCTGTAGCTAAACTATCTCACCCAAATGTTGTAAGCATTTATGATATTGTAGTAGATGAAGAAAGAATTTATCTTGTAATGGAAATAGTTGAAGGTGAAAATCTAAAAGATTTAATAAAAAGAAGAACTAAACTTTCACCTGCTGAGGCATTAGAAATTGCCAAACAAATTGCTTCTGCTCTCTCAGTTGCTCATGCAAATCAGATTGTCCATTGTGATATTAAACCTCATAATATAATTTTAGATAAAGAACTTGAGGTTAAGGTAACGGATTTTGGGATTGCTAGAGCTGTTAATAATTCAACTATTCAAATGACTGAGACAGTTGTTGGAAGTGCACATTATTTTTCACCTGAACAAGCTAAGGGAGGAGAGATAAAGGCACATTCTGATATTTATTCATTAGGAGTAGTTCTGTATGAGATGACAACTGGTGAATTACCTTTTAGGGGAGAAAGTCCGATTTCTGTTGCTTTAAAACATATCCAACAGACACCTTTAGAGCCAAAAGAAATAAATAGAGAGTTAACAGAAGCAGTTAATGATTTAATTTTGAAGGCAATTGCCAAGGATCCAGCTGCTCGTTTTCAAAATGCTGTAGAAATGAGACATCAAATAACTTATTGCTTAAAAAATTTAAAAAATGATAAAAATAAAAAATTAAATAAAAATAAAAAAGATTTTAAGCCTGATGAGACTAAGGTAATGAATAAAAAAGATTTCCCTTTTTTAAAGAAAACAAAATCTAAAAATAAAAAAACAGATTCATTATCTGCCGGTAAAATAAATTCTGAATCAATAAAAAAAGCAAAAGCTGATTTATTAAATAATGAGTATCACAAGCAAACAAAAGCTAAATCAAAATTAAATAACAAAGAATCTTTAAAAGATGAAATTATAAAAGATAGTAAAAAAACAAAGCAAAATAAAAACAAATTTAAAAGACCTTTAATTATTACGGCTTCTATTTTATTGTTCTTTTTAGTTTCAATTGGAGCAGTAAATTTTTTGTTTAATCAATATACTAATGTACCTGTAGTTCAGGTTCCAGATATTGAAGGTAAGAGTTTAGCTGAAGCTAAAAAAATGGCAGCCGAAACAGGTTTGGATTTAGTTGAAAATAATGCTAGAGTTTTTAGTGAAGATTTTAAAGTAAATCAAATTATTAGTCAACAACCTAAAGCTGGGACTAGAATTAAACAAAGTCGTTCTTTAAAAATTACAGTAAGTAAAGGAGCGGAATTAATAAAAATACCAGATTTAATAGGTCAGTCACTAAGAAAAGCCTTAATTGAACTTAATAATTTAGCTTTAAATAGTGGTGATATCCAATATATATTTAGATTATCTGAAGAGCCTGGAACAGTAATAAATCAAATTCCAACAGCTGGAGCTGAGGTTGATAAAGGGAGTGAAGTTACTTTATTTGTAAGCAGAGGTGAAAGAAATATTTCTGTAAAAATGCCTGATTTATCAGGTCTTAGTCAAAAGCAAGCCTTTAATTTGATTAGAGAAAATGGCTTAAATATTGGTCAAGTTAAAGTGGAAAACTCTAATCGCTTTGCTGAAGGAAATGTTATTTCGCAAAGTGTCAAAGCAGGAGAATACTTACCTAAAGGAATAGCTGTTGATTTTGTAATTAGTAAAGGACTAGTGGCAGCAAAGCCAAAAAATTTGCATTCAAATAGAATTTCAATAAATGTTAATAGCACTAGCCAAAAAGAAGTTAAAATTGTGGTAGAAGATAAAAATGGTCAAGATAAAGTATATCAGGCAGTTCATCAACCTGGTGATAATATAGTTAGAGATATTCAGAGTCAGGGCCAAACAAAAATAAAAATTTATTTTGATGATCAATTAATAAAAACGGAAGAATTTGGGAGCTGATTTTTTTAATGGAAGGGATTTTAATTAAATCTATAGGAGGATTTTTTTTTGTAGCTGATCAAAAAGGAGAAGTATATCGCTGCCGAATAAGAGGTAAAATACAAGAAAAAATTTATCCTGGAGATCACGTTGAGTTTGATAAAGAAAATAAGATGTTAGAAGGTTATCATGCCAGAAATAACCTTTTACAAAGGCCTAAAGTAGCTAATATTGACCAGGTAGTTATTATGCATTCTGTAAAAAATCCTGATTTTGCACCTGCACTATTAGATAGATTTTTATTACTTGTAGAAAGTTCTGGTTTTGAGCCTCTAATTGTGATTAATAAAATTGATAAAGCAGATCCTGGTTTTAAAGAAAATTTTGTTGAATATCAAAAAGCAGGTTATAATTTAATTTTTATTAGTGTTAAAGAAGCTAAAAATTTAACTAAATTATTTGAGCAATTAAAAAATAAAATTAATGTCTTAACTGGTCCTTCAGGAGCTGGTAAATCATCATTTTTAAACCAAGTATTAGAAGATACTAATTTAAGAACTGCTGCAATTAGTAAGAAATTAAAAAAAGGTGTTCATACAACAAGGATGGTAGAACTTTTAGCTTTACCAAGTAATGGTTGGGTAGCAGATACTCCTGGTTTTTCTTCCATTAAAAAACTTAATTTAGAGATTGAAGCAGATAATTTATCTTGGTACTTTCCAGAAATCGCAAAATATAACAATTCATGTAAGTTTAATGGCTGTAGTCATTTACATGAACCTGGTTGTTTAGTTCAGCAAAAAGTAAAAGCTGGGGAAATTGCAGAAAGACGTTATCAAAGTTATCAACAAATATATAATGAATTAAAAGAAAAGGAGAGTCGATATTAATGAAAACTGAATTTGCCCCTTCATTATTAGCTGCTGATTTTAGTCAATTAAAAAAAGAACTGCAGCTAATAGAAAAAGCAGATTATTTACATTTAGACGTTATGGATGGTGTTTATGTACCTAATATTAGTTTTGGCTCAGGGATTATAAAAGCTATTAGAGAGCAAACAGAACTAAAATTTGACACTCACTTAATGATTACTAAACCTGAAAGATATATTAAAGATTTTGCTGAATCAGGATCTGATATTTTGACTGTTCATTTAGAAGCAACTGATCATATTCATCGAGTAATTCAAATGATCAAAAATGAAGGTCTGAAAGCAGGAGTTTCACTTAATCCAGCAACTTCTCTTAATACTTTAGAGTATATTTTACCTGAACTGGATCAGGTTTTGATTATGTCAGTTAATCCTGGTTTTGGAGGTCAATCTTATATTCCGCAAATGACAGCTAAAATATCTAAATTAAAAAAGATAATTGAAGAAAATAATTATCAGTGTAAAATAGAAGTAGATGGTGGGATTAAAGCTCATAATTTAGAAAAAATTGTTAAAGCAGGTGCTGATATTATAGTTGCTGGATCAGCTATTTTTGGAGCTGAAGACCCTGCTCAAGCATTAGCTGAAATGAGAGGTATAGCTTCTAATGTCTAAAAATGCTCTTTTGATTCTCAACGGTGAATTAAATTTAACTAAAAGAGAAATTGATTTATTGCTTGAGAAAAAAGAAATTGATAAGCTAATAGCTGTCGATGGAGGAGCAAATAGAATTAAAAAAATAAATATTTTACCTGATTTAGTAATTGGAGATCTTGATTCTTTAACTAAAAAAAACAGAAAATATTATCAAAGCCAAAAAATAGAAATAATTAAACATCCTGTTGAAAAAGATCAAACAGACAGTGAACTTGCTATTGATTACTGTTTAAATAATAATTTCCAAAAAATATATCTAACTGGAGCTTTAGGTGGAAGATTTGATCAACAATTAGCTAATTTAAACTTGTTAGAATATATAGTTGAGCTCGGTTTAGAAGCTAAAATAATTTCTTCTCATTTAGAAATTGCTTTAATTAAAGAACAGCAAAAATTTATTAATAAAAAAGGATATCGCCTTTCTTTAATAGCTCAGACTAAAATTGTGAAAGGTTTAACTATTACAGGCTGTAAATATGATTTAGACAATGAAGACCTTAAACGCTCTCAAACAAGAGGAATTAGTAATTTAATTAAAGCAGATAAAGCAGAAGTTAAATTAGAAAATGGATTATTAATTTATACTTTAGAAAAACAAAATTAGTTCTTTCTTAAGGGGGAAGAGTTTTGGATATTTATCAAAAAGCTTTAAAATTACATAAAGAAAAACAGGGTAAATTAGAAATGAAGTCAAAAGTTAAGGTCCGAAATAAAAGCGAACTTAGTTTAGCTTATTCACCTGGAGTTGCTGAGCCTTGTAGAGAAATTAAAAAAGACAAGGAAAATAGATATCAATATACTGCTTATGGAAATCAGGTAGCAGTTGTTTCTTCCGGAACTGCAGTTTTAGGTTTGGGAGATATTGGACCTGAAGCTGCTTTGCCAGTCATGGAGGGTAAAGCTGTTTTATTTAAAGAATTTGCTAATGTAGATGCATTTCCGCTTTGTGTGGGAACTAAATCTGTTGAGCAAATTGTGGATTTTGTTAAACTTTTGGAGCCAACTTTTGCTGGGATTAATTTAGAAGATATTGCAGCTCCCAAGTGTTTTGAAATTGAGTCTCGTTTAAAAAAAGAAACTAAGATGGCTATTTTTCATGATGATCAGCATGGAACAGCAATAGTTGTTTTGGCAGCTGTAATTAATGCTTTAAAGCTTGTTAATAAAAAGTTAGCAGATATAAAAATTGTGGTTAATGGAGCAGGAGCTGCTGCTACAGCAGTTTCTAATTTATTACTAGATGCTGGAGCTCAAAATTTAATTATTAATGATAAGATAGGAATTTTAAATAATAATAATCTTAATCAATATGATCCTTTAAGACAAAAATTAATAAAAAGAACTAATCCAAATAATATAAATGGTCATTTAGAAGAAGCAATTCAAGGAGCAGATTTATTTATTGGTTTATCAGTTGCCAATATATTAAAAAAAGAAATGGTTAAAAAAATGAATTCTCAACCATTGATTTTTGCAATGGCTAATCCAGACCCTGAAATTAAACCTGAAATTGCTTTAAAAGCAGGGGCAGCAGTTATTGCAACTGGTAGGTCTGATTATCCTAATCAGATTAATAATGTTTTAGCTTTTCCTGGGATTTTTAGAGGTACACTTGATGTTCGAGCTTCTAAAATTAGTGAGGAAATGAAAATAGCAGCAGCAGAAGCCATAGCTGATTTGGTTGAAGAAGATTTAGCTGCTGAATATATTATACCAGATCCTTTTGATCAAAGAGTTGTTCCAGCTGTAGCCTTTGCAGTTGCTAAAAGTGCTTTAAAAAATAAATTAGCTCAAATAGAGCTTAGTGATCAAGAATTAAAAACTAAAATTAAAAAAAGATTAAAAAATAATTAAATACGCCAAAAAGTACTAAAGGGAGCAAAGCATATATAATATATGCCTTGCTCCCTTTTATTATCTAAACCTTAATTAGTAAGCTCTTTCGACCTTACCTGATTTAAGACATTGAGTACACACCTTAATTCTTTTTGGTGATCCGTCAACAATTGCTTTAACTTTTTTTAGATTTGGACGCTGAGTTCTTTTAGTAGAACTAGTAATGTTGCGTCCAACTCCTCCTTTTTTCTTAGCTTTACCACGTCTTTGTATGCTATTGGCTTTATTTCCACCTTTACCGCAAATTTCGCAGACTCTGGACATAGAAAAACACCTCCTTTCACTAAGTCTTATTTTCTTAACTTCAGACTTAGTATTTTTAAAACGAGTACGGCACACTAAAGTTTAGATTAATAATTAAAAACTTTAATACTTGTACATCGATAGCGCACCATATATTTAAAAATTTCAGATATTAGGGTGCCTTAACGCTTTCAATAAAAACTTTGTCAGATTATATTTTAACATAGATAAACGGTCTTTAGCAAGTTTAATAAAGTAATTTTAATAAAAATATAAAATTTAATATGCAGGAATGTATTAATTTATCTTGAAATAAATAATAAATGAGAGATTAATTTAGTTGCTTAGATTTAATTCTTGCATAGACTGTTTATATGAGATAAAATAATTATGTATGAAAAGAGGTGTTAAGAATGGAGAAAGAATTAAAAAATGAATTAGGAAAGATTATAATTGATGAAGAGGTAATAGCTAAAATAGCTGGTATTGCTGTTATGGAATGCTATGGCCTTGTTGGTATGTCTTCTAGAAGTGTGCAGGATGGCTTAGCAGATCTTTTAGGTTGGGATAATATTAGTAAGGGTGTTGGGGTTGAGATTAGTGAAGATAAAGTTCAGCTAGATCTAAATATCATAGTTGAATATGGAACTAATATTCATGAAGTAGCTCATAATGTAATGGAAAGAGTTCGCTATACCCTTGAAAAAAATGTTGGAATTGAAATTATAACTATAGATGTTAATGTAAGGGGAGTGAGGGTTGGCGATGCCAATTAATAAAGGTGAGAAAATGAAATCAATTAATGCAGAACAATTTAAAAATATGATGTCTACATCTTTATACTGGCTTAAAGAACAAAAATCATTTATTGATTCTTTAAATGTTTTTCCAGTTCCAGATGGTGATACAGGAACAAATATGTATTTAACTTTTCAAGAAGCAGTTTCTAATTTAGAAGCTAATAATTCAAATAGTGTTTCAAAATTAGCAGCAGCCTTGTCTAAAGGGGCTTTAATGGGAGCCAGGGGTAATTCGGGTGTTATTTTATCTCAGCTAATTAGAGGCTTTGCTCAGGCTTTAAAAGAAAAGAAAACAATGAATAGTAAAGATTTTGCTCTAGCTTTAGAAAAAGCATCTGAAGTAGCTTATCATGGTGTTTTAAAACCAGTTGAAGGAACAATCTTGACAGTTTCTCGTCAAGCTGCTGAAGAAGCTATTAAAGAAGCAGAATCAACTCAGGATATATTAGAACTTTTGCAGATAACTATTGCAGCAGCAGCAGATTCTTTAGCTAAAACTCCAGAACTTTTAGATGCTTTAAAAGAAGCAGAAGTAGTAGATGCTGGGGGCCAAGGCTATTTAACGATTCTTAAAGGTATGCTTAAAGGTTTAAAAGGAGAAAAAATTGAATATCAGGCTGCTAAAACAGAAAAAAAGAGTGCTCAGAAATCAAAATTAGCAGAAAATATTAAATTTACTTATTGTACTCAAATGTTAATTAAAATTAATACACGTAAATTTAAACTTGATAGATTAATTGAAAAAATTAGAAAAGATATGCAAAGTTATGGAGACTCAATTATGGTAGTTGGTAGTGATGAGATAATTAAACTGCATATTCACACTAATCACCCTGGGGTACTCTTAGAATATGGTTTAAAAAAAGGTCAAGTTTTTGATATCAAGATTGATAATATGCGTAAACAAAACCAAGAAAAAGTTGAGCGCGAAAATATGCAAGAATTTGATCATTCTCAGTTTCATAACAAGGACAATAATTTAGATGCAAGTCTTGATTCTGAAACTGAAGTTAGTAAAAAAGATCAAAATCAAGCAGAAAAAATAGAAATAGATAAAAAAATAGCTATTATCTCAGTTGCTAATGGCAATGGAATTGTTAATATTTTAACTGAATTAGGTGTAGATTATATTATTGAAGGGGGTCAGTCAATGAACCCTTCAACAAATGATTTTTTAGAAGTTGTTAAAAAAATGAATTCAGATAAAATAATTATTTTACCAAACAATAAAAATATTATTTCTGCAGCTAAACAAGTTTCAGATTTAACTGATAAAAATATTGAAATTATTGAAACTAAATCTATTCCACAAGCAGTGGCTGCTCTAATGAGTTTTAATGATCAGTTAGAATTAGATGACTTAAAAGCTAAAATGGAAGCTGAGATTAAACATGTTAAAACATTAGAAATTACACAGGCTGTAAAAAACTCTAAAGTTAATGGCTTAGAAATTACTGAAGGTCATTATTTAGGCTTAAGCGATGGAAAAATTATAGTAAGTGAGCAGGATAAAGAAAAAACAGTTATTGAATTATTAAATGAAGTAGCTGAAGCTGAAGAATTAGTTACCATTTATTATGGTGAGGGTATAACTGAGGCTGAAACTAGACAAATTAAAACAATTATGGAAGAAAAATTTGATTTTGATGAAATTGAAATCTATGCTGGAGACCAGCCTTTATATCCATTTATTATTTCTCTAGAATAAAAATTTATTTTTAAAATAGAGGAGCATTATTAAGAGTATGAAATCAAAACTTGCAGATGAAGTTCAATTTGTTAAAGGTGTTGGGCCCAAATGGGCCGAGCGCCTTTCCCAATTAGATATAAAAACTGTCAGAGATTTGTTATATTATTTCCCCAGAGAATATGAAGATAGAAGTCAGTTAAGTCAGATTAAATATACCAAAATAGGAGAAAAGGCGAATTTTAAAGTTGAAGTCTTAAAAATAAATTATCAAAAAATAAGACCTAATTTAGATTTGCTAAAGGTAAGTTTTTCTGATGGTAGTGATGTTGTAAATGGTATTTGGTATAATCAAGCTTATTTAAGAAATCAATTTAAAGAAGGAGATCAGTATTTAATTACTGGCAAAATAAGTGAAAAAAACTGGAGAAAATATAAAAGAAAAGAAATAAATAATCCAGTTTATGAAAAAATAGGCTCTGAAGCTTCTGTCTTAAATACTGGCCGAATTGTTCCTATTTATCCTTTAACAGAAGGGCTTAGCCAAAGAAGGTTAAGAAAGGTTATAGCAAATGTTATTAAAAATTATGGATCTTTGCTTAAAGATCAACTACCTAGAAATTTATTAGAAAAATATCAATTTCCAGATTTAAAAACTGCTATCTTAGGAATGCATTTTCCTAAAAATCAAAAACATAAAAATCTATCTAGACAGAGATTAGCTTTTGAAGAGTTTTTTCATTTGCAATTATATGCTCTAGAAGAAAAGAAAAAGAAAACTAAGTTTAAGGGTATAAAACATGAATTTAAACAATCGGTAAATGATAAATTATTGAGTCAATTAAATTTTGAGTTGACTGCTGCCCAAAAACGAGTTTTGAATGAAATTGAAGCTGATATGGGATCAGAAAAAACAATGGCTAGACTCTTACAAGGAGATGTAGGATCAGGTAAAACTATAGTTGCTGCTTTAGCATTATTACAAACTTTAGCTAATGGTTGTCAAGGGATATTTATGGCTCCAACTGAGATCTTAGCTGAACAACACTTTTTGAACTTTCAAGAGCTCTTAAAAGATTTTGACTATAAAGTTGAAATATTGACTGGAAGTGTTAAACAAGCTGCTAGAAAAGAAATTGAGGCCGAAATTAAAACTGGAGAAATAGATTTGATTATTGGAACTCATGCTCTTTTTCAAAAGGCTTTAACTTATCAGAACCCTGGTTTAGTAGTTATTGATGAACAACATCGATTTGGAGTTGAACAGCGCCATAGTTTAAAAGAAAAAGGGGATAGCCCAGATTTATTAATTATGACTGCTACTCCAATACCAAGATCGATGGCAATGTTAATTTATGGTGATTTAGATCTTTCTGTTATTGATCAAATGCCTCCAGGTAGAAAAAAAATAGCTACTTTTTGGAGGAGAGAAAATAGAAGAAAAAAAATTTATTCTTTTTTAGAAGAAAAAATAAACAAAGGTAGACAGGCTTATATTGTTTGCCCTCTAATTGAAGAATCAGAAGAAATGCCTGAGCTTTTAGCAGCTGAAGAATTATATAATAATTTAAAGACAGGTTTTTTTAAAAATAATAAACTTGCTTTAATTCATAGTTCAGTTCCTGCTTTAGAAAAAAAAGAAATAATGGAAAAATTTAGAGCTGGTAAAATTGATATTTTAATAGCTACAACTGTAATTGAAGTTGGAGTAGATGTGAGTAATGCAAGTATTATGATTATAGAGAATGCTGAACGTTTTGGCTTAGCTCAATTACATCAGTTGAGAGGAAGAGTTGGTAGAGGTAGTTATCAATCTTATTGTATTTTGATTTCTAATCCGAGAGGTGAAGATGCAACTAGACGTTTAGAAATTATGTGCAAAAGTAATAATGGATTTTTAATTGCAGAAGAAGACTTGAAAATGCGGGGTCCAGGAGAATTTTTTGGAACAAAACAGCATGGAATAGATGATTTAAAAGTTGCTAGTTTAACAGCTGATCAAGAATTATTAGCAAAAGCACGCACTGAAGCTCAAGCAATAGTTGAATTAAATAATTGGCAGAAAAAATATAATCAATTAGCTAATATTATTGCTCAAATAGAATTAAAAATATAGTTTGAAGGAGGGATTATTGATGAGAATTATTGCTGGTAAAGCTGGTGGCTTAAAATTAAAAAGTCTCAAAGGTAGAGATGTAAGACCAACTTTAGATCGTGTTAAAGAATCTATGTTTAATATAATTGCTTTTTATTTACCAGAAGCTGAAGTTTTAGATTTATTTTCTGGTTTTGGTAACTTAGGAATTGAAGCCTTAAGTAGAAGAGCAAAAAAGGCTGATTTTGTTGAATTAAAACAAGCTCATCTAAATATTATAGAAGAAAACTTAAATAAAGCTAAATTATTAGAAAAAGCAGACCTTTATCAACAAGATGTTTATTCCTATTTGAAAAACTCGAATAAAAAGTATGACTTAATTTTTATGGATCCACCTTATCAAAAAAAGATGACTGCTGAAGCAATTGAATTAATTATAAAAAATAATTTACTCAAAGATAAGGGGTTAATTATAAGTGAAAAATCAGCTTCTGAAAAAACAAATGAGTTTGCAGAATTGGATATTATAAAAAATAAAATTTATGGTAATTCATTATTAACAATTTATCAACTAAATTAAAAAATAAGGGGTATTTATTAATATGAGCAAAAAGATAGTTTATCCAGGTAGTTTTGACCCAGTTACAAATGGCCATCTTGATATTGTAAAAAGAGCGGCCAATATTTTTGATGAAGTAATAGTTTCAGTTTTTAATAATCCCAATAAAACACCAGTTTTTACAATGGAAGAAAGAGTAGAGATGTTAAAAAACTCTACTAGGGAACTTGAAAATGTAAAAGTAGATTCTTTTTCTGGCTTAACGACTAAATATATTAAGTCAATTGGCGGAGATGCTATTTTACGTGGTTTAAGAGCTGTCTCTGATTTTGAAGGTGAATTTCAAATGGCTTCGATGAATAAACACCTTGATGAAAATATTGAAACTATATTCTTGATGACAGATACTAAATATGCCTTTTTAAGTTCTAGTGTAATAAAAGAAGCTGCTTATTTTGATGGTGATATTAAAGAATTAGTTCCAAATTTTGTATATCACAAACTTAGAAATAAATTTATAGAAAAAAATTAAGGTGGTAGGTAGTGTGAACTTAAAGGTTTTTTTAAAATTGGTAGAAATTAGAACTAAAATTGCCAGTTTTACTCCTTTTTTACTGGGAAATTTATATTTTATATATAATTATAAAGGTTTTAATATTTTTAATTGCTTGCTTTTATTGTTATCTTTATTATGTGTTGATATGGGGACAACTGCCCTTAATAATTATCAAGATTTTTTGAAAGCAGAAAAAAAAGAAGGTTATAATTATGAGCAGCATAATGCAATAGTAAATTATAATTTAAATAAAAGAACTGTTAAAAAAATTATAATTATACTTTTTTTATTAGCTATAGTTATTGGTTTACTTCTTTATTTACATAGTGATGTTATAGTACTTTTAGTAGGTTTGATTTCATTTGCAATTGGAATTTTATATACTTCTGGCCCAGTGCCTATCTCTAGAACACCTTTAGGCGAGCTTTTTTCTGGTTTAACTATGGGGTTTTTGATTACTTTTTTAACCGTTTATATTCAAAATCTTAATTTGGTTAATTTATTTTTTAGCCTCGGTCTTTTAAAAATAGAAATTCAATTTTTAGAAATTATTAAGCTTTTTATTTTTTCTTTACCTTTAGTTTTAGGAATTGCAAATATTATGTTAGCAAATAACATTTGTGACTTCAGTGATGATTTGGTAAATAAAAGATATACACTGCCAATTTATATTTCTAAAAAAAAGAGTCTGCAGTTATTTAGCTATTTATATTATTTATCATATTTAAGTCTTGTTTTGGCAGTAGTAATTAATATTTTACCACTTATTTCTTTGCTTTCTTTATTAACATTTTTTATAATTAAGAAAAATATTAATAAATTTAAAAGCAAACAAAGTAAAAAAGAAACTTTTATTTTAGCTGTTAAAAATTTTGTGATTTTAAATTACACTACAGCTTTGACTTTGATTTTAGCAATTTTGATTTAAAGAAGGTGGAGATAAAAATGACTTTATTAGGAAATATTATTTGGTTTATTTTTGGTGGCTTGATTCAATCGTTTTTCTGGTTTATTTTCGGTTTGCTTTGGTCAATAACAATCATTGGAATTCCTGTAGGTAAACAATGTTTCAAAATGGCTAAAATGCAGTTGGCTCCTTTTGGTAAAGAAATAATAGAAACTAATAATTCGTCTGTTAGTTTAATTGCTAATATATTATGGATTATTCTTTTTGGTTGGGAATTAGCTATAGCTAATTTAACGGCAGCTTTATTCTTTGGGATTACTATTATTGGTATTCCTTTTGCTAAACAAAATTTAAAACTTGCTTATTTATCCTTAATGCCTTTTGGAAAAGATATTAGAAAAGTAAAGTAAAGAGGTGTTATTTATTTTGAAATTAGAAGATTGTGCTCTTGTACTTGAGGGCGGTGGAATGAGAGGTTCTTTTACAGCTGGAATTATTGATTATTTATTAGAAAATAATATTTACTTTGATTATACAATTGGAGTTTCTGCTGGAGCTAATAATGGAGCAAATTATACCAGTCGCCAAAGACAAAGAAATAAAAAAATATTTACTGATTTAGTAGAAGATAAAAGATATATGGGAATAAAAAATCTGATTAAAGAAGGAAGCTATTTTGGCATGGATTTTCTTTTTCACCGGCTACCACATGAAATATTACCTTTTGCTTATAATAGTTTTAAAAATTCTTCTACAACATTGAAGGTAGCTGCAACTGAATGCAGTAGTGGTGAAATAAGATATTTTGAACCTCAAAAATATGATGAGCTAAATAAGATTGATAAAATTTTTAAAGCTTCTAGTAGTCTACCTTTAGTTTCTAATCCTGTAGAAATTGAAGGGGCTTGTTATTTAGATGGTGGGATAAAAGATTCAATTCCTATAAAAAAAGCTTTGGCAGATGGTTATCAAAAAATTGTTGTTGTTTTAACCAGAGAAAAGGGTTATCGGAAAACTCCTGTTAAGGCTAAATTTTTATTGGACTTTTTTTTAAGAAAATATCCTAATTTAGTTCAAGACCTAAAAGAAAGATATAAAGTTTATAATCAGACTTTAAATTTGATTAAAAAAAAGGAAAAAGCAGGAGAAATTTTTGTTTTTAGACCAGAAGAAATAAAAATTGATCGTTTCAGTCGTGATGCTGAAGAATTAGAAAAACTTTATCAATCAGGTTATAATCTAGCCCAAAATGAGTCTCTAAAATTTGAAAATTGGTTAAAAAAGATTAAGGAGTAATTATGAATTTATCTTTAGATAGATCTGTCACAGCACAAGTAGTAAAAGCAATAGCAGAATTTGATTTAATAAATGATGGAGATCGAATTGCAGTTGGTCTTTCTGGTGGTAAAGATAGTGCATTTTTATTATTAGTTTTAAAAATTTTTTCTAAGTACTTTAGTAAGGATTTTATGTTGAAAGCTGTTCATGTAGATCCAGGCTTTGATGATTCTAGTTCTTTGGCTCTTAAAGATTTTTGTCAGCAACTAAAAATTGATTTAAAAATTATAAAAAGCGAAATTGCTCTTTATATTAATTCTACTGAAGCAAGTAATCCTTGTTCAAAATGTGCTCATTTTAGAAAAGGAGCAATTATTAATTATCTTAAACAAAATAATTTTAACAAATTAGCTTTTGGTCACCATTTAGATGATGCTGTTGAAACTTATTTAATGAGCATTATTTATTCTGGTCAACTTCAAACTTTAGCACCTAAAAGATTTTTAGATAAAAACAAAGTGGAAATAATTAGACCATTGATTTATTTAAGAGAGTCTGTAATTATTAGAGAAATTAAAAAAAGAAATATAAAAATCAAAAAAAGTCTTTGTCCTTATGATGGTAATTCAGCTAGAGCAAAGATTAAAAAAGATTTTGCTAAATACTTTAAAGATGAACAATTATTTTCTAATTTAACTGCAGCAATGAGAAAAAAAGAAAATAATAATTTATGGCCAACTAAAACAGAAGAAAAATTATTAACTCAAAAGATGAAAAAATATTGGAAATAGGGGAGGCTAATTTGATGGCTCAAAAAAATGATGAGAACAGTTTAAAACATAAACTACAATTTACGGAGAATAAATTAAACTTAATTTATCAAAATTCCCCCCTTGCTTTTATTTCTTGGTCTAATAATGGTCAAATTAAAAATCTCAATCAAGCAGCAGTTAGACTTCTGGGTTGGGAACAAGAAGAGCTTACAAACCAAAAATTTATTAGCACAATTATTGCAGAAAAGGATCGAGAAATTTGGTCTAAATTTAAAAACGAAAAATTAGAATATTTGCCCCAGGGATTTATGAGTAGAACTTTAAAAAAAAATGGGACTATTATTAATTGTAGATGGAATAATATAATCATTCCTAAAAGAAAAAATAAATTTGAAATTATTTCTATGGCTCAAAATGTAAGTTATAGTTTAAAAAGAGAAATGGAAATGGTAAAATTAGTAAAGGCAATTAATGAAACTGATAATTGGGTAGTTATTACTGATAAAAGAGGAATTATTGAATATGCAAATACAACAGTAGAAGAAATTACAGGTTATAAAAAAGAAGAAGTAATAGGTCAAAATCCTTCGATTTTTAAATCTGATAAACATTCTAATCAATTTTATCAAAAAATGTGGAATAAGATTAGAGCAGGTGAAGTATTTAATGATGTTATCATTAATAAAAAAAAGAATGGAGATTATTTTTATTCAGAACAAACTATAACTCCTATTAAAGATCAAAATCAAAAAATAATAAATTATATTTCAGTTGGTAGAGATATTACTCAAAATGAAAAATTAAAACGTAAAATAGAGTATATTTCTAATTATGATATCCAATTTGGTTTACCAAATCGAAAATCAATAAAAAATAAAATGGAAAATTTAATTGGTTTGAAAGCTAAATCTAAATTAGCAATTCTAGTTCTTAATATTAATAATATAAAATATTTAAATGATATTTATAATAATAGTCAAACCGAAAAAGATTTGATTAATTTATTAGCTGATTTAATAAATAAGCAGCAGTTAGTAAATCAAAAATGTGTTAAAATAGACAGAGAAAACTATCTAGCTTATTTAGGTGGCAATAACTTTGCTTTAGCAGTTGATAATCTAAATTCTGCTAATGAAATTTATAAATTAGCTGAAAAAATATTAGATATTTTTACTGATACTATAGATTATAATCAAGAATCTTTTATGTTGAATGCAAGAATTGGGATTTCTATTTATCCTGATGACTGTATAAGTTCTCAAAATTTATTATCAAATGCTGAAATTGCTTTAATTAATATTAAAAAAAATGATTATGCTTTTTTCGACCAAGAAATGAATCAAGAAATAAAGAAATTTACAAAAATGGAAGCAAAATTAGATAAAGCTATTAAAAACGATGAATTTGTTATTTATTATCAACCATACTATAAAGGAGCTGATCATAGCCTTTATGGAATGGAAGCTTTAATTCGCTGGCAAAATCCTCAGCAAGGTTTAATTTCTCCAGCTGAATTTATACCTATTTTAGAAAATTCCCAACTGATTAAAAAAGTTGGTTTAATAGTTATTAGTAAAGTAGTTAATAGTATTAAACATTGGTTAGCTAAAGGTTATCAAGTAGTACCTGTTTCTATTAATTTATCTGCTAAACAGCTAGAAGATAATACTCACTTAAAAAATATTTATCGTCTTATATTAAATAGTGGTATTAATCATTCTTTAATTAAATTTGAAATTACTGAATCATCTGCGATGAATGATGTTAATTATAGTTTAAAAGTAATGAATAAAATGAAAGAAAAGGGTTTTGCAATTTCTATTGATGATTTTGGTACTGGATATTCTTCTTTTAGCTATCTCCAAAAGTTTCCGATAGACTATCTAAAAATTGATATTTCTTTTATTAGAAATATGACTTTAAGTAAAGATGGGCAAAATATTGTTGAATCAATAATTAATATTGCTCACCTTTTAAATTTACAAACTATTGCTGAAGGAGTAGAAAAAAAATCAGAGTTAGATATTTTAAATAAATTGACTAATGATTATATACAGGGATATTATTTTGATCGTCCCATGCCTAAAAGTGATATAGAAAAAATGTATATAGAAAAAGAATAATAAAAAAAACCGCCTTTGAAGGCGGTCTTTTTATTATGATTAAAAATTAAATAGCATCTTCTGCTTTTTTTCCGATCACCTGAACAACTATATAAAGTGCAATAATTCCAACTGGTAATAGATAAATAGCAGAAAATCCAAATCCAGCTGGTAAGAAGCCAAATAGAGCAGCAACTAAACCAATAGTTAAAGCATAAGGCATTTGAGTACTTACATGGTCCATATGATCAACTGCAGAGGCAGTAGAAGACATAATGGTAGTGTCAGAGATAGGTGAACAATGGTCCCCCATTACACTTGCAGTTAAAACAGCTGCAATTGTTGGCAGCATTGGGATTCCAATTGAATGAGCTAAAGGTATAGC
Organism: Halanaerobium praevalens DSM 2228; assembly: GCF_000165465.1. Classification (GTDB taxonomy): domain Bacteria; phylum Bacillota; class Halanaerobiia; order Halanaerobiales; family Halanaerobiaceae; genus Halanaerobium; species Halanaerobium praevalens. The sequence goes on from NC_017455.1 coordinate 861,461, forward strand.
AAGTGGCATTACAATTGCTACAGTTCCCCAAGAACTTCCAATTGTAAAAGCAATAAAAGCTGAGAAAACAAAGATCATAACTGGAACTATTTCTGGTATTATATTACCTTCTAAAATTGAAACTAAATAATTTGCAGTTCCTAAATCTTCAGTAATACTACCAATTGACCAGGCTAAAACCAGAATTAAACAAGCAATAAACATTGATTTTGCTCCATCAATCCAGCCATCAACTGTTTCATTTACATTTAAAATTCCTTTAGCCAAACTAAGAATTCCAGCAATAAAACTACCTGTAATTGCAGCCCAAAGTAAGACAATACTGGCATCTGCATTACCAAAAGCATCTCGAATTGAAGTACCAGCTTCTAAACCTCCACCATTATACCAGAGTCCAAATAATGTTATTAAAATAACTCCAATTATTGGTAAAAAAGAATTGAAAAAATTAAAACTTTTACCTTCTGGTTGTTTAATTTCTTCCATTTCTTGAGAAACCATTGGTGTTGAACCTGGTCTTAAAGTTTCACCAGTTGAACGTGCTCTTTTTTCTGCTTTTAACATTGGTCCAAAATCTTTGGCAGTAAAGATAATTATTAGGGCAAAAGCTAAAGCAAAAATACTATAAAAGCGATAAGGTATTGTCTGGACAAAAGTTCCATAAGCATTCATTTCTATTCCTAGAGCATCAAATCCATCTTTAATAACTCCGACTTCAAAGGCTATCCAGGTAGAAATTGGAACAATACTTGAAACAGCAGCAGCAGTTAAATCAACAATAAAAGCTAATTTTTCTCTTGAAATTCTCATTTTATCAGTAATAGGCCTCATTGTATTACCAACAATTAAAGTATTAGCATAATCATCAAAAAAGATCAGAACTCCCATAATCCAGGCTGCAAACTGAGTTTTAGCTATAGAATTAGCTCTCTCAGCGACATATTCTCCAATGGCAACTATACCACCTGACTTATTAATTATTCCAATCATTCCTCCCATAGCTAATAAGAATAAAATAATACCTGCATTCCAAGAATCTGCCAAAGAAGCAAGAATATAATTATCTAGAGTATGCATAAAAGCAAAAAGAGGGTTATAAGCGTTAATAATTAAGGCCCCTGAAAAAATACCTAAAAATAAAGATAAGACAACTTGTTTAGTCCACCAAGCTAAGATAATAGCCAATAATGGTGGTAATAAAGAAATAACACCAAAACTTTCCATAATTTCATCCTCCTAGTTATTTTTTAAAAAATTGAATATTTAAACTTTAAGCAAATAAAAAATCCCTAGCAAAATGCTAGGGTAAATAAAATAACCCCATCTAATATCATGAGATAGCACAACATAGTTAATTTAACTATGACAGTCCTGTATATTTTTTATACAGTCCCAGTGATTTTTTTAATCCTAAAAAAATACACTTCGGCAGTAAACCCTTTCATTTTAAGTTTAAGCTGGATTTGCAAGAGTAAAATTACTGATTTTTACTGCTCCTCTACCTCATCTTAGATGAGGCATTTAATAACTAATATTTTAATTAATTATTTTTTTCTCAATATTTAATTTAATAGAATTATAACTTAGAGAAAGATTTATGTCAAGAAATTAATAAAAAACTTTGCATTAGATAGGATTTATAATATATAATAAACATGTTGTCTTTTTTTTAGAGAAGTTAAAATAAATAATTATTTTAGTTAATAATAAAAATAGAAGGAAGATTAATATGCAAAAAAAGAATTTTAAGAACTTAAGTTCAAAATTATTTGGAATAATATTTGTTTTATTTGTAATTAGTCATTTTGTGCCAGTACCTTATCAAGTGATGGAGCCTGGAGTTGCTGAAGAATTATCACCAATGATTGAGGTGGATTCAGCTTATCAAAATGAAGGTGAATTCTTATTAACAGCAGTGGGTACAAAGAGAGCAATGGCCTGGGATTATTTTTATATAACATTATTTTCCCCCTCTGATAAAGAACTTAGTTCTATTAGAGATTATTTGCCAGAAAATATGGATTTAAATCAATACATAGAATTAATGGCAGAACTTATGGAAGAAAGTAAACTTCAGGCACAAGCAGTTGCTTTTGAAAAAGCTGGCTATCAAGTTCAAATAAGTGGAGAAGGAGCTCTTGTTGTTCAAGTTATGGAAAATGGAAGTGCTTATAACAAACTAGAACAAGGTGATTTAATTAAATCTGTAGATGGTAAAAAGGTAGAAATGGCTGCTGATGCAGTTAATATTATAAAAAATAGAAAAATTGGTGATTTGGTTGAATTAAAAGTATTAAGAGAAGAAGAACTGTTGGAATTTAACTTAAGAACAGTAGAACTTGAAGGTAATAAGGGTTCTCCTTCAATTGGTGTTTTAATTAGTTCTCAGGGTTTAGAATATGATATTCCAAGAAAAGTTAATTTTAAAACTGAAAATATTATTGGACCTTCAGCTGGTGGTGTTTTTACTTTAGAAATTTATAATCAGCTGACTGAAAGAGATATTACAAATGGTAAAAAAATTGCTGGAACTGGGACAATTAGTTTAGATGGTAAACTTGGTAGAATTGATGGAGTTAAATATAAAATAATGGCCGCTAAAAAGGCTGAAGTAGACTTATTTATAGTTCCAAAAGAAAATTATGAAACTGCTGCCCAATTTGCAGGAGATCTAAAGTTAATCAAAGCAGATAATATTAATGATGTCTTAAATTATTTAAAACAAGATCAAAGTTTATAGTGAATTAATTGTTTATCAATTTTTAGATATTTATTATATTTTAATTAACTTTTGGTAAAAATCTCTTTGAGCCTGACTATGTTTTGGGTTTTGATAGAGTAAAGCATAAAGATCTGAAGCAAGTAAATCATAACTTAGAGATAAATCAAGTGCTTTTTTTGCATTTAAGTCAATAGCTTTAATTTTAGCAGCTGGATTAATTATAATCTCTAGCTCAGATTTATTTTGTAGTTGCGAAAGTAAATTTTCTTTACCTTTTTTGATCCCAAGTACTCTTAAATACTGAGGAGCGGAATCAGCTATTAAATTAAGTTTATCTGTTTTAAGCTCAAAATAAATCTGCAAAATTTTCCTTTTTATTTTACTTTCAGTTATATTTTTAGATTTTAAGTTTTCTAAAAAAGATCTTTCTTTAAATTCTGCTTGAGCTTTTTCTAAAAATCTATTTTCTAAACCATTATTGATTCCTTGATATTTTTTTAAATCAGAGCTATTAAGTCTTCTTATTTGATCAACTGTTTTAGCTAATATTTTTTTATATTTACTTTGCTGAACAAATCTACCTTTTTTAACTTCATTATTTAAAATTTGCCAGGATTTTAATGGCATTAAATTTTGAGTTTTTTGCAAGGCTTTAGCCTGAGGTAGAGTTTTAAATAGATTTCTAATTAAAGATGCACTAGCATAGTTTTTCTGGATTTCTTGACTGTGATATGCACTACCGATTCTTTTTATTGTTTTAGGCTTAAGATTTGAATTTAAACTAAGAATAGATTTTAAATATTCAATGCCCAAAATGTTGTTTGGTTCTTTTAAAGTCTTTTTAATTTTTGCTTTGCTAAAATTTTGTAAATGTTTATAACTTTGATAAGCAGAGAGTAAAGCTTTTCTTCTAGCGGTAGGGAAATTAATCCCTTTTTTCAAGTAGTTTTGGAGATTATTTTTAAATTCTGGACTTTCATTAATAAAGGCGTGGGCAATAGCAGAAATGATTTCAATATCACCTGCTTCACTACCAAAAACAACTGAATCTACAATCTTACTTTTAGTTAAACTTAAAATTGAATAATGGGCAAAGTATTCAGCACTACGAATATTATAAGCTAAAGGAAGTTCTAAAACTAAATCAGCTCCACAACTTAAAGCTTGTTTGGTTCTGGCCCATTTGTCAAGCAAAGTGGGTTCACCTCGTTGGCTAAAATTGCCACTCATAATTACAATTAGGTTATTAGCTTTAGTTATTTTTTTGCTTTGATTTAGGTGGTATTGGTGGCCATTATGAAAAGGATTATATTCTACGATTAAAGCAGTTGTATGCATAAAAACACCTCAAATTTAGATTTAAGTAAATTGTTTTAGTTATAATAAAAGTTTTACTTTTCGAACTTTTTACTTTAAAAAAGGATTTGTAACTTTAATATAGTATTATATACATAATAGCAAAGATATAGTTAAAGAACAAATATGATTTTTTTACTATCAGGGAGGAATAAAAATGGATATTTTAAAGAATTTTAAAGAAAAAGCAGCATCAGATTTAAAAACAATAGTTTTTGCTGAAGGAAATGATGAAAGAATAATAAGAGCTGCTGCAGAAGTTGAAACTGAAAAAACAGCTCAAATTGTTATTTTAGGTCAAAAAGAAGAAATCCAAAGTTCTGCTCAAACATATGGAGTGGATCTAACAGGTGTTGAGATTATTGATCCTCAGGCATCAGAATACATAGCAGAATTTAGAGATGAATTCTATGAATTAAGAAAACATAAAGGGATTAGTAAAGCTGAGGCTGAAAAAGCAATTAAAGATCCATTATATTTTGGAACTATGATGGTTTATACTAAAAAAGCTCATGGAATGGTAGCAGGTGCTGTGAATGCAACTGCTAATGTTTTAAGACCTTCCTTTCAAATTGTAAAAACTAAAGCAGGTATTTCTACAGTTTCTAGTGCTTTAATTATGGTTTTGAAAGATAAAAGTTTTGGTGAAGATGGAGTAATGGTTTTTTCTGATTGTGCAGTAAATCCTGCTCCTAATTCTGAACAATTAGCAGAAATTGCAATTACTACTGCTGATACTGCTCAGTCACTTTTAGATTTTGATCCAAAAGTTGCTATGCTTTCTTTTTCAACTATGGGAAGTGCTAAACATGAGAATGTAGATAATGTTAGAAATGCAGTTGAAATTGCTCAAAAAAATGCACCGCATTTAAAAATAGATGGAGAAATGCAGTTAGATGCTGCTTTAGTTGAAAGTGTTGGTAAGAGAAAAGCACCTGAAAGTGAAATTGCAGGTGAAGCTAATGTTCTTATTTTCCCAGATTTACAGTCTGGTAATATTGGTTATAAATTAGTACAAAGAATTGCTGGAGCAGATGCAGTTGGCCCTATTATTCAGGGATTAGCTGAACCAATTAATGATTTATCTCGTGGCTGTTCAGTTTCAGATATTGTTAATTTAACAGCTATTACAGCAGTTCAAGCTCAAAACAAATAAAATTGGAGGAATAAAAATGAAAATACTTGTTATTAATAGTGGAAGTTCATCATTGAAGTATCAATTGTTTAATATGGAAACAGAAAGTGTATTAGCAAAAGGTTTAATTCAAAGAATAGGAATTTCAGGATCATTTTTAGAATATGAAAATAATGAAGGAGAAGAAGTTCTAATTGAAAAAGATATTGCAACTCATAAAGTTGGAATTGAATTATTGTTAGAAACTCTTTTATCTTCTGAGCATGGAGTTTTAAAAGATATAGATGAAGTGGAAGCTATAGGTCATAGAATTGTACATGGAGGAGAAGCTTTTGCAGAATCTACAGTTATTGATGAAAGCGTAATCAAAGAATTAGAAGAAGTAGCTGATTTAGCTCCACTTCATAACCCACCAAATATTATGGGAATTAAAGTGTGTAAAGAATTAATGCCGACTAAACCTCAGGTAGGAGTCTTTGATACAGCTTTCCACCAAACTATGCCAGAGAAAGCTTATATTTATGCCTTGCCATATGAATATTATAAAAAGTATGGTGTGAGAAGATACGGTTTCCATGGTACTTCTCATGGTTATGTAGCTCAGAGAGCTGCTAAAATGTTAGAAAAAGATTTATCTGAGCTTAAAATTGTAACTTGTCATTTAGGTAATGGAGCTAGTTTAGCAGCAGTCAAAAATGGTGAGGTTGTTGATACTAGTATGGGTTTAACTCCTTTAGAAGGTTTAGTAATGGGAACTCGTTGTGGAGATATTGATCCAGCAATCATACCATTTATTATGGAAAAAGAAGATCTTTCTGCTGCTGAAATTGATAATATTTTAAATAAGAAAAGTGGCCTTTTAGGTATTTCAGGTGTTAGCAGTGATTCTCGCGATGTTGAAAATGCTGCTGAATCAGGAAATCATCAGGCAGAAGTTGCTTTAGAAATATTTAATTATAGAGTTAAAAAATATATTGGAGCTTATACTGCAGCTATGGGTGGTGTTGATGCAATTGTATTTACTGCTGGAATTGGGGAAAATGCAATTGAAACTAGAGCTGGAATTTTAAATGGACTTGAATATTTAGGTGTTGAATTAGACGAAGAGGCTAATGATATGCGTGGAAAAGAAAAAGTAATCTCAAAATCTGATTCTAAAGTAAAAGCTTTAGTTATTCCGACAAATGAGGAATTAGTTATTGCTAGAGATACAAAGGATTTAGTCAACTAATAAGTTTTCGCTTGACAGTTAAAGCTTATTTTTATATAATAAAATGTGGTTATTTACAGGGGTGATTAAAAAATTGTATATAAACCTCAGTGATTTAAAAGAAGTTGGAGCTAGAAAACAAGTAGAATTAGAGCTTGAATTTCATAATTTTGAATTTGCCAATCGTGAAATTGAAATAAAAGATCCAATTGAACTTGAACTTGAAATTTTTAACACTACTGATTCTTATGTAGTTGAAGGTGAAATTAAAGCCAAATTGATTTTGAGTTGTAGTCGCTGCCTACAAGAATATAATTCTACAATCAACTTAGATCTAACTGAAAATGTTGTAAAAAATGAGATGGAAGATCAAGAAGAGTTATATTTAGATGAAATTATTATGGATAATATAATTTTATCTTTACCTATGAAACCACTTTGTTCTGAAGACTGTAATGGGATTTGTCCCCAATGTGGTCAGGATTTAAATAAGGGTGAATGTGATTGTGAGGTAGAAATATTAGATCCACGTTTAGCAAAATTGAAAGACTTTTATGATGAAGAGCAATAAACAAGGAGGTGTATAAAATGGCTGTACCAAAGAAAAGAACTTCTAAAACTCGTAAGCGTAAAAGACGTACTCATAAGAAATTGAGTGCTCCAAGCCTTACAGAATGTTCTAATTGCCATGAGAAGATTTTACCTCATCATGTGTGTCCTGAATGTGGACATTATGATGGCAAAAAGGTGAGCAAAAATTAAAATATTTTAGATAAGCAGAGATCTCTACTTAAGAGATTCTCTGTTTTTTTCTTGCCATAAACTTGCAATTGACCAATGGTTGAGATATAATGTTTTGCAAATGATATAGATAAAATTTTGTTTTTTTGTAATTTGGGAGGCGGCCTAATTGTATAAAATAGCTGTTGATGTTATGAGTGGAGAAAAAAAAGCAGAAGAGTTAATTAAAGGTGCTCTAAAAGCTTTAGCAGAAGAAAAAGAACTAGAATTGACCCTGATTGGTGAATATGATATTATAAGCCAAGAGTTAGCTAAAACTGACTTTGATTCGAATCGGCTTAAAATTGAAAAAGCAGATCAAATAATAACTATGGATGAATCACCAGTTAAGGCTTTAAGAAAGAAAAAAAATTCTACTGTTAATGTAGGAGCAAAGCTTTTACGAAAAAAGGAAGTAGAAGCCTTTATTTCTCCAGGTAATACAGGTTCAGTTATGGCAGCAGGTCTACTTAAAGTAGGTAGAGTTAAAGGTGTTTTAAGACCACCAATTGCAATTCAATTCCCTGCTATTAATGGAAGTACTTTGATTTTAGATAATGGAGCTAATACTAATTGTAGTCCTGAGAATTTAGAACAATTTGCTTTAATGGGACAGCTTTATGCAGAGAAAGTAATGAAAATAGATAATCCCCGCATTGCTCTTTTAAATATTGGAGAAGAAAAAACAAAAGGTAATAAACTAACTAAAGCAAGTTATGAACTTTTAAATAATAATCCGAAAATAAAGAATTTCATTGGGAATGTAGAGGGTAGAGATATTTTTTCTGAAAAAGTAGACATTATAGTTACTGATGGATTTGTTGGAAATATAGTTTTGAAAACAACAGAGGGAGCAGCCTCTTTTTTTCTGGAATTAATAAAAGATAGTTTTAAAACTAATTTACTTTCTAAACTTGCAGCTTTTATTTTAAAACCTTATCTTAAAAAATCTTTAGATAAAATTGATTATAGACAGTATGGAGGGGCTCCTTTATTAGGGGTTAAAGGCTTAGTGGTTATTAGTCATGGCAGTTCTGATTCGACTGCTATTTATAATGCTATTAAAGCTGCTAAAAAAAGTATAGAAGAAAATATGGTTGAATTAATTAAAAGTGAGTTTGCTAAGAATGAGGAGTTGGAATAAATGGCATTGAAAACAGAAATTTGTGATTTATTAAAGATAGAAAAGCCAATTATTCAAGGGGGAATGGCCTGGGTTGCAACAGGAGAATTAGCTGCTGCAGTTTCAGAAGCGGGTGGTTTAGGTGTTATTGGAGCAGGCAATGCTCCAGCTGAGGTTATTGAAAATGAAATTGATAAGTTAAGAAAAATAACTGATAAACCATTTGGCTTAAATATTATGTTACTTTCTCCTTTTGCAGATGATATAATAGATTTAGCTTTAGAAAAGAAAGTTCCTGTAGTTACTACTGGTGCTGGTAATCCTGGTAAATATATTAAAAAATTTAAAGAGATAGGAACCAAAGTAATTCCTGTTGTTCCTTCTGTTGCTTTAGCTAAAAGATTAGAAAGAACAGGAGTAGATGCAGTTATTGTCGAAGGAACAGAAGCAGGTGGTCATATAGGTGAATTAACAACAATGGCCCTTGTACCTCAATTAGTAGATGCTGTTAAAATTCCTGTTATTGCAGCTGGAGGAATTGCAGATGGTAGAGGTTTAGCTGCTGTATTAGCTTTAGGAGCTGCTGGAGCTCAAATTGGAACTAGATTTGTTTGTTCTTCAGAATGTATAGCAGCTGATGCTTATAAACAAGCTATTATAAATTCTAGAGATAGAGATGCAGTAGTAACAGGTAGGAGTACAGGCCATCCAGTTAGAAATTTAAAAAACAAATTAACAAGGAAAATAAAAAAATTAGAAGCTCAAAAAGTTTCGAAAGCTGAAATTGAACAATTGGGTTCAGGTAAACTGAAAGCTGCTGCAATTGATGGTGATGTAGAAGAGGGCAGTGTTATGGCTGGTCAAGTGTCTGGTATGATTTCTGAAATAAAAAGTGTAGAAGAAATTATTAGAGAAATTATACTGAAAGCTGAAAAAAGAATTAAAGAAAATCATCAACTACTTGTTTAATTTTAATTAAAATATTAATTAATAGAAGTTAAAAGAGGTGTCAGATTTGATAAATCTTGAAAAAAAGAAAATTTTAATTACTGGGAGCTCACGTGGTATTGGGGCCGAAATAGCAAAAAAAATGGCAAGTTTAAAAGCAGAAGTTGTGATTAACTATTCTAGTTCTGAGGCTAGGGCTGAAAAAATTAAAAATGAAATTGAAGCTGCAGGTGGAACTGCTCATTTATTACAAGCAGATATAAGTGATCATCAAGAAGCAAAAAAATTAGTGAAAACTGCTTATCAAAAAATGAATGGTTTAAATGTGTTAATTAATAATGCAGGCATAACTAGAGATAAATTATTGTTAAGAATGAAAGAAGTAGAATGGGATCAGGTGCTTGCAATAAATTTAAAGGGAGTTTATAACTGCTCTAAACATGCTGTAAGGTATTTATTGAAGTCAGAAAATGGAAAATTAATAAATATTTCTTCAGTAGTTGGAATTAATGGTAATGCAGGCCAGTCAAATTATGCAGCAGCCAAAGCAGGTGTAATTGGTTTTACAAAAAGTATGGCTAAAGAATTAGCCACTAAAGGTGTTTGTTCAAATGTTATAGCACCTGGTTTTATAGATACAGAAATGACTGATAGCTTAAGTGAAAATGTTAAAGAAGAAATTTTGTCTCAAGTTCCTTTAGCCCGTTTAGGTCAGGCTGAAGAAGTGGCTGATTTAGCTGCCTTTTTAGCTTCAGACAACTCAAACTATATTAATGGAGAAGTAATTAAAATTGATGGCGGTATGGGCTCTTAAAATATCCTTGCGTTTATAAAAGAGATTTTAGTGAAAGGAGGTGAATGGAGTGGAAGATATCTTAGAAAGAGTAATTGATATTGTAGCAGAAGAATTAGCAGTTGACAGAGATGAGGTTACTGAAGACTCTTCATTTATAGAAGATCTTGGAGCAGATTCTTTAGATGTGGTTGAATTAGTTATGGCATTTGAAGAAGATTTTGATGTAGAAATCCCTGATGAAGATGCAGAAGATATTCGTACAGTTGATGATGCTGTAAGTTATTTGGAGGATATTCTTTAAATAATAATTGTGGATGAGGCTCCCCAGTGGAGTTTTCATCCCTTTTTAGTTATTCTAATGGATGGTGATATATAAATGAGAAAATTGTGTAATAAAAGAAAAACATTAAAATTCGAAAAAAGTCTTGATTTAAATTTTAATAATAAGTTTTTATTAGAAAGAGCTTTAACTCATAAATCTTATCCAAATGAAAATAGACATCTTAACTTAAAAGATAATGAGCGTTTAGAGTTTTTGGGGGATTCAGTTTTGAGTTTATCAATTAGCACTTACATATTTAATAAATTTTCTGATTTCCCAGAAGGAGATTTAGCAAAGATGAGAGCTGTTATTGTTAGTGCTCCAATTTTAGCAGAAGCAGCAAAGAGAATTAATCTTGGTCAATATTTATTTTTGGGTAAAGGTGAAGAAATGACTGGAGGTAGAGAACGCGATTCTATTTTAGCAGATACAATGGAAGCAATTTTTGGTGCTTTATATCTTGATCAGAGTTTTAAAGTAGTAAGTGATTTTATTCTGGAATTATTGAAAGTTGATATAATAAATGTTGCAGCAGGTAATCACATTCAAGATTATAAAACTATGTTGCAAGAAGTAATTCAAGATATGGGTAATTTCAGACCTGAATATGAAGTTATTGATGAAGAAGGTCCAGATCATAATAAGACTTTTATAGTTGCTGTAAAAATGAATGAAGAAAGCCTTGGTTCTGGTCAGGGATCAAGCAAAAAGGAAGCTGAACAAGAAGCAGCAAAAGTTGCTTTAGATAAATTAGATAAACTTGATTAATAGAGGTGTTTTAATGTATGCTATAAGAGGTGCAATTAGTGTTTCTGCAAATAATAAAACAGATATTTTAGATGCTACTAAAGAAATTATGCAGAGTTTAATTGAAGCTAATTCTCTTACAGAAAAGGATTTAGTTAGCATAATAACTACAGCTACACCTGATTTGACAAAGGTTTATCCTGGTCAGGCTTTAAGAGAATTAGGGTATAATTTAACTCCTATTTTGTGCTTGCAAGAAATGAAGGTTGAAAATAGTAGTCAAAAAATGATAAGATTGTTAGTACATGTTAAAGGAAATAAAGATAAAACTCAGGTTAAACATCAATATTTAAAAAAAGCTAAAAATTTGAGGCCTGATTTAGTAGAATAAAGATAATTTTAAAGGGTGATTAAAGTCAATGAAAAATGTGATAGCAATTGATGGCCCAGGTGGAGCTGGCAAAAGTACTATTGCAAAACTTTTAGCTAAAAAAATAAACTATCTTCATCTTGATACTGGGGCAATGTATAGAGCTGTAACTTGGGCAGCTTTAAAAAAAAATATTGATTTTAAAGATGAAGAAAAAATTATAAAAATAGCAGAAAAGAGTAAAATCATCTTTGATCAACAGGGAAATATTTTTTTAAATGGAAAAAACATTAGTCAAGAAATAAGAAATAATAAGGTTAATCAGTATGTTTCACAAGTTGCAGCAATTAAGGGTGTGCGTGATCTTTTAGTTGAAAAGCAACAAGATATAGCTAAAAAAAATAAAGTAGTAATGGATGGAAGAGATATTACTACAGTAGTTTTACCTAAGGCAGAATATAAATTCTACTTAACTGCTTCTTTGGCAGAAAGAGCAAAAAGACGTTATCAACAAGAAAAAGTTAAGAATAAAAATGCAGATCTTAAACAAATTAAAGCAAGTATTGCTCGTAGAGATAAATTAGATAAGGAAAGAGAACATTCTCCTCTAAAAAAAGCTGAAGATGCTAGATTAATAGATACAACTAATTTAAGTATTGAGCAAGTAATGTCTAAGATGATAGAGATAATTGAAGGTGAAATTTAGTGAAAAAAATTATTTATCAGACGATCAGATTATTTCTGTTAGCAATCTTTAAAGTTTTTTTTAGAATAAAAGTTAATGGTAAAGAAAATTTGCCAGATTCAGGTAAAGCTATAGTTCTTGCAAATCATATAAGCTTATTAGATCCACCATTATTAGCAGCAGTTTTGCCTAGACCCTTAAGATTTATGGCAAAAAAAGAGCTGTTTAAAAATCCAATTTTACGTTTTGTTTTATTTCTTGCAGATGCTTTTCCAGTTGATAGAACTAAAAATGATATAACTGCTGTTAAAAAAGCTTTAGCTGTCTTAAAAAAAGAAGAAGTTTTAGGGCTGTTTCCTGAGGGAACAAGAAAGCCAGAAGGTGAGTTGGGAAGTCCCAAACTAGGATCTGTTATGTTAGCTATTAAAAGTGGAGCTCCTATTATACCAGTTGGAATAAAAAACATAAAAACTGATGGTAGGATTACTATAAATATTGGAGAAAGTTTTAGTTTAGAGCAATTTTCACAAAAAAAATTGTCCAAAACTGAAAGAAAAAAAGCAGCTCAATTTATTAAAAATAAAATTGCTGCAGCGATTAATTATTCAGAATGATTATTGATAACTAGATTATTTTAATCTTTTTTAAATTATTTTAAATTTAAAGAAGGATTTTAAAGATTAATAGAGAAAATTGTTTAAGAGGCATCCTGTTTATTTATAGGATGTTGTATGTGTTGGTGTTGTGCTGGAAGGAGGTGAAGGTTCTGGAGGTTATTACATCAGAAGAGGCTGGATTTTGTTTTGGCGTTGAAAGAGCCTTAGATATGGTTTTGGAAGCTGCTAAAAAAAATGATGCTTTAAATGTTTATACATTAGGCCCACTGATTCATAATCCACAGGTAGTTGAAAGATTAGAAAAAAAGAATGTAAAAGTAGCCTCTTCACTTGCCGAAATTGATTCTGGAATAGTTATAATTCGTTCTCATGGAGTGGCACCAGAAGTTTTAGCAAAGGCAAGAGCGAAAAAATTAAAAGTTATAGATGCCACCTGTCCCTATGTTAAAAATGCTCAAAAATATGCCAAAAGGCTTGTTGATGAAGGTTATCAAACCTTTATTTATGGTGATGAAGATCATCCTGAAGTTCAAGGTATTTATGGGGCAAGTGATAAAAAAGCATCTATAATTGGAGAAAAAGAAGATTTGAAGTCAATTGAGCTCAAGGCTAAAGTTGGTTTAGTAGCTCAAACAACTAAATCTCCTGAGTCTTTTCGCGAAATTATAGATTTAATAGCAACTAAAGTCAAAGAATTAAAAGTTTTTAACACTATTTGTAATACTACAGATGTACGTCAATCCTCAGCTAAAAAATTAGCTGAAGATGTAGATATAATGTTTGTAATTGGGGGTCATAATAGTGCTAATACTACTAGACTGGCAGAAATATGTACAGTCACAAATACCCCTACTTATCATATAGAAACAGCCGCTGAAATAAAAAAAGAGTGGTTGTCTGAAAAAAATAAAGTTGGAATTACAGCTGGAGCATCAACTCCAGACTGGTTAATAAGGGAGGTTGTTCAGTTAATGAATGAAGAAAACAAAGAAGTAAATGTTGAGTCAACTGAAAACGAAGAGGAAAAAGAACAACAAGTGGTAGAGGAGGTAGAAGAAACAGTAACAGAAACTACAGAAGAAGATGAAGTTACTAACAGCGAAGAAGCTGAATTTAAATATAGCGATAATGATATTGCTGATTTAAGCAAAGGTCAGAAAGTGACAGGTACTGTAGTTGAAATCAATGAAAATGGTGTTTATGTAGATGTTAATTATAAAACAGATGGATTTATTCCATTACGCCATTTAAGTCATCGTACTGTAGAAGATGCAAATGATATTGTAAGTATGGATGAAGAAATTGAAGTTGTAATCTTGACTTTAGAAGATGAAGAAGGTAATATGGTTTTATCTAAAAAACAAGCTGAATATGAAAAAGCTTGGGAAAAAATTGAAGAAGCTTATAATAATGAAGAAATTATTGAAGCTGAAGTTACTAAAGAAGTTAAAGGTGGTTTAGTTGTAGATGTTGGAGTAAGAGGATTTATTCCTGCTTCACATGTAGCAATTGGCTATGTTGATGACTTAAAAGATTATGTTGGAGAAAGTCTTCGTCTGAAAGTAATTGAAGTTGAAAGAGATAACAATAATGTAGTTCTTTCACATAAAAAAGTTTTAGAAAAAGAAAGAGCTGCTAAAAAAGAAGAAACTTTAGCTTCACTGGAAGAGGGTCAAACAGTAGAAGGTACTGTAACAAAATTAGTTGATTTTGGTGCCTTTATTGATCTTGGTGGAATTGAAGGTTTACTTCATATTTCAGAAATGTCATGGGGCAGAATTGAAAGCCCAGCTGAAGTTCTTACTGAAGGTGAAAAAGTAGAAGTTAAAGTACTTGGAGTTAATAAAGAAGAAGAAAGAATTTCTTTAGGATTAAAACAACTCTTAGCTGATCCTTGGGAAGAATTTGCTGAAAAGCATTATGAAGGAGAAGTTATTGAAGGTAAAATAACAAAATTAGTTGATTTTGGTGCCTTTATGGAAGTTGAGAAGGGAATTGAAGGATTAATTCATATTTCTCAATTATCACACCGTCATGTTAAAACTACTGATGAAGTAGTTAGTGTTGGTGATGTAAAAGAAGCTAAAATTATTAATATTGATGCAGATCAAGAAAGAGTAGGTTTAAGCTTAAAAGAATTAGAAGAAAAGCCTGAGCCTAAAAAAGAATCCAGCAACAAATCTCAAAGCTCAAATAGAAGCAATAGAAGTAGTAGTAGATCTAATAAAAATAATGATAACTCATCATCTAGTGGAGGAGCTACTATTAGAGAAATTGTTGGAGACATATTTGACCAGGGTGAATAATTAAAAAAGCACCCGCTGTCCTTTTTGATGAGGACAGCGGGTTTTTTATGCTTAGTTAGTTAGATTGCCTAATTAAATAAAGTATGATATTATCAGCATGATAGGAGGTAGAAGAATAATGGTTAAAATAAAAAATATTATTCCAAATTCTACCGCTGCTAAAGCTGGCTTAAAAACTGGTGATAAAATAATTACTATTAATAATCAAAAAATTAATGATTATATAGATTATTTATATCAAATTTCAGAATCTATTATCAGATTAGAAATTGAAAATAAAGCTGGTCAGAAAAAAAATATTGAATTAGAAAGAAAACTTGGAGAAAAATTAGGGATAGAATTTAAAGAAATAGTATTTGATGGACTTAAACAGTGCAAAAATAATTGTGTTTTTTGTTTTGTCAAACAACAACCAGCAAATATGCGCCAAAGTTTAAATCAAATGGATGATGATTATCGTTTTTCTTTTTTACAGGGAAGTTTTGTTACTTTAACTAATCTTAAAGATAAAGAAATTGCTAGAATAATTGATTTAAATTTAAGTCCAATAAATATTTCAGTTCATACTACTAGACCTGATTTAAGGGTCCAAATGATGAAAAATCCTAAAGCAGCAGAGATTAATAGGCTTTTAAAACTTTTCCAAAAGCATAATATTCAATTTAATACCCAAATTGTACTTTGTCCTGGCTATAATGATCAGGCTGAGCTGGACAGAACATTAGAAGATTTATTAAGCTTTTATCCTCAGATTTTATCGATTGGAATTGTTCCAGTTGGCTTAACTAAACATAGAGCTGGACTTAGTGATTTGAGAACTTTAACTAAAAAAGAAATGAGCGATTCTTTAAAACAGATAAAGTATTGGCAAAAACAGTCTCATAAATTATATGGTGAAAATATAATTTATGCAGCTGATGAATTTTATTTAACCACTGATTATCAAATTCCAAGTTATCAAGCTTATAATGATTTTCCGCAATTGGAAAATGGTATTGGATTAACTGCTTTAACTAATAAAGAGATGGATAATATTTCTTTTCCAGACTCTTTAAAATCCAAAAAAAAATTTGCTCTAATTACTTCTGTTTTAGGGAAAAAAGCTTTAACTGGATTTATCAAAAAAACTCAGAATATAAAAAACTGTGATTTTGAAATAAAAGTAGTATCTAATTCATTTTTTGGTAAAACAGTTACAGTTACTGGGCTTTTAACTGCTCAAGATTTGAAAACTAAAATTAAGAAGTTAAAAATAGAAAAATATGATAAAATTTTTATTCCCCAAATTGTACTAAATGATCAACTCAGATTTTTGGATGGAATAAAAAAAGAAGAATTTTTAGAAGAATTATCTGATTATCAAATATATTTTATAAAAAATATTAAAGAAATTATGGAGGTGATTAAAAATGGCTAAATCTACAGTAGCAATTGTAGGCCGACCTAATGTTGGTAAATCAACCCTTTTTAATAGACTGGTTGGAGGACGCAGAGCTATAGTTGAAGGTGAACCAAATGTTACTCGCGATAGAATTTATGGTGAAACTGAGTGGCTAGGCAAAAAATTTAATGTTATTGATACAGGTGGAATTGTTCTTCATGATAATGATAAAATAAAAAACCAAATAAAATATCAGGCAGAAATAGCTATGGAAGAAGCAGATTTAATTTTATTTGTAGTAGACTCTAGAACCGGAATGACTGGAGTAGATGAAGATATAGCTCAACTTTTATATAGGACAAATAAAGAAGTTATTTTAGTTGTCAATAAAGTTGAAGATTTTTCTAATCAAGAAGAAATTGGTTGGGAATTTTATTCACTTGGTTTTGGGACTCCATTTCTTATTTCAGCTGAACATGGTAAAAATACAGGTCAATTATTAGATCAAGTTAAAGCAAATTTACCAGAAATTGAAACTGAAGAAGATGATGATGATAAAATTAATATAGCAGTAATTGGTAAGCCAAATGTTGGTAAATCTAGTTTAGTTAACCATTTAATTGGTAAAAAAAGAGTAATTGTTAGTGATATGCCAGGAACAACTAGAGATGCAGTTGATACTATGATTAAATGGAAAGATATTAGTTTTAACTTTATCGATACAGCTGGTTTAAGACGAAAATCTCGAGTTAAAGAAGATGTTGAATATTATAGTAATTTAAGAGCTTTAAGATCAGTTGATAGAGCTGATGCTGTTTTAATGATGATTGATGCTCAAGAAGGAGTAACAGATCAAGATAAGAAAATAGCAGGTTATGCTCATGATGAAGGTAAGGCAATGGTAATAGCTATTAATAAATGGGATCTAATGGAAAAGGATTCAGGAACAATGGATAGATATACTGATGAAGTTTATTATCAACTTAAATTTTTAAACTATGTTCCAGTTACTTATATTTCGGCTTTAACTGGAGAAAGAATAGATGAACTTTTATCACTGCTTGAGTTTGTAGTTGATCAGAGTAATCTTAGGGTTAAAACTGGAATTTTAAATGAGGTTATTTCAGAAGCGGTTCAATTACGTGAGCCACCAAGTAGAAAAGGAAAAAGACTCAAAATTTATTATGGAAGTCAAGTTGGAATTAAACCACCAACATTTGTTTTCTTTGTTAATGATCCTAATTTAATGCATTTTGCTTATCAAAGATATTTAGAAAATGTGCTCAGGGAAGCTTTTGGTTATGTTGGTAACCCTATGCACTTTAAATTAAAACAACGTAATTAGGAGGGTTTTATGAGGATATTAATAGCAATATTTATTAGTTATTTAATTGGCTCAATTCCATCTGGTTTTCTTTTAACTAAATATGTTATGAGAAAAGATGTTCGGCAATATGGTAGTGGTAATATTGGGGCTACTAATGTTGCCCGAGTTATGGGCTTGAAATCTGGAATCTTAGTTGCAATTTTTGATATACTAAAAGGTTATTTAGGAGTATTAGTTGGGCAGTTAATTATTGGAAACAGCCTATCAATAGCTATTTTATTAGTTGCAGTAACAGCTATTGCAGGTCATGATTGGTCAATATTTTTAGGTTTTTCTGGGGGTAAAGGAGTAGCTACTACCTTTGGAGTTATTTTAAGGCTCTATCCACTAGCTTTTTTAATTTATGCTTTAATCTGGCTTTTATTAGTACTTACTACTAGATATGTTTCTTTAGGCTCAATAATTGGCTCAATGTCTCTTCCTTTGACTCTTTATTTTAGTAGTTATGATTCAAAAAATATTTTCTTTGCCGCTTTATTATCAATATTTGTAATGTATACTCACCGAGAAAATATAAAAAGATTATTAAAAGGCGAAGAAAATAGAATGGATCCAGATAAATTAGGAAAGAGTGGTAAAAAATAATGAATTCTAAGATTACAGTAATTGGAGCTGGTAGCTGGGGAACAGCTCTAGCTAATTTACTAGCTAATAATGGTGAAAATGTTGAAATATATGCTCGAGATAAAGAAGTAGTTAAGACAATTAATCAGCAAAATTATAATTTTAAATATTTTCCTGATATTAAATTAAACACCAATTTAACTGCTGTTAATAATTTAAAAAAGTCTTTAAAGGAAACTGAGCTAGTTGTTATTTCAGTTCCTACTCAAGCTTTAAGTGGGCTTTTAGAACATTTACAGAAGTTTTTAACAACCAATACAATTATTGTTTCTACTGCTAAAGGCATAGAAGAAAATTCTTTTCAAACTAACTCTCAAATGATAAAAGAAGCTGGTTTTGAAAATGTAGTAGTTTTGTCTGGACCTACTCATGCAGAAGAAGTGATGACTGAATTACCTACTGCAATTGTAGCTGCTGCTAAAAACAAAAAAATAGCTGAAAAAGTTCAGAGCATTTTTATGTCCAAATATTTTAGAGTTTATACTAATCCTGATGTTAAAGGGGTAGAACTTGGTGGTGCTTTAAAAAATGTAATTGCTGTAGCAAGTGGTATTTGTGATGGACTTGATTTTGGTGATAACACTAGAGCAGCTTTAATAACTAGAGCTTTAAATGAAATGAGTCATTTTGTTGAATATCAAGGTGCTAAAAATGTTACCCTTGCTGGTTTATCAGGGATGGGAGATCTAGTTGTGACTTGTACAAGCATGCATAGTCGCAACAGACGCTTTGGAATTGAGATTGGTAAAGGCAAAAACATTTTAGAAGCCAAAGAAAAAGTTAATCAGGTTGTAGAAGGAGTCAAAACTACTCGAGCTATTTACAAGTGGTTAAATTCCAATGAAATTGAATTAGAAATGCCAATAACAGAGCAAGTTTACCAAGTTCTGTTTAATGATAAAGACCCTCGTCAAGCAGTAGAAGAGTTGATGTTGAGAACTAAAAAACATGAAATGGAGTTATTAGTTGATAACTCTTTGTGGGATCTCTAAAAACTTTTAGATTTTTCTTTGCTTAAGCAGGAAATAACTGTTATAAAGCGAATATTTAATATTGGTAACAAAACTTAAACTTTAAAAAGGGGGTGAGTTTTATATGACTAAGAATGAACTTATTGATGTAGTAGCTGAAAAAACTGGTGTTACTAAAAAGGATACAGGAGAAGTAGTTAACGAAACTATTGATACTATCATGAATTATTTGAAATCTGAAGCTAAAAAAGATGAAGATAATCGTGATAATGTACAGTTAATTGGTTTTGGTACTTTTGAAGTAAAAGATAGAAGTGCTCGTAAAGGGCGTAATCCTCAAACTGGAGAAGAACTTCAAATTCCAGCACGTAAAGTACCTGTATTTAGAAGCGGTAAATCTTTTAAAGAAACCGTTGATGTTTAAGCTTTAATATTAATTAGAAGAAGAACCGGTTAAACCGGTTCTTCTTCTAATATAAAAATTACTTTATTTCTGTTTTTGTTTAAAGCAGAAATAAGGTAATTTTTCTTTTTTGCAGGAAATTATTCAGTTAACTAGAAATTTACTATTAGATACTTAGAATAAATTTAAAAATACTAAATAATTTAAGGAGGCAAAATAATGAATCAGATTACTCTAGGTTTACAATCAATAATTGTTGATTATGGAATGAAATTTGCTTTAGCTTTAGCTTTATTAGTTGTTGGTTTATTTGTAATCAAATTTACTATTAAATTAATAGAAAAAAATATTCAGGGTAAATTTGAAAGAACCTTAACTGGTTTTTTAATGTCAATAACAAGAGCTGTTTTATTAATCTTGTTATTTATATCTATTGCTTCAACTATTGGAATTGAAGTTACTTCATTTGTTGCTGTTTTAGGTGCAGCTTCTTTTGCTGTTGGTTTTGCTTTACAAGGAAGTTTATCTAATTTTGCTGGTGGAGTTTTATTACTTATGTTTAGACCTTTTACTGCTGGTGACACTATAGAAGTAGCTGGTCATAAAGGTAAAGTACATGAGATACAGATTCTTTATACTATTATTATTACATTTGATAACAAAAAAATTATGATTCCAAATAGTAATATTTCAAGTAGTAGTATTACTAATTTTTCAGCAATGGATAAAAGAAGAGTTGATCTTAATTTTGGTATTGGTTATGATGATGATTTTCATAAAGCGATAGCTATTTTAAAAGACTTAGCAGCTAAACATCAATTAATTTTAGATGAACCAGAACCAATTATTAGAGTTGCTGAGCATGCTGGTAGTTCAGTTAATATTGATTGCAAAGTATGGGTTAAAGCTCCCGATTATTGGACAGTTTATTATGATTTACATGAAGAGGTAAAAGATGCTTTTGATGAAGCCAATATTGGTATTCCTTATCCTCAGTTAGATGTTCATTTTGATAAGGAGACGAAACTATGTTAGTTAATAAAAAAAGAATAGAAAAAATTAACAAGTCTCAGTTAAAGAAAGGGGAATTTGTAGCTTATTGGATGCAAGCATCACCAAGATTGGAATATAATCAGGCTTTAGGTTATGCTATTGAAAAAGCAAATGAATTAAATCAGCCTCTCTTAATTTTTTTCTTAATTGATGCTAAATTTCCAGAAGCAAAAACTGCTCATTTTAAATTTATGCTTCAGGGATTAAAAGAGCTAAAAACTAAGTTGAAAAATGAGGATTTTAATTTTTATCTGATAGATTATAATAAATTAGAAGATATTAAGCAAATAACTAAAAAAGCCTCTTTGCTTATAAGTGAAAAAGCATATTTAAAACATCTAAGAAAATGGAAAAATCAAGTTGCAGCCAAAGTAAAAATTCCTTTTTACTTAGTTGAAAGTAACCTTATTTGTCCAATTGAAGAAGTAAGTGATAAAGAAGAATATGCAGCTTATACTATTCGTAAAAAAATAAATAAGATTAAAAATGAATATTTAAAAGAATATCAACTTCAAAGGCTAAAAAATAAGAATAAAATTGAATTTGAAAATAAAAATTTAAAATTTGTTAAAAATTTGAATCAGTATTTAGAAAATAAAAATTTCGAATTACAACAGGACCTTAGCGATCATTTTAGAGGTGGTTATAAAGCAGCTAAATTAAAGTTAAATGATTTTTTGAAAAACAAATTAAAAGATTATGAAGAAAAAAGAAATATTCCTCACTTGAATTTTCAATCTGATCTAAGTCCCTATTTACACTTTGGGCAAATAGCTGCACAAGAGATTGCTTTAGCAGCTTTAAATTCTGAATATGATGAAAAAAGTTTTTTGGAAGAATTAATAGTTAGACGTGAATTAGCATTTAATTTTGTTTATTATAATCAAAATTATGATGGCTCACTAAAAGATATTTTATATGATTGGGCTTATCAGAGTTTAATGGAGCATCAAGCAGATGAGAGAGAATATCTTTATACTTATCAAGAATTAGAAAATGCTAAAACTCATGATAAATACTGGAATGCAGCTCAAAAAGAAATGCTTTTAACTGGTAAAATGCATAATTATATGCGCATGTATTGGGGTAAAAAAATATTAGAATGGAATTCAGATCCAGAAGAGGCTTATCAATGGGCTTTGAAACTGAATAACAAATATTCTTTAGATGGCAGAGATGCTAATAGTTATGCTGGAGTTGCTTGGATTTTTAGTAAGCATGATCGTGCTTGGAAAGAAAGAAAAATTTTTGGTAAGGTGCGTTATATGAATGCAGCTGGGCTTGAACGTAAATTTGAAATGGAAAAGTATATAGCTAAAATTAATGAACTTACTAATTAAGTTTTAAAAAAGGATATTAAGATTCATTGTTGAATAAATAATAGTAGTAAGGTAAATTTATAAAAAATAAATTGGAGGTAATTTAATGTTAAAAGAAAGTATAGCAAAAGCTCTTAACCAACAAATTAATGCGGAATTATATTCAGCCTATTTATACCAGTCTATGGCTGCTTATTTTGAAGATAAAAGTTTAGCTGGTTTTGCAAATTGGATGGATCTGCAGGCAGAAGAAGAAATGGCTCATGCTCGTAAAATTTATGATTTTGTAAATGAAAGAGGTGGGCGAGTTATTTTAGAAGGGATTGAAAAACCAAAAAGTAGTTGGGAATCTCAACTTGATGTTTTTAAAGAATCTTTAGCTCACGAAGAAAAAATAACTGCAATGATTAATGATTTGGTTTCTTTAGCTGCTGCTGAAAAAGATTATGCGACTCACTCATTTTTACAGTGGTTTGTTGATGAACAAGTAGAAGAAGAAGATACAGTTGGAGAAATTGTTGATAAATTAGAATTAATTGGTGATTCAACTCAGGGCTTATTTATGATGGATGATAAATTAGCAGCTAGAGTTACAGAACCTTCTACAACAGATACTGAATAAAAAACTGAGAGATATATCTAGAAAATGGTAGATATATCTCTTTAATTACTTAAACTAATCTATTTTAGAGTTTGGAGGTTAAAAAATGGGGTTATTAGATACAATTAAATCTATTTTTAGCGGTAATCAAAATAAAAAAATAATTGATTTTTATGTTGAAGATAAGCAATGTTCAAAGCAAATGAAATTATTATTTAGAAAAAGTTATGATATTCAAAAAGTTTATGCTGAAGACCGTGAAGCTGATTATGAAATAAAAAAGGTTATTGTTTGTGATAATTGCTATAATAAAATTGATCTCCACTTAGAATTTGATAAAAGGTATAATATAATTAATCAAGAAATTAAAAGTGGGAAAATCATTAGTAAAGAAGAGTTTGAAAAAAATTAAATATTTATTTAAGTTTTATTTTAAATTTATATTAATCTTTTAATAAATTTTATTTGAGAGGATGTATATAGTGAAAATTTTAATAAAAAATATTGCAGAAATTTATAGTTCAGATTCAAAAGTTAAAAAAAATCAGTTTATTTTAATTGAAGATCAAATTATAAAGAAAATTGACTCAATGGCTAAAATTGATCAAATTAAAGATTATGATCATTTAATTGATGCTCAAGATAAAATTGTTTTGCCAGGTTTTATTAATACCCATACTCATGTTGCAATGACTATGATGAGAGGTTATGCAGATGATATGCCATTAGATAGATGGCTTCAAGATAAAATTTGGCCTTTTGAAAGTAAAATTAATTCAGATGATATTTATTGGGGAACTGCCTTAGGATTAATAGAAATGATTGAATCAGGTACAACGGCTTTTTCAGATATGTACTTTTCAATGGATAGAGTTGCTGATTTAGTTGAAAAAAGTGGTTTAAGAGCTTGTCTAGCAGAAGGGCTAATAGAAGTTAATGATGGTCAAAAAGGTTTTGACAAAGCACTTGATTTTGCTCTTAATTATAATCAAAGAGCTGAAGGGAGAATAAGTACGATGCTTGCCCCACATGCACCTTATACTTGTGGTAAGGATTATCTTCAGAAAATAAAAAGAGCAGCTCAAGAACATGATCTAGGAGTTCATATTCATCTTTCTGAAAGCAAAAAAGAAGTTAACGATTTTTTAAATAAATATCAAAAGTCACCTGTTAAATATTTAGATGATTTTAATTTTTTTGATAATCATATTTTGGCAGCTCATTGTGTTCATTTAGAACCAGGAGACTTAGAAATATTAAAGAAAAATAATATTCAGGTAGCACATAATCCAATTAGTAATGGCAAATTAGCTAATGGAATTGCACCCATTTCTGATTATTTAAAAAATAATATCAATGTTAGTATTGGTACTGATGGTGTTTCTAGCAACAATAATTTGGATATGCTAGAAGAAGCAAAAATGGCTTCTTATTTACAAAAAATAAAGTATGAAGACCCGACAGCTATGGATACTCAAACTATTTTAGAAATTTTAACTATTAATGGGGCAACTGCTCTAAATCTTGATAATCTTGCTTTAATTAAACCAGGTTATAAAGCTGATTTACAATTAATTGATATCAAAAAAGATAGTTTTTTCTATCCCCATCATAATAACTTGTCAAACTTATTTTATGCAGCTAAAGCTAGTAGTGTTGAGACAGTGATTGTGAATGGTAAAATAATAATGGAAGATAGAGAACTTAAAACCTTAGATAAAGAAAAAATATATTATGAAGCAGAAAAAAGATCACTTGCAATTTCTAAGCAAATAAAATAAATGTTTTAATAAACGAAAGGAGAAAATTATGACTAAAACTATTAAGTTTTTTCTCTCCATTTTTGCAGTAACAGCAATTTTGCTGATACTTTTTATCTCTACGGGGGCTAATATTTATACTGATTGGCTCTGGTTTAAAGAATTGAATTTTGAAAAAACATTTACAATTATGTTTTTATCTAATTTTATTTTAAGAGTATTAATTGGAGCTATTTTTGCAGCTTTAATCTATTTAAATTTACATTTTACTAAAAAGCCAATAGTGAAATTTATCAATATTAAAAGTAATGATCGAGTAGAAAATTTATTTGGAGAAGAAAGAAATCAAATTTTTGATTGGCTAAATAAAAAAAGATTAAATTTAATTTATTTATTTTCAAGTTTAATTTTTGGATTTTTATTTTCTTCAATTTCAACTGATAGTTGGAAAATGGTTTTAAAGTTTTTAAATAAAACTGAATTTAATAACTTAGATCCTATATTTAATAATGATATTTCTTTTTATGTGTTTTCTTTACCATTTTACTCTTTTTTAAGGGAAATGGGAACAGTAGTTATTGTCTTATCATTAATTTTAGTTGGAGCTATTTATATAGTATTTACTGGTATTCATTCTTTTAGTGAAATTTCTTCTAAACTAAGTAAAAGAGCAAAAAAACATATGTCAATTTTAGTTTTTTTCTTTTTACTCTTTAAGGCTTGGGATTACAGGCTTCAAATGTATAATATTCTATTTTCTTCTGATGGAGTAGTTTTTGGGGCCGGTTATACTGATGTTAATGCCAATTTGCTAGGTTATAAAATATTATTTATTACAGCTATTTTTGTTGCTTTAACAGTTCTTTATAGTTTAGTTAAGAGCAATTATAAACCTTTAGTTTTTGGAATTGCTGCCTGGGTAATACTTTCAGTGATCTTTACAGGTGTTTACCCTGCTTTTATGCAGCAATATAGTGTTGAACCAAATGAGATTAATCGGGAAAAACAATATATTGAAAATAATATTAAAATGACACTTGCAGCTTATGGCTTAGATGATGTTAAAAATGATGATTTTGAGCTTTCTGATAAGGAATTAAGTTATGATGAATTAATGGAATATGAGACTGTAGTCGATAATATTAGACTTTGGGATTATAGGCCTTTGCAAGATACTTATAATCAATTACAGGCTTTAAGACAATATTATACTTTTGAAGGAATAGATGTAGATCGTTATCAATTAGGGGATGATTATACTCAAATAATGCTAGGAGCTAGAGAGCTAGATCAAGATACTTTAGCTCAAGAAGCTCAAACCTGGGTTAATAAAACTTTAAAATATACTCATGGTTTAGGAGTAACAATGAGTCCATCTGGTAAAATTAGAGATAATGGTCAACCACAATTTTTAATTCAAGATATTCCTCCTAAAACCAATAATAAAAATATTAATTTAGAAAACAGTTCTATTTATTATGGAGAAAAAACAAATAATTATGTAATTGTTAATACAAATCAAAGAGAATTCCACTATCCTATGGGTTCAGAAAATGTATATACAACTTATAAAGGTAAAGGTGGAGTAGAGATATCTAATATTTTCAAAAAAGCAATTTTTTCTCTACGCTTTAATACAATGAAAATTTTGTTATCAGATGATATTACAACAGAGAGCCAAATAATGTATGATCGTAATATACATCGTCGAGTTCGAAAAGTAGCTCCATTTTTAAAATATGACAGTAATCCTTATATAGTTAATGCAAATGGAAGATTATTTTGGATTTATGATGCCTATACAACAACTAATCTCTATCCTTATTCTCAACCATATAATGGTCAAGATAATTATGTCCGAAATTCAATTAAAGTAGTTGTAGATGCTTATAATGGTAATTTAGATTATTATATAATTGATGAAGAAGATCCAATTGCTGCTACCTATAGTAAAATTTTTGATGATCTATTTAAGTCTAAAGATCAAATGCCGAAATCAATTAAAAGGCATTTACGCTATCCGAAAGACTTATTTCAAATTCAAACTAAGATCTATAGTAATTATCATATGAAAGACCCAGTAGTTTATTATAATCGTGAAGATGTGTGGCAAATACCTCAAGAAAATTATCAAGGTTCAACAATTGATGTAGAGCCTTATTATATTATGAATCAATTGCCTGGTGAAGATAAAGCAGAATTTATTTTAATGACACCATTTACTCCATCTAATCGAGATAATATGGTTGCTTGGATGGCTGCTAGAAATGATGGGGAAAATTATGGTGAGTTATTTACCTATAGATTCCCTAAAGACCAGTTAGTTTATGGTCCTAATCAGATTGAGTCAAGGATTGATCAGGAATCTGAAATTTCACAGCTTTTAACTCTTTGGAGTCAGCGAGGTTCAAATGTTATTAGAGGTAATTTATTGGTTATTCCTGTTAATAATAGTGTTTTATATGTTGAGCCTATTTTCTTACAAGCTGAAGGTGGTGGAATACCAGAATTAAGAAGAGTGATTATTTCTTATAAGAATAAGATTATTATGAGAAAAAATATGGAAGAAGCTCTAGAAGCAATGTTTAAAGAAGGTAAAGGAATTTCTGTACCAGAAGAAGATGTAGAAGAATTACAAGAAGAAACAGGTTTAGATGTAGAAACAACAACAGGAGTAGAAATGGAAAGTGATTCAAAAACTGAAAGTTCAAATTCTGAAAAAGATGGAGAATTCATTTCTAGTACTAATAAAGAATTAATTAAAGAAGCTAATGAGCTTTATCAAAAAGCTCAAGAATCTTTACAAAATGGCGAATTTGCAACTTATGGTGAAACAATAAATAAACTTGGAGATATTTTAAATCAATTATCTAGAACAGGAGAGTAATTATTTATGACTGACTTAGAATTTAAGACTTATCAAAATAAATTTAATTTACACCATTTAGCAACAGATAAATTCAAAACAAATTTAATTCAAATATATTTCATGCTGCCTCTTGTAAGTTCAAAAGAGGCAGCCATGAATGCCTTAATTCCTTCGATTTTGGAAAGAGGATCAAAAAATTATCCTAATAATCAATTAATAAAAAGTGAATTAGAAAAACTTTATGGTTCTCATCTAAGTGCTAATATTTTAAAAAGAGGAGAAAATCAAATCTTAAGATTTTCTCTAGAAATGGTTAATGAAAAATATTTAACTCATAGAAGTGATTTAACTAAAAATGCTTTTAAATTATTAAATGATATAATTTTTAATCCACTATTAGAATCGGGTAAATTTAAAGAAAAATATTTTGAGCAAGAAAAAGATATTTTAAAAGAAGATATTTCAGCTTTAATTAATGATAAATATAGTTTTGCTTTAGAAAATTGTTTAAGTAAAATGTGTAAACATGAGAAGTATGGAATTTATAAATTAGGTTCAATTCCAGCCTTAGCAGAAATTGAAAATCAAGAGTTATATGATCATTACCAATATTTAATTAAAAAAGCTAAAAAATCTATTTTTTTAGTTGGTAATTATGAACAATCTTTTTTAGATGACATTTTTGAAAATACAGCAATGACTGCTGGTGAAGATCTTTTTGATACTGAAACTAAAGTTGTTTATCAAACTAAAGAAGAAAATTTCTATCAAGACCAATTAAGAGTTAATCAGGCTAGGCTTTCACTTGGTTTTAGAACTGGAATTACTAGAAAAGATCCAGCTTATTATTCATTATTAGTTTTTAATAGTTTAATCGGAGGTTCAACTCATTCGAAGTTGTTTCAAGAAATAAGAGAAAAAAGAAGTTTAGCTTATTATGTTAATGCTTCAATAGAAACCACAAAGGGTCTACTTGTAATTAATAGTGGCATTAATGCCCAAGATCAAGCAAAAGTCACAGAATTAGTTAAAAAAGAAATTCACGCAGTGGCTCAAGCGGATTTTAGTAAAGAAGATTTTATTCGTTCTAAAAAAAGTGTAATTAACCATTTAAGGCAGGATTTAGATAGTAATAAGGCACTTTCTGCTCATTTTCTTTTAAGTTTAGTTAATAATAAGCCCGAATCAATAGCTAAGATTATTAATTGTGTTAAAAATGTAAAACCTGAAGATATAACTAAAATTGCTAACAGTTTAAAATTAGATACTGTATATTTATTAAAAGGTGAGGAATGATTAATTTGCAAAGTATACATAATAAGAATATGGACGAAACTTTAGTTAAAGAAAAATTAGATAATGGTTTAAATGTCTATATATTCCCTAAAAAAGAATATGTAAAACAATATGCAATGCTCTCAGTAGATTTTGGTTCAAACGATATTGATTTTGTTGATGTAAAAAATGGTAGTAAAAGACATATGCCAACAGGTATTGCCCATTTTTTAGAACATCAATTATTTGAAGATCAAGAAGCTAGTATTTTTGAAAAATTTGCTGATTTAGGTGCTTCAGCAAATGCTTATACTAATTTTGATAGTACTAATTATTTATTTTCAAGTAGTAGTAATTTTAATCAGTCATTAACTAATTTATTAGATTTTGTTCAAAATCCATATTTTAATCAAAAAAATGTAGAAAAGGAAAAAGGAATTATTATTCAAGAAATAAAAATGTATCAAGATAATCCTTATTGGAGATCTTATTTTAATCTTTTATCGGCTCTTTATTCTAAACATCCAGTAAAAAATGATATAGCAGGAACAGAGGCAAGTGTAAATTCTATTACTCCTGAAGATCTATATATTTGTTATTATAATTTCTATCTTCCTTCTAATATGGATTTAATTTTAATTGGAGATCTTGATCCAGAAAAAATATTAAATTTAATTAGAGAAAATCAAGCTAAAAAAGATTTTCCTCATTTTAAAAATCCAGTTAGTATTATTCAGGAGGAACCAGAAGCAGTTGCTAAAAAACTAGTTAAAGAAAAGATGAATATTTCAAGACCTATAGTTCAAATGGCTTTTAAAGATCCTGTTAAAAGTCAAAAACCAGCTGAAATTATTAAAAAAGAATATATAGTAAATCTGCTTTTAGATATTGTTTTTGGACGCAGTAGCAAAAATTATAATGAATTATATGATAAAGGTATTATTGATAATAGTTTTTCTTGTTCTTATAATAAAAAACCTGATTATGCTTATGTTCATTTACATGGAGAAAGCCATAAACCTGATTTAATGCGTGAAAAAATAAAAGAAAAATTAGTTAAAATTGACCAGACTGAAATTGAGAAAAACTTTGAGCGAATTAAACGTAAATATCAAGGTAGTTTTATTAGATTATTTAATAACTTTAATAATCTAGCTTCAGAATTTATTAACTATAGACGTTTAGGAATCGATATTTTTGAATTGGCAGAAATAATAGATGCTATCAGCTTAGAAGACCTAATTAACTATTCAGATCAAGTTTTTAATAAAGAATTAATGGTGGAATCAATTATCTTAAATGAGGAATGATTTCTATGGCTTTTAAGCTTTATAACTTTATTTTTTATATTACAATGGCAGCTTTTGGTTATTTTAATTTATTTTTTCAAGATGTAGGGCTGGATTCTTTTCAAATTGGATTAGTTAATGCTATTCCAAGAATCTTTGCCCTTTTACTTATGCCTTTTTGGGGTTTTTTGACTGATTACTTACAAGAAAACAAAAAAGTATTATTAATAACTTTACTGGGAACTTTGGTTTCAGTAATCTTATTTCCTCAAACTGAATCTTTTAAACTTTTAATGCTGCTTATGTTTTTTTATACTTTATTTCAAAATCCTATTATACCACTTTCAGATAGTTTGCTTTTAGATTATTTAGGTGATAATTCTAATTACTATGGTAAATTTAGACTTTGGGGTTCTGTTGGCTATATGCTTTCTGTTTCAATTTTGGGTTATTTTTTAGAGGCAACTGCTTCTGCTAACTTATTTTATATTTATGCTTTAGTTTTAATTATTTCCATTTTCTTGCTAAAATTTTTACCAAAGAGTAAAAGAGAAATTAAAGTATTAGATCCAGGAGATTTTAAAAAGATTTTTAGAAAAAAGAGGCTAGTTTATTTTTTGTTTTTTGTT
The DNA here is from genome assembly GCF_000165465.1 of Halanaerobium praevalens DSM 2228. Lineage (GTDB taxonomy): Bacteria > Bacillota > Halanaerobiia > Halanaerobiales > Halanaerobiaceae > Halanaerobium > Halanaerobium praevalens. The sequence goes on from NC_017455.1 coordinate 892,139, forward strand.
TTTATTTTACAAACAGCAATGAATGCTAACTATAGTTATTTTCCAATTTATATAGTTGATCATGGTGGAGGAGCCTTTTTATTAGGTATTGCTTTAACAATTTCTTCTGCTAGTGAAATTTTAGCTTTTCTCTTTTCAGATAGAATAATTAAAAATAATAAATTTAGTAAAATAATTATAATAATTAGTCTAGGCTTTGTTTTAAGATGGTTAAGTTTAGCCTTATTTCCTTATAGATTAATTATTTTAGTTTCTCAAATACTGCATAGTATAACTTTTGGACTCTTTTTTGCTGTTGGAGTTGACTATGTTGATCAAATAAGTGGAGAAAAATTTAGAGCAACTGGTCAAAATATTTATGCAGCTGTTTTTATGGGAGTTAGTGCTATTTCAGGTAGTTTATTAGGAGGTAAAATTTATCAAATTGCTGGAGGAGAAAAAATGTATTTTGTCTGGGCTCTGCTTTCTTTGACTGCCGGCTTAATTTATAGTTTTTATCTTTTAAAGAAAGAAAAGGAGATTAAAATAAATGCAGCTTAATAGTTTAGTTAAAAAAAGCGCAGCAAATTTAAAAATAGATATTTGTCAAATTACTGATGGCAATGATTTAGTTGAAGCAAGAAAAATTTTGGAGCAAAGAGTTAAAAGTGAATACTGGCCTCAACCTTTAACTAATCAAAATTTGGATGAATTAACAAAACCAAGACTGCAGCTTGATAATTTAAATTCGATTATAGTTGCCGCTATTAGTTATAATAATCAAGGTGGTAATCAATATTTATCAAATTATGTTACAGTTTTAGATTATCATAATTATTTGGAAAATAAATTAGAAGAATTAGTGAATAATTTAAAAAATAAAATTGATAAAGATTTCAATTATAAAATTTTTGTTGATACAGCTCCATTTTTAGAAAGAGAAGTAGCTAGAAAAGCAGGAGTTGGCTTTATAGGTAAAAATACAATGTTGATCAATCCTAATTTTGGTTCTTATTTATTTTTAGGTGAAATACTTACAGATCTTAAAATAAAAAAAGATCAACCATTAATTAATACGTGTGCTAATTGTAAAATTTGCCTTGAAAATTGTGAAGGAGATGCTTTAAAAAAAGATTATTTACTTGCTGCTGATGATTGTATTTCTTATTTAACTCAAAAAAAAAGTTTATTAACAGAAGAAAATATTAAAAAAATAAACAATCATCTTTGGGGCTGTGATGCTTGTCAAGAGAAATGTCCTTATAACAAAAATATATTAACCACAAATAATAAGAATTTAAATTTTTTTAATAAAAATCTTAGTTATTTTTTAAATTTGAAAAGAAAAAAAATACCAGCTGAATTAGAAAAGACAGCTATTGTTTGGAGAGGTAATCGAATTTTATTGAGAAATGCTTTAATTGTAGCTGCTAATTTAAAAAAAGAACAATATTTTGATTTAATTATTGATAAGTTAGATGACAATTCTCCTATAATTAGGTATTATGCAGCTTATGCTTTGGCTAAAATAAATTTTAAACGAGCCAAAAAGATTATAAAAAAACAGCTTATAAAAGAAAAAGATCAATTTTATCAAAAGAAAATAACTGAAATTTTAGAACAGGAGGCTGAAAATGAAGCTTAATTTAGATGGAAATCAAATAGAAGTGGTACAAAATAAAAAAATTAAAGATATATTAAATGAAAATCAGATTTCTAAACTAGATGAAGTAATGGCTGTCTTTATTGATAATAAAGTTTGTAATTTAAATGAAAAAATAACTAAAAAAGCAAAGCTCAAGCCAATTAGAATTAATTCAGAATTAGGAAATAGAATTTACAGAAGTAGTCTTTATTTAGTTTTAGCTAAAGCAGTTTATGAACTTTTTCCAGAAGTTATTCTCAAAATAGAAATTTCTATTAGTAATGGTGTCTATTGTGAATTAGAAAATAAAGATAGTTTAACTAAAAGTGAAATATTTAAGCTAAAAGATAGAATGAAGGAAATAATTAATTCAGATTATAAAATAAAAAAACATAAATTAAAAAAAGAAGAAGTCTTAAAAATAATCCAAGATGAAAATTGTTCTTTTAGAAGCGAATTAATTAAAAAACAAGATCAAGCTCATTATACTTTATATGAAATTGATGGTTATTATGATTATTTTTATTATAATATGGTTCCTTCAACTTCCTATTTAAAAGAATTTGATTTACATTTAAGGATTCCAGGTTTTGTATTATTATTTCCTAAGTTTTTTAGTGATAAAGAAGTTCCTAAATTTAAAGAACAACCTAAATTAGCTAATATTTTTTTAGAATATGAACGCTTAGGTAATATTTTGGGAATAAATAATGTAGTAGAATTAAATCAAATAGTAGAAAAAAATAATCACAATGAAATAATTAGAATAGCTGAAGCTTTACATGAGAAAAAAATAGCTAAAATAGCAGATAAAATAAAAAGTGGGATGCCTAGAAATAAAATTATTTTAATTGCTGGCCCTAGTTCTTCTGGTAAAACAACTTTTACTCATCGGCTTTCAACCCAATTAAAAATTAATGGTTTAAGACCAGTTCAAATTTCTGTCGATAATTATTTTGTTAATCGAGAAAATACTCCTTTAGATCAGAATGGAGAAAAAGATTTTGAAGCTTTAGAAGCTATAAAATTAGATTTATTTAATGATCATCTTTTACAGTTAATTCAGGGAGAAGAAATAGAATTACCTAAATTTAATTTCGAAAAGGGAGTTAGAGAAAGAAGTAATAAATTTTTACAGTTAAAAGAAGATCAACCAATTTTAATTGAAGGTATTCATGGTTTAAATGATAGATTAACTGAAGTTATACCCCAAGATTTAAAATTTAAAATTTATATTAGTGCTTTAACTCAGCTAAATATTGACTGTCATAATAGAATTCCGACCACAGATACAAGGTTGTTGAGAAGGATAGTAAGGGATAATCAGTATCGCGGTTTATCTGCTTCAGATACCTTAAATTTATGGAGAAGTGTTCGGAGGGGAGAAGAGAAAAACATTTTCCCTTATCAAGAAAATGCAGATATTATGTTTAATTCTGCTTTAATTTATGAATTATCAGTATTAAAAAATTATGTAGAACCGCTTTTAAAACAAATTGATAAAACAAATAGAAACTATTATCAGGCACAGCGCTTATTAGAAATTCTAAGTAATTTTAAAGCTATACCTGATAGTGAAGTCCCTTTTACTTCAATTTTAAGAGAGTTTACTGGAATGAGTGTTTTTAGAAAAGAATAAGTTTATATTTTCTTTAATTTCATCCCAATTATTTACTTTAGTAATTTGTTTATGGCCTTGGAAGTTATTATTATGGTACTTACTAACTAAAATAACTGGAATATTCTCACTTGCAACTTCTAAGGCATTTTCTTGTTTATCATCAATAAATAAATCTATTTCTTTTTTTACAGCTATTGGTGCTTTTGCTTTGGCATGATGTAATTCATCAAAAGGAATATTGTTGTTTTTTAACCATTTTTCGGTTAAAGAACGATGCTCAGCACCTCTAGCAGTTATTAAAATCAATCTATGTCCTGCTTTTGATAACTGCTTAAGTATTTTTTTAGCTTTAGCTACTGGTTCTACACTATTATAGACATCTTCTATTTTTTGCTCTATAAAATCATTTAATTCTTGGTCACTAATTGCAAAGGCCTTACGCAGATCATAAGTATTTTCTTTTAAGCTAATTTCTCGATCAAGAAACTCGTTTAATTTTTGTTGCCAGATACTATTTTCATCTGGTCCTTCATCTGTCAATACACCATCAATATCTATCCCGAAATTATATTTCATTTTTAAAACACCTCATATAATAATTTTTTAGCTTTAGCTAATATTAACATTTTTTTAGATTTATGTCCAGATTTCAAAAATTAAAGAAAAAATTAATTAACTTTATTTTTTAATATAAATAAGATAAAATAAAATTATAGAATAGTAAATAGGAGGTAATAAATTGACTGAAAAGACAAATAAAAGAAAAAAAGTAGAAACATTAGTTAAATTATTTTCTAAACACTATCCAGAGCCAGGTACTGCTTTAAATTATAGAACTCCTTTTGAACTTTTAATTGCAACTATTTTATCAGCTCAAACTACTGATATTCAGGTTAATAAAGTAACAAAAAAATTATTTAAAAATTATAATACTCCGAAAAAAATTTTAAATCTTAGTCAAAAAGAATTAGAAAAAAAAATAAATAGCATAGGTCTTTATCGAAATAAGGCTAAATATATTTTAAAAACAGCTAAGATTTTAATTGAAGAATTTAATAGTCAAGTTCCTAAAACAAGAAAAGAGCTTTTAAAATTAAGTGGTGTTGGTAGAAAAACTGCAAATGTTGTTTTATCAAGTGCTTTTGCAAAAGCAGCTTTTCCTGTTGACACACATGTTTTTAGGGTTTCAGCTAGACTAGGTTTAAGTAGTGGTAAAAATGTATCGACAACTGAAAAAGAGCTGACTGATTTAATCCCTAGAAAATATTGGATAGATTTTCACCATTGGTTAATCGATCATGGCAGAGCTTTATGTAAAGCTCAAAATCCAGACTGTAAAAATTGCTTTGCTAAAAAAATATGTAATTATTATCAAAATCAGACATTTGAAAATTAAAGAATTCTTATAATTATTAAAATAAGAGTTAGTTAAAATAAAAATAGTTTGTGGGAGGTAATATAAATGAAAAAAATATTTGTTTTAGACACTAATGTGCTTTTAAATGATCCTCGTGCCATTTATAGTTTTGATGATAATGATGTTGTAATTCCCCTAGCAGTTTTAGAAGAAATTGATAGTTTAAAAACTAAAAGTTCTGATCTTGGTTTTAATGCTAGAGCCAGTTCTAGAATTTTAGAAGAATTAAGAAATAAAGGTAATTTACATGATGGAGTAGAATTAGATTCAGGTGGAATAGTCAAAATTGTAATTAATGGTGGTTTAGAACTACCAGAAGGTTTAAGTTCAAGTAAAATGGATAATCGAATTATTTCTACTGCCCTTCATTTACAGGAAAAAAATGCAGATAAAAAGGTCATAATGATCTCTGATGATATTAATTTACGTTTAATCTGTGATGCCTATAATTTAGAAGCAGAAGAACATAATTCAATTATTTTAAAAGAAGAAGAAGTTTATTCTGGGTTTAAAGAAATAAATTGCAGCTCAGCTATGATTGATAAATTTTTTGAAGAACAAAAATTAGCTTTAGCAGAATTAGATGATTTGGATCTTTCTTTATATCCAAATGAATTTATTCAATTAACAGCAGATGATCAAAATAAAAATACTGCTTTAGCTAAATTTGATGGAGAAAATTTAGTTGTTTTAAATTATAACAAAAGTCAACCTGCTAAAATTAGAGCCAGAAATAGAGAACAACAAATGGCATTAGAATTATTACTTGATGATCAGATAAAATTAGTTACTATTTCTGGTAAAGCCGGGACAGGGAAAACTTTATTAGCACTTGCTTCTGGTTTAGCTAAGGTAGTTGATGAACATAATTTTAGTCGTTTATTAGTAGCTAGACCGATTCAGCCAATGGGTAAAGAATTAGGTTTTTTACCAGGAGATATTGAAGAAAAAATGGCCCCTTGGATGCAACCTATTTTTGATAATTTAGATTTTATTGTTCAGAGAAATAAAGATGCCAAATTTGCTTATCAAAAATTATTAGATAAAGATTTAATTCAAATTGAACCTTTAACTTATATTAGAGGTAGATCAGTGCCTTCTCAATTTATTATAGTTGATGAAGCACAAAATTTATCTTTACATGAAGTTAAAACAATAGTAACACGCGCAGGAGAAGGATCTAAAGTGATCTTTACAGGTGACCCTTTTCAAATTGATAATCCATATCTTAATTTTCATAAAAATGGTCTTAATTATCTTGCTCATCAGTTTCATGGAGAAAAAATTGCAGGTCATATAATGTTAAAAGAGGGAGAAAGGTCAGAACTTGCAGAAATAGCTAGTGATCTTCTTTAATACTCAGGAGTTGTATTAAATGTCAAAAAAAATTAGAATAATAATCATTACCGCACTTTTGCTGGGTTTTTTATTACCAGCTGCTGATTATTATTATGAGTTAGAACAAAGAAGTTTTTTAGAAAATGTTGAAGCTCAGCAAAAAAATGAAGTGAAAAATAATTTATCTTTGGCTCAAGAGGCTTTTTATAAGGGAAATTATAAAAAAGCAGAAGCTTATTATAAAAGAGCTATTAAATTAGATCCATTTAATTTTGTTAGCCGTCGAAATTTAGCTGTAATTTATAATGATCAAAATAAGCTATTTGCTAAAAATGAAATACTATTAGAATTAGCAATTTTAAGTGGAAAAAATTATGATTATTTAAATTTAGCTCTTAATTTCTATGAACTTAATAATATTCAAGCTTCTAATTTTATTTTATCAAATAAAGTTGAACCAGATTTAGAAAATAAATATCTTAGTTTTCAATATTATTATTATTTAATTAAAAACAATTTAGAAATTAAAAACTATAATTTAGCTGAAAAATATATTAGAGAAATTGAAAAATTAGAAATTAATAAAGCAGAAGTTTATTTACTGCAAGCAGAATTAAATAAAAAAAGAAAAAACTTTAAGCAGGCTTATAAAGATTATCAAAGCTCATATCAAAAACAGAGAAGTCAAAGTTATTTATTCAAGGATATGGCTGAAATGTTAGAAAAAAATGGTGAAGAATTAAAAGCTTATAAATTATGGCAACAAACACTTGCTTATGGTTTTTTTGAAAAATTAGCAAAGTCTCGAATAAATTATTATCAAGAAGAATATCCAGAATTAGTTTCAGAATCAGAAAGCTCAAAAAAACCAGTTGAGATTGATCCTTTTAGCTTAGAAGCGGATTGGAAAAAAATAGATAAGATAGAAGAATCTAAACAACAAAAAAACTTAAGAATAGGACTAGAAGAAAAAAAGAAACAATTAGTATTTCAGTACTCTAATTCTTTTTCTATAGTTCAGGCAGATAAAATTTTATTTAGAGGTGAAGCTAAAAAAAACTACTTAATAAAAGTTGAAGCAGATGATATTTATTTGATTCATAAACAAGAAAAAATCAAACTTGGTAGTTCTCAGCTTGAATATCAGTTTTATAGTAAGCAAGAAAATTCATCTTTTTATATTTATAATATTAATTATGGTCAAGGTTATTTTTGGCAGGGTAAATCAAACAGACAATATAGAGGGCAGATGATAATTAAGGGCAGAGGCGATAATTTCACTTTGATCAATCACTTAGGTTTAACCTCTTATTTAAGTTCTGTAGTTCCTTCAGAAATTTATGCTAGTTGGCCTTTAGAATCCTTAAAAGCTCAAGCAGTTGCTGCTAGAAGCTATACATTAAGTAATTTAGGACGACATAAGGCAGACGGTTATGACCTTTGTGCTAGTGTGCATTGTGCAGCTTATAAAGGTGTTTTAAGTGAAAATAGTAATACAACTAAAGCTGTGCTAGCAACTCAAGCTGAAAAAGCAATTTTTGGTGATAAAATAATTGAAGCAGTTTTTAGTAGTAATAGTGGAGGCTTTACTGAGAGAAGTGACCAAATTTGGAGTCAAGATTTGCCATATTTAAGAGGTTCAAATCAGATGAAGACACAAGAATTTAACTTTCCCTTATCACCTTTAGAATTAAAAAGTTGGCTTTTAGCTGCTCCTGAATCATATTCTAAAGATTATCGCAGTCAAAATTATCGTTGGCAAATTAAAATTCCTGCTCAAGTTATTGAATATAATAGTGGTTTAAAAAATATCAAAAAAATAAAGATTAATAAAAGAGCCAAAGCTGGAACCATAACCAGTTTAACTATTTATGGTGAAAATGGTAAAAAAGATTACAATGTTTCTCAAATTAGAAGAGTTTTAGGTGGCTTAAAAAATAGTCGTTTTTATTTTGATAGTCATTATAATCAGGCTAATAATTTAAAAGATTTATATATTTATGGTTCAGGTTGGGGCCATAATTTAGGCTTAGATCAATCTGCAGCAGCAGGAATGGCAGCAGCTGGCTGGGATTATCAAAAAATAATAAAACATTTTTATGCAGGAGTTGAAATAAAAAATTAATTAAAAAATTTGCTTTTAGAGCAAATATTATTTATAATATTAATAACAAAATAATATTATCTTCAGGGTCTGGTGAGCGAAAAAGCAATTCCAAACCGGTGGTTATAGTCCACGAGCATGAGCTGAACTGGTGTAATTCCAGTACCGACGGTAAAGTCCGGAATAAAGAAGATTAAAATAATTAGTGGCCTTGTATATTTATGATATGCAGGGTCATTTTTTTATTTAAAATTACATGAAGGTAATAAATAAAATACAAAGGAGTTTAACTAATGGATACTAAAAAAATTACAATAACAGCAGTTTTATCAGCTTTTGCTTTAGTATTAATGCTGCTTATTCGTTTTCCGATGTTTTTACCATTTTTGATTTATGAACCAGGTGATATTCCAATTCTAATTATTGCCTTTTTATTTGGCCCAGCTTCAGCTTTAGGAGCAAGTTTTATGCTCTCAATCTTAATGGCAGTTTTTACAGGCTTAGGAGGTCCTTTTGGGGCATTTATGCATTTTTTAGCTACAGGCTCATTCACTGCAATAGCAGGCTATTTTTATCAAAAAGATCATAGTAAAACAGGTGCAATTAAAGGTTTAGTTTTGGGAGCTTTAGTAATGACTTTTTTAATGGCTGGTACTAATTTATTATTAAATCCAATCTTTTATGGTATACCACGAGAACAAGTTTTAAAAATGATGCTGCCAGGAATTTTACCTTTTAATTTAACTAAAGCTATTGTTAATTCAGTAATTACTGTTTTAGTTTATAAAAAATTAGCTCATTTTTTAATGAGTAAAGGTTTAATTAAAAACCAAAAATTATTTAAGCAGTCAAATGAATCGATTATTTAATTTGCTTTGTTAAATTTAGCTAGTAAATAATTAAACATAGCTTAAAATTAGTTTGACAAATAGCCCTTTCTGAGATAAAATTTTTATGAAAGGAGCTGTTTTTTTGCAGATAACTTTTTTAGGAACAGGTACTTCACATGGTGTACCTGTAATTGCCTGTGATTGTAAAGTTTGTCAATCTAATAATCCCAAAAATAAAAGAATGAGAACTTCAATTCATATTAAAAGTAAAGAATATAATTTATTAATAGATACCCCACCTGAGATGAGGTTAGAGTTAATTAAAAATAAAATAAAACATGTAGATTCAGTTTTCATGACTCATGCTCATGCTGATCATTTGATGGGCTTTGATGATATTAGAGCTTTAAATTGGTTCCAAGGTAAAGAAATGCCTGTTTATGCTGATCAAAAGACCTTAGAAAATATAAAAAGAGTTTTTCCTTATATTTTTACTAAAAAAATCTCAGGTGGAGGTATTCCTCAAGTAATATTAAAAGAAATGAAAACAGAATTTGTATTAAAAGATCTTAAAGTAACACCTATTCCAATTTACCACGGAAAAAATAAAATTCTAGCTTATAGAATTAATAACTTCGCTTATTTAACCGATTGTAGTAAAATACCAAAAAGTTCTTTAGAATTACTAAAAGGTATCGAATATGCAGCTATTGATGCTCTAAGATTTAAAGAACATCCAACTCATATGTCTGTTGACCAGGCAGTTAAATTAAGTCAAGATTTAAATTTAAAACATACTTATTTGACCCATATTTCACATAATTTAGACCATGAAAAATTAAAAGATTATTTACCTCGAAATATAAGTCCAGCTTATGATGGATTAGTAATTAATCTTTAGCAAACTTTAAATTAGAATAATTTTTAAAATAAAATAAAAATAGGTGATAGATTTGAATATAGTACTTGTAGAACCAGAAATACCTCAAAATACAGGCAATATAGCAAGAACATGTGCAGTAACTAATTCCACCCTTCATTTAGTGCGTCCGCTTGGATTTTCAACTTCAGATAAATATTTAAAAAGAGCAGGTCTTGATTATTGGGATAAATTAGATGTTAAATATTACGATAATTTAACAGATTTCTTTATAAAAAATAAAGATGGACGCTTTTTTTATGCCACTACTAAAGCACCTAATTCATATTCTGATCTTGAATATGAAGCAGATGATTACTTTTTATTTGGTAAAGAAACTGCTGGTTTACCGGAGTCATTATTAGAGTCTAATTTAGATAAAGCAATTAGAATTCCCATGAAAGATGATTTAAGATCACTGAACCTTTCTAATTCAGTTTCAATCATTATTTATGAGGCTCTGAGGCAAAATAATTTTATTAATTTAAATAAAAAAGGTAAATATAAAAAGGAAAATTAAATTTTATCTAGAAATATATTATATAATAGAGTAAATAGAAAGGAGGGGAGAAATGGAAAAAAACAAATTTTTTAATATTCTAATAATCATTTCAGTGTTTTTATTAGCAGTAACTATAAGTGTTTCTGCTTTCCAAGTTAAGTTAAATGACCGAGGAAAAGAAGTTATTGAAGCCCAAAAACATTTAGAAATTTTGGGGTATGAAGTAGCAATTGATGGTATTTTTGGGAAAAGTACTGAGGATGCAGCCAAAAAATTTCAAGCTGAAAACAACTTGCAAGTAGATGGTATTATTGGAGGTAAAACACTCAGCTTATTAAAAGAAATGATTTCTGAAAAAGTATCTTATGAATTATATGTAGTAGATAAAGGAGATACTTTGTCAGCAATTGCAGATTCAAAAAATATTAGTTTAAAAAAGCTTAAAAAATTTAATAATTTAGGTTCTGCTAAAATTAAAGTTGGTCAAGATTTAAAAATACCAAGAAAAAATATTGCTAAAGTTAAGTCAGTTGATAATAAAGAAAGCTCTAATTCTAAAACTGAGATGAAAACTGCTAAGATTTATTATACAATTCGTCCAGGTGACACTCTTTCTACTATTGCAGCACGTAGAAATTTGCCTGTAGAAGAAATTATGAATGCAAATAATCTTAGTTCTGATTTTATTAAGGCAGGAGAAGAGATAGTATTACCTATTACAGATTTTAAGCAGGCTGACAATTTAGCTAAAGATGAAGAAGTAAAAGAAAAACAAGCAGATGAAGTTCAAAAAAGAGTTAAAGCTAATAATTCAGCTCAAAAAATTGTTTATGAAATACAAAGAGGAGATGCTTTAAGTACTATAGCTAAAATGTATGGTACTAATGTCGAAACAATTCGTAGAAATAACAATCTGAATGGTAATAGAATTTTTGCTGGTGATAAGCTGATTATAAAAGATTATGAAAGAAAACCTTTTTCTTTAGGCAGAAATTCATTAATTTGGCCTGTTAAAGGAAGGATAAGTTCTAATTTTGGTTGGAGAACACATCCGATTAAAAAGACAAGATTATTTCATAATGGGCTGGATATTGCTGTTCCTAAAGGGACTGCTGTTAGAGCAGCTGCTTCTGGAAAAGTAGTACATAGTGGCTGGATGAATGGTTTTGGATATACAGTTATTATTGATCATGGTAAAGGAATAGAGACTCTTTATGGACACAATTCTAAAGTTACAGTTGCTAGAGGAACTGAGGTTAACAAAGGTCAAACTGTTGCTTTATCAGGTAGTACAGGTTTAAGTACTGGTCCACACCTCCATTTAGGAGTTTTGAAAAATGGTGAACCAATTAATCCTAGAAAATACTTACCTTAAATTTTATTATATTACCAGAGATAGTATATTTTTGGACTTTCTTTGGTAATATAATTAATTTTTTAAAACTTTTTTGCCTTTTTTCTTGACAAAGTGCTAATTTGTTGATATTATAAAAAGCGTCGCAAGAGAAATGGGCCATTAGCTCAGTTGGTAGAGCACCTGACTTTTAATCAGGTTGTCGGAGGTTCGAATCCTCCATGGCTCACCATTTATTTTTTATAGCGCGGGGTAGAGCAGTCCGGTAGCTCGTCAGGCTCATAATCTGGAGGTCATCGGTTCGAATCCGGTCCCCGCAACCATTTTTATTATAATTACATAATTTTATTCGGTGGGATAGCTCAGTCGGTAGAGCAGTGGATTGAAAATCCACGTGTCGACAGTTCGATTCTGTCTCCCACCACCATTTTTAAGAATATTAAAGCCAGGCAAATTGCCTGGCTTCTTTTTTTATTTATTTTTATTTAAAACTATATAAAAATTATTCAAAAATAGTATCTGCATTATCTAATATATTTTGAGGTATCTTTAAACCAATTTGACTAGCAGATTTTTTGTTTAAATATAATTTTAATTGTTTGGAAGATTCAACTCCCATTTGAGAAATATTTTCTCCTGCAAATATTTTAGCAGCCATTAAACCAGTTTGTTTACCTAACTGGTAATAATCTATGCCTAAAGTAGCAATTGCTCCTTGTTTAACTGAATTATTTTCTGAAGTAAAAACAGGGACTTGATTATTATAAGCAGTTTCTAATACTGTTGGCATCGCTGAAACAATAATATTGTCTGTTGGGACATAGATCGCATCTACTTTCCCAATAAGTGAAGAAACAGCTAAACTAACTTCACTGCTATTACTGACAGTAGCTTCTTTTAGTTCTATTTTCATTTCTTTTGCTTTTTGTTTAGCTATTTTGACCTGAACAGTAGAGTTAACCTCACCTGGATTATATAAAATACCTAAATTTTTAATTTTTGGTAAGAAGTTTTTAATCAAGTCTAATTGTTTTGCTACTGGATTCATATCAGTAGTACCACTAGTATTTGTACCTGGCTTCTTCATATTTGAAACTATTCCAGCTGCTATTGGGTCTGTAACTGCTGTAATTAAAACTGGAGTATCAGAAAGTACATTAACAGCTGTTTGAGCAGATGGAGTCGCAATTGCTAAAACTAAATCAAGATTATTTTGTTTAAATCTCTGAGCAATAGTCTGAGCAGTGGCAAAGTCTGCCTGGGCATTTTGAAATTCAATATTAAGGTTTTCACCCTCTAAATAGCCTTTTTCTGCTAGCTGATCTATAAAACCTTCTCTGGCTAAATCTAAAGATGGATGTTCAACGAATTGAGAAATCCCAATTTTAAATTTTTCCGCCCCCACATTTAATGAAAATACAAGTACTATAACTAAGACTAAAAAAATTAAATTATTTTTCTTTAAAATGTTTTCCATACTTATCTCTTCTCCCTTCTTCTAATTAATTTAATTAATTATATAATTAATAGCTTTCACTTGTCAATTTTGAATTTTTGATTTAATTTGTATATAATAGAATAAGTACGTTTAACAAAAAATAAATATGAGGTGTTTTAAATGACTAAAAATCCAGAAGTAACAATAAAAATGCAAAATGGAGAAGAAATTAAAATTGAATTATATCCTAAAAAGGCTCCAAACACTGTGCGGAACTTTATAGAATTAATAAAGACTGATTATTATGATGGGCTTAAGTTTCATCGGGTAATTAAAGGCTTTATGATTCAAGGAGGTTGTCCTGATGGAACTGGGATGGGTAACCCTGGTTATTCTATAGCAGGCGAATTTTCAGCAAATGGTTTTAATAATGATTTAAGTCATAAAAGAGGAGTTATTTCCATGGCTAGAAGTGCTGCTCCTGATTCAGCTGGTTCTCAATTTTTTATCGTTCACCAGGATTCTTTACATTTAGATGGTAAATATGCTGCTTTTGGTGAGGTTGTTGAAGGCATAGATGTTGTCGATCAAATTGCTGAAGTTGATACTGGAGCCAGAGATATGCCGCGAGAAGACCAGATAATGGAGTCTTTAGAAGTAGATACTTTTGGTGAAGAATATGAAAAAGCAGAAAAGATTTAACTAAATAATCGAGATTAATTAACTTATAAGCTGGCAGTTAATTCTGTCAGTTTATAAGTTTGATTAATAAAAAAAGGAATGGTTATATGAATTACAAGACACATGTTTTAAGTGGTTTATTAGTGGGAGGTATTTTTCTCTTAAAAGAAGCTGACCCCCAAATTTATCTTTTGCCAGCATCTGCAGTTGGAGCTTTGATTCCAGATATAGATGAACCTCAGTCTTATGCAGGTAGAAAAATAAAAGTAGTTTCTAAAATGATTAAATCAGTTTTTGGGCATCGAGGTATAACTCACAGTTTTTTAGGAATGGGTATTATTTCTCTTTTAATTTACTTTTTATTAGATTATTTTAATTTAAGCTTTAAAATATTAACAATGTTTAATCTTGGTTATTTAAGTCATTTATTAACTGATTTAATAACTAAGGCAGGTGTGCCGCTGTTATATCCTTATAAAAAGAAAATCAGAATTCCTTTAATCAGAACAGGAGGCAAGCTAGAATTTGTTTTCAGAACAATTGTTTCAGCAGCTTTGTTATTTATTGCTATAGAATACTTAGATATAACTCATTTTACGGGTTTATAAAATTTTAGAATGAAATTATAAAAAAACAGTTAAAATACAAAAACCCCCAAGAAACCTGCACTACCAGGCAAAACTTGGGGGTAAATTATCTGATTAAATAAAAATGGTGCCGAAGGAGGGATTCGAACCCTCACAGGCCAAGGCCCACAGCGCCCTCAACGCTGCGCGTCTGCCAGTTCCGCCACTTCGGCACAACAATTATATATTATAACATAAAAAATAATTATGTCAATAATTTTTGATAAAAAATTCTTAAAATAGTAAATAAATTACTTTAAGGCAGGAATTAAGAATATAATCACGAATATGATGAATATAGCTAATAAAAGGAGGCAATAATCTTGGCAGAAAATAATTCTGAACAAAAACAAAGTTCGAAAAAGAAATACAAATGGTTTTTTATTATTTTAGTAGTTTTACTTTTAGTTTTTATTGGGGTTAGTGGTTATTATTTAGAAAGTGGTTTAAAGCCTTTTGCAGAAGAAAAAATTGGAGAAGATAGAACTTTAAATAACAAAGAAAATGATTCTGGTCCTTTAAATCAAGCTTCAGATCAAGAAAATAATTTGAATACAGAACAAGATTTAGTTAATAAACTCCAAGAAAATTTGAATTTATTGTTTGTTGGTCTTGATGATAAAGAGAGTGTTGCACTTGGTTCAGTTGAAGCAGATTCTATAATTTTAATTAGTTTAAATGCAAATAAAGATGAAATTAAATTAAAAAAAATAGATGAAGAGCTTAATTATAAACAAAAACCATTAAAAAAATATAAGAATCAAAAATTGCAAACAGCAGTTAATAAGCTGATAGGTGTCGAAAGTGATCTTTATTTATATCTGGATTATCAGGGATTTGAAAAAATAATTAATGAATTAGGAGGTATTGAAGTTGAGCTGAAACAAGCTCTAAAGGTACCTGCTTTGGGTTTAGATTTGAAAAAGGGAGAAAATTTACTTTCTGGTAAAGAAGCTCTTAATTTTGTCCGACTTCAAGACTATAAAGATAGTTCTCGAATCAAAAGACAGAAAATGGTAATTAATTCTACACTTACTAAATTAAAATCTCAGAATATATTATTTAATATAAAAGAAATCTATAATACTCTAAAAGAAAGTTATAATTCTATTGAAACAAATATTAGTCCAGTTTTAGCTACTCAATTATTTGATTATTTTAGAAATGCATCAGATTTAAAGGTTGAATTTATAGATTAGTTTTAGAAATCAGCTGTTTGAGAAAAAATTATCTAGGGTCGATTTATTAAGAATATAGTAGTATATTGACTTTAAAATAATTTAATTGCCTCATAAAAGCTATTTTGGATTTTGACTTAAACTGGCTTTTTATATATACTAGTTATTGCTGACGCAGTAATTATGCTTTTTAATTACAGCTGATGGGCGAATAGCTCAGTTGGGAGAGCACCTGCCTTACAAGCAGGGGGTCACAGGTTCGAGCCCTGTTTCGCCCACCATTTTAATTTTTAAATTTAATAAAAGAAGTTAAAAAGAAGTTAATCTGAGAAGTCTTATTTTTTATTTTCTGTATTTACTTCTTGACTCACACGGAGGTGTAGCGTAGCGGTTTAACGCGCCGGCCTGTCAAGCCGGAGATCGCGGGTTCAAATCCCGTCTCCTCCGCCATTTTGGTGGGATAGCTCAGTCGGTAGAGCAGTGGATTGAAAATCCACGTGTCGACAGTTCGATTCTGTCTCCCACCACCATTTTTTGCGGGAATAGCTCAGTGGTAGAGCATCACGTTGCCAACGTGAGGGTCGCGAGTTCAAATCTCGTTTCCCGCTCCATTTAATTTGCATCCGGGCGGCATAGCCAAGTGGTAAGGCAGAGGACTGCAAATCCTTTATTCGTCGGTTCAAATCCGTCTGCCGCCTCCAATATAAATTTTGTTTTTTTACTTTACAAAGTTTGTATTTATTGATATAATATAAATGTTGCAAATTTAATCATATACATATTTAATAGTTTGCCGGGGTGGCGGAATTGGCAGACGCATCGGACTTAAAATCCGGTGGGAATTTATTCCCGTGTCGGTTCGAGCCCGACCCCCGGCACCATTTTTTTTAGAAATTAAATTATTAGTTTTATGTATATTTTTATTATCTTTTTAATTACTAACTTAAATAAAATTTAAGTTGGTATAGCTCAGTTGGTCAGAGCGCTACGTTGACATCGTAGAGGCCAGTGGTTCGAATCCACTTACCAACACCATTTTAATAGTTTGCCGGGGTGGCGGAATTGGCAGACGCATCGGACTTAAAATCCGGTGGGAATTTATTCCCGTGTCGGTTCGAGCCCGACCCCCGGCACCATTTTTTCCACAATTTTGTGGATTTTTTTTATACCTAAGAAATTTTTATTTGACTTTTTAGCTTTTTAAGAATATAATAATAAAAAATAAATAATATAAATGTTTTGATAGGGAAGAGTAAATTTTGCTAATTGTTAAAAGAGAATTGTGTCATTGGCTGAAAGCACATAACTAATTACTAATTGAAAACCACCCTGGAGCAGATAGAAAGAATTAAGTATTTCTATTCGGTTAAACCGTTATCTTATTAAGTGAATATTGATTTTAGTATATTTATTTTTATAGAATATTAAAATTAGTATTAACTAGAGTGGAACCGCGCAATCCGTCGTCTCTATAATGAGATGAGGGATTTTTTTGATTTTTAAGCGATTATTTATTTTTTAAAGGCTAATTACTAATTTATTTAAACTATTGATTAAAATAACAATTAAGATTAATTTTATGAGGAGGAAATAAAATGGAAAAAGTTAAAGTAACACTGCCAGATGGTTCAGTTAGAGAATATGAGGCAGGAGTGACAATTAAAGATGTTGCTTATTCAATCGGTAGTGGTTTAGGTAGGGATGCTATTGCTGGTATTGTAAATGAAAAAGAGGTAGATGCCGATTTTAAAATTGAAAAAGATGTAGAACTTTCTATTATTACAATTGATAGTCAAGAAGCTTTAGAGATTATTAGACATACTGCTTCTCATGTAATGGCTCAGGCTGTTAAAAGACTTTATGATAATGTTCAAGTTGCTATTGGTCCAGCTATTGAAGATGGTTTTTACTATGATTTTGATCTAGAAGAAACTTTTAATGAAGAGTCTTTAGTTGAAATAGAAGCTGAAATGAAGAAGATAATTGAAGAAGCTATTAAAATAGAAAAAAAAGTATTACCACGAGAAGAAGCTTTTGAATTAATGAAATCTCGTAATGAAAAATATAAATTAGAATTAATAGATGAACTTGATGATCAAATGATAAGTTTTTATTTTCAGGGTGATTATGTTGATCTTTGTCGTGGTCCTCATTTACCATCTACAGGTTATGTTAAAGCATTTAAACTTCTTAATGTAGCAGGTGCATATTGGCGTGGAGATGAAAATAATCAAATGCTGCAGAGAATTTATGGGACAGCTTTTGCTAAAGAAAAAGATTTAGAAAAATATTTAAATAGAGTAGAAGAAGCTAAAAAACGTGATCACAGAAAACTAGGTAAAGAACTTGATCTTTTTAGTATGCAGGATGAAGGTAGAGGTTTTCCATTTTTCCATCCTAAAGGAATGGCTCTTAGAAATGCTTTAGTTGATTTTTGGAAAGAAGAACATTATCAAGCTGGTTATGAAGAAATTCAGACTCCAATCATTTTAGATGAGTCACTTTGGCATCAATCAGGTCATTGGGATCATTATCAAGATAATATGTATTTTACAAAAATTGATGAAGAAGCACATGCAGTTAAACCAATGAATTGTCCTGGTGGAATTTTAGTTTATAAAGATTCAATGCATAGTTATCGTGAGCTACCAATCAGAATGGCAGAATTAGGTTTAGTTCATCGTCATGAAATGTCAGGTGCTTTACATGGTCTAATGAGAGTTAGAAGCTTTACTCAAGATGATGCTCATATTTATTGTCTTCCAAGCCAAATTGAAACTGAGTTAAGTGGAGTTATTAAATTAGTAGATAAAATTTATAGTGCTTTTGGCTTTAATTATAATGTAGAACTTAGTACTAAGCCAGAAAAAGCAATGGGAGATGATGCACTCTGGAATAAGGCTACAGATGCTCTCCAAAATGCTATAGAAAAAAATAATTTAGATTATGAAGTTAATGCAGGAGATGGAGCTTTTTATGGTCCCAAAATTGATTTTCATTTAGAAGATAGTCTTGGTAGAACTTGGCAGTGTGGTACTATTCAGCTTGATTTTCAAATGCCTGAAAGATTTGATTTAAATTATATTGGTCAAGATGGAGAAGAACACCGTCCAGTAATGATTCACCGGGCAATTTATGGTAGTATTGAACGTTTTATTGGTATTTTGATTGAACACTTTGCAGGTGCTTTTCCAACTTGGATGGCTCCAGTACAAGTAGAAATTATTCCAGTTTCTGATGATCAAATTGATTATGCAATGCAGGTTAAAGAAGAACTTAAACAGGAAAAAATAAGAGTAGAGGTTGATAGTCGTTCTGAAAAAGTTGGCTATAAGATTAGGGATGCTCAAGTTAAGCAAGTTCCATATATGTTAATTGTTGGTAGTAGAGAAGAAGATAATGGTACTGTTTCTGTACGTGATAGACGAGAGGGAGATTTAGGAACAAGTAATTTAGCTGAATTTAAAGAAAATATTTTAGAAGAGATTGCAGCTAAAAACATTAATACTGAAGATATAGAACTTTAATTATTAATTATTTAATTAAAACTGATCAAGAAAAATACTTCAAATTAAATTTAGTTAAAAGAAGTATTTTTCTTGACAGTAATCATCGTCTATGCTATACTTAATAAGGAAAATAAAGTAGAAACACCTGTTTCTCACCAGTTAAACTGGTTAATATCAGTTTCCTCTGCAATTTTAATTGCTGAGGAAGTAGTAGATCTATCTTAGCAGATAGTCTATTTTTAGCTGATTATGGAATTTAACGGGTGGTTTTTATCACTCGTTTTTTTTATTTATATTTTGTTTTATATCACTCAGGAGGTGCATAAATATCGTTAAAGATTTAAGAGTTAATGATCGTATTAGATCAAGAAAAGTTCGTCTGATCGATCAAGAAGGAGAGCAAATTGGTATCAAGTCATTGGATGATGCATTGGATCGTGCCGCAGAATATGGTATGGATTTAGTAGAAGTTGCTCCACAGGCCAATCCACCTGTATGTAGAATTATGGATTATGGTAAGTATAAGTATGAACAGGCTAAGAAAGAAAAGGAAGCCAAAAAGAACCAAAATGTAATGAATGTTAAAGAGGTGCAAATGGGTGTTAAAATTGAAGATCATGACTTTAATGTTAAATTAAAGCAGGCCCGTAGATTCCTTAATAACAAAGATAAAGTCAAAGTTAGAATTCGCTTTAGAGGAAGAGAAATGATGCATAAAGAGTTAGGCTATGACTTAATGGATCGTTTAATTGAACAAACCAAAGATATCGGTAAAGTAGAAAGTAAGCCTAAGATGGAAGGTAGAAATATGATGATGTTTCTAACTCCAGAAAGTGATAAATAAGAGTCAATAAAATAACTTAGTGCTTAAATAAATAATTATTTGCCAGGATATTTTAATTATTATAGTATTAGGAGGTTAAATCATGCCAAAGCAAAAAACACACAAAGGTATAGCTAAAAGAGTAAAAACTACAGGTAGTGGTAAGCTTAAGCACCACAAAGGATTTCACAGTCATATTTTAACCAAGAAATCTGGTAATAGAAAAAGAAATTTACGTCAAGCTAAATTATTAAGTAAACCATATCAAAAGAAATACAAAAAGTTGTTACACAGATAGTAATTAATAAAATAAGATAAAAAATAATAGATGTTAAAATTTTGGAAGGAGTGTCATTTAAGATGCCACGTGTAAAAAGAGGAAATAAGGCGCGTAAGCGTAGAAAAAAAGTTTTAAAGATGGCTAAGGGATATTTTGGATCCCGCAGTAAACTATATCGTCCTGCAAATCAGGCAGTAATGAAATCTCTTCATTATGCTTACAGAGATAGAAGGAATAAAAAGAGAACATTTAGAAAGCTTTGGATTACTAGAATCAATGCAGCTGCTAGAAATGAAGGTCTTTCTTACAGTCGCTTCATTAATGGTTTAAGACAAGCTAATGTAGAAATTGACCGTAAAATGTTAGCTGATCTTGCAGTTAATGATTCTGATGGTTTTGCTAATTTAGTAGATTTAGCAAAAGAGAAATTAGGAAATTAATTAAATGAATATAATTAGCAGTTCTCAAAATGATAAAATTAAATATCTAAATAAGCTTTATCGGAGTAGAAATAGACGTAAAGAAGGAGTCTTTATTCTCGAAGGTAAAAGACTTATTGAGGCTGCATTAGCAGGAGGAGCAGATTTTAAACAGGTCTTTCTCACTCCTGCTTTTTTTAAATCAGCTGCAAATGAAAAATTATTGGCTGCTTTAAAATTAGAGGCAGATTTAATTTATTTAGAAGAAAAATTATTAAAAGAAACTGCTTCTACAGTTAATCCTCAAGGAATTTTGGCAGTTGTAGAAGAATCAGTTTTTAAAGGTCAAGATTTTTATAATAAAGCTGATAAGATCTTGCTCTTAGATCGAATTCAGGATCCAGGTAATATGGGAACTATAATTAGAACTGCAGTCGCTGCTGGTTTTGATGGAATAATTGCTCTTAAGGGATCGGTTGATATTTATAACCAAAAAGTTATTAGATCCACAATGGGTGGAATCTTTTCAATTGCTATTAGACAGAAGTTAAGTCAGCAAGAATTTTTAGTTGAGTTAAAAGAAAAAGCTTTAGATCATGAACTTTTAGCAGCAGATATTGAAGCTGAGGAATATCATTTTGAACATCAATATCAGTCTAAGTTAATTTTAATGATTGGTAATGAAGCTAATGGTTTAGATCCTCAATTATTAACTAAAGCTAAGACTAAGATAAAAATTCCTCTTGCTGGAGAAATCGAATCTTTAAATGCAGCTGTAGCAGCTTCAGTTATTGCTTTTGAAATATTAGCTCAAGCTTTAAAAAAAAGTAATTAATTTTTGAACTTAAGTTAAAATGTAAATTTGATTCTTGTTAGATACTTTCTTTTATGATATAATTAAAAAAATAATATAATAATTAAAAGCTAAGAAAGAGAGAGTAACTAAAAAAATAAATTAAAAGAGATTAACTGCAGTAGCTGAAAGTAGTTAAATTTTAGATTTTAGTGAAGTTCACTCTGGAGCTGAAGGCTGAATTTAAGTAGGCTTTTCCGGAAGTTAAAAGCTTTCGTTAAAAAAATAAGTGATCCTATTTTTTTGATTATAATGAATAGGGTAATCAGGGTGGTAACACGGTATCTCGTCCCTTTAGGGCGGGATTTTTTTGTTTATATTAGAATTATATATATGGAGGTGTTGGTTTTGGATCTATTAAATGATCTAAAAACGATTGAAAAAAATGCAGAAAAAGAATTAGCAAAAGTAGAAGATCTAGATCAATTAGAAGATTTAAGAATTAAGTATCTAGGTAAAAAAGGAGCTATTCAGTCAGTTTTTTCAAAAATGGGTAAAATTGAGGCTGAACAGCGACCAATCGTAGGTAAAAATGCAAATATTTTAAAGAATAAAATTCAGAACTGGATTAATGAACATCAGCAAAAATTGGCAGCTGAGGCAGCAGAAAAAAGATTGAAAAAAGAAAAAATTGATGTTAGTCTACCAGGGAGTAATTTAAAGATTGGTAAAAGTCATCCGCTTTCATTAGTAACTAAAGAAATAGAAGATATTTTTATTGGTTTAGGGTTTAATATTGCAGAAGGACCAGAAGTAGAAAGTGAATATTATAATTTTGAAGCTTTAAATATTCCTGCTCATCATCCTGCTCGTGACCTTCAAGATACTTTATATATTGATGATCATTACTTATTAAGAACTCATACTTCACCAGTTCAAGTCAGAACAATGGAAGCTGAAGAACCACCAGTTAGAATTATCGCTCCAGGCCGAGTTTATCGTTCTGATGAATTAGATGCTTCTCATTCTCCAATTTTTCATCAAACAGAAGGTTTAGTAATTGATAAAAATATCTCTTTTAGTGACTTAAAAGGAACAATTGAATTAATAGTAGAAGCTTTATTTGGCCAAGATCGTAAAATTAGATTCCGTCCTAGTTATTTTCCTTTTACTGAACCTAGTGCTGAGGTAGATGTTTCTTGTATTGTTTGTGGAGGAGATGGCTGTTCTCTATGTTCTCAAACTGGTTGGCTAGAAATTATGGGAGCTGGAATGGTTCATCCAAATGTATTAGAAAAATCTGGTTATGATAGCGAGATTTATAGTGGTTTTGCTTTTGGAGTCGGACTTGATCGATTGGCTTTATTAAAATATGGAATTGATGATATTAGAGTTTTATATGAAAATGATAAAAGATTTTTAGAACAATTTTAAATAAATTTAATGCTAATTTTTAGAAAAAGAAAGGATGATAAATTTGCAAATATCATATAATTGGTTAAAAAAATATATCGATATAGATTTTACTCCTGCAGACCTTTCCGAAAAATTAACCATGGCTGGCTTGGAAGTTGAAGGAGTAGAGTATTTAGGAGAAGGTTTAGAAGATATAATAATTGCTAAAATAGAAAAAATTAAAAAACATCCAAATGCAGATAAACTTGTAATTTGTATGCTAAAAACTAAAAAAGAAGGAAATTTAATTCCAGTCGTTACTGGTGCTTCAAATGTTAAAAGTGGACAAATGGTTCCTTTTGCTCCAGTAGGAGCTAAATTACCTGGCGGTATGGAAATTGAAGAGGTTAAACTAAGAGGTCAGCTATCTCAAGGAATGATTTGTTCTAAAGATGAATTAGGTTTACAAGCAGAAAAAGCACCAGGAATTATGGTTTTAGCTAAATCGGCTCCTTTAGGCTTTAATTTTGCTAAATATAAAAAACTAGATGATTATATATTTAAATTAGATTTAACTCCTAATTATGCACGTTGTTTAGGAATGATTGGGGTTGCAAGAGAAATAAAATCTTTATATGCAACAGAAAAAAAATTAATTACCCCTCCAATTTCTTTTACTGAAGCAGAAGATTTAGGTAATATTAATGATTATTTAGAAGTAGAAATCAAAAATCCTGAATTATGTCAACGTTATACTGCTCGTTTAGTTAAAAATGTTCAAATTAAAGAGTCTCCAGAATGGATAAAAAGACGCTTAAAAGCTGCTGGTATTAGACCAGTAAATAATGTTGTTGATATTTCTAACTTTGTTTTAATGGAATATAATCAGCCACTGCATACTTTTGATTATGATAAAATAAAAGAAGGTAAAATTATAGTAAGAAGAGCAGAAGCTGGAGAAAAAATGATAACTTTAGATGAAACAGAAAGAAGTTTAGATACTGAAATGTTAGTTATTTCTGATCCAGAAAAAGCAGTTGCAGTTGGAGGAGTAATGGGTGGAGCAAATACTGAAGTAACAGCAGAAACTACCAATGTTTTAATTGAATCTGCTTATTTTAATCCAGTTAGTATTCGTAAAACTGCTAAGAAATTAGCTATGCATTCTGATTCATCTCATCGCTTTGAAAGAGGAGTAGATATTGAAAAGGCAATTGAAGCGAATAATCGAGCTTGTCAAATGTTAGCTAAATGTGATGGAGCTAAAGTAGTACCTGGTATAATTGATAATTATCCTGTTAAATATGAAGCAGCTGAAATCACTTTAAAAACTAAAAGAGTGAATCAGCTTTTAGGATTAGAGCTTAAAGAAAAAGAAATCAAGGCAAGTTTAATTAGACTTGGTTTTGAAGTTGAATCTTCAGCAGCTGGAGTTTGCACAGTAACTGTTCCTTCTTATAGAACAGATGTAGAAAAAAGTGCTGATTTAGTAGAAGAAATAGCTAGAATTTATGGTTATAATAAAATACCTTCAACTAGACCAATTTCCAAACAGCGTGGCAAAAGAACAGCTAAACAGAAATTTAGAGCTCGGATAAAGAAAATATTACAAGCAGGTGGTTTAGATGAAGTTATAACATATAGTTTACAAGCTAAAAAACTTTATCAAGCTTTAAATTTAACTAAATCTCAAACTTATGCTAAATTTGTTAGAATTAAAAATCCTTTAAATGAGTCTTTTGCTATTTTAAGAACAACCCTCTTGCCAGGAATAATAAATGTTTTATCTGAAAATGCAAGGCGCCAAGAATCAGAAATGTCTATTTTTGAAATAGGAACAGTTTTTAGAAATTCAGCTCAGGCTGAAAAACCAGAAGAGTTAAATAAACTTAGTGGTGGTCTTTTTGGTCAAGATAATGATCTCTGGCAGCAGGGAGCGCCCAACTTTTTTGAATTAAAAGGAGTTTTAGAATTATTATTTGCTAGACTACAAATTAGAGATTATAAATTCAGCTCTGATTTAGAGCAGACCGATTTTCTGCATCCTGGTAGAAAGGCAGTAATTAAAAACGAAACTGGTCAAAAGCTTGGTTTTATAGGAGAAATACATCCAGAATTGGCATCAGAAAATAATTTACCAGCTGGAACAAGTATTTTTGAGCTTGATTTCGATCTTTTATTTGAACTTAATTCTAAGCAAAATTATCAATATGAAAAATTAGTCAAATATCCAGTTTTAGTTAGAGATTTAGCTTTAGTGATGGCTGCAGATATAGCTGTTGGTGAGATTTATACAGCTATCAAAAAACAAGGTGGTTTAATCTTAAAGAATTTAGAGTTATTTGATATTTATCAAGGAGATCAAATTAAAGCTGGCTATAAGAGCGTAGCTTTTAAATTGAAATTTCAAGCAGAAGATAGAACCTTAACTGACCAAGAGGTAAATCAGTGTTTTAATCAGATTACAAAACATCTCAAAAAAGAATATTCAGCAGAAATTAGAGGAATTTAAATTTTAAAGCAGGAATTTGCTTATTTGTAATGAATATAATAAAGTAGACTACTATAGCTGGAGATGTTGCTAATGATAGAAAATAATAATCAAAATAGAAAAAAATTTAAACTAAATATTTTGGGAGATCAATTTACAGTGACTGGTGACTTCAGTGAGAAATATATATATAAACTTGCTGATCATGTTGAAAAAACGGGTCAGGAAATAAAGAATGCTTATCCAAAACTTCCATTTAGAAGGTTATCACATTTAATGATGATCAATTTGGCTGATGAATATTTTAAATTAAAAAGTGAATTTTTAGATTTAAAAACAGAAAAAGAAAGATTAAAAGACGCTAATCAAAGTTTACATCAAGAATTAAAAAAATTGAGAGAAGAAAATGAAGAATTAAATACCTTACTAGAGGAGGTAGATTAATTGGATACTATTAACTTCCTCGATCTAATTATTTTAGTAATCTTCCTCTTTTTTGGTTATAATGGTTTTAAAAGAGGATTTATTGATCAAACAAGTACAATTTTAGGTTTACTAGCGGCTTTATTTGTAGCAGTCAGACAATATGAATATTTTACTCAATTTATAGCACCTTATTTAGATTTATCAATTTCACTTTTGCAGTTTATTGCTTTTGCTATAATTTTTATTGTGGTTAATATAATAATTCATATTTTAGGAATTACTTTTAAAAAAATAGTAGATGCTATCTTTTTGCAGCCAGTAGACCATGCAGCAGGTTTTTTGATTGGAATCTTAAAGGCTGGAATTATTGTTTATTTATTAATCTTAATTCTGGCCCAAATACCATATCATAAAATTAATGATGTTTTAAATAATTCTTTTTTAGCAAAGAGAATTATTGAAGCATCTCCTTTAATACAATCAAAGATCGAGGAAATATTTCGGCCATGAAATTTTCATGGCCTTTTAGCATCTTATCTATACTAATTGACTTTTAAATGAGAGGTGGAAAATGAAAAAAATTAATAACAAAGAAATTGCGAAAATTCTGTCAGAGTTTGCTGATTTAATGGCAATTAAAGGAGAAAATGATTTTAAAATCAAGGCCTATACTAATGCTGCTCGTCAAATTGAATCTTATCAGACTAAAATATCTGAGCTAGTAGCTACTAATGAATTAAAAGAAATTAAAGGTATAGGTAGTGGTATAGCTGAAACAATTACTGAGTTATTAGAAAACGGAAGTATTTCAGAAATGGAAGCAATTAAAGCAGAACTTCCACCTGGAGTCATTGAGATGACAAATATTCAGGGTCTTGGTCCTAAAACCGCTCACCGTTTCTATTATGAATTAGAAATAGAAGATTTAGAAAGATTAGAAAAAGCTTTGCAAACAGGAAAAATACAAAAACTGAAAGGTTTTGGTAAAAAATCAGAAGCTAAATTACTTAAAGCTCTCAAAAATCATGAAAAATATGTAGATAAAATTAATTTAAATAAAGCTTTAAAGACTGCCAATCAAATAATAAAAAAGATTAAGCATCAGGTAGATTCTAGTTTATTTAGCCAAATAGAAGTTTGTGGAAGTAGCCGTCGAGCTAAAGAAATGACAGGCGATTTAGATATTTTAATTGCTACTTCTCAACCAGAAGCAATAGCAGCTAAACTAAAAAATTTAGATTTTACAGCAGAAGTTATTGGAGCTGGAAAAACAAAAGTAAGTATTAGAACAGAAGCAGGAGTACAGACTGACTTTCGTTTAGTTAGTCAAGCAGAGTTCCCATCTGCTCTCCATTATTTTACTGGTTCTAAAGCTCATAATGTGAGAATGAGGCAGTTGGCTAAAAATAATAATTTAAAGTTGAGCGAATATGGATTATTTAAAAAAGATGGTAGTAAAAAACTAATTGAATCTGAAGCAGATATTTTTTCAATTTTAGGTTTAGATTATATTATACCTGAATTAAGAGAAGATGAGGGAGAAATTGAAGCAGCCCAAAAAGGTGAATTACCAACTAGTATAGAATTAAAAGATATTAAAGGTGATTTACACCTTCATTCTAACTATAGTGATGGTGTTTTCACCATTAAAGAAATGGCAGAAGCAGCGAAAAAAAGAAATTATAGATACCTTGCTGTAACTGATCATTCACAGTCTTTAACAATTGCTGGTGGGCTTTCAGTAGCAAAATTAGAAAAACAATTAACAGAAATTGAAGAACTTAATCAAAAAATAGATGATTTTACTATTTTAAAAGGGATAGAAGTTGATATTTTAAAAAATGGTCAATTAGATTTTGAAGATCAACTATTAGCAAAGTTAGATTTTGTTATTGCTTCAGTTCATAGTAATTTTAATTTATCTGAAGCAGAAATGACTGCTCGAATCATTAAAGCAATTGAAAATCCATTTGTGAATTTAATTGGACATCCAAGTGGTCGAATTTTAGGTGGGAGAGAAGCTTATGCAGTTAATTTAGATAAAATAATTGCTGCTGCTGCCAAAAACAAAACAGCTTTAGAAATTAATGCTTCACCACAGCGTTTAGATTTAAATTCTAAATGGGCAAGAAAAGCCAAAAAAGCAGGGGTGAAAATCTCTCTTAATACTGATGCTCACCATTATAAAGAGTATCAAGATATAGAACTTGGAATTGCTACTGCAAGAAGAGCTTGGTTAGAAAAAGAAGATGTAATAAATACTTTTTCTTTAGCAGAACTAAGAGCTTTTATTAAATAAGTATTTATTGAAAATGAAGATTAATTAAGTAAATAAAATTAATTCCGGAGGTATTTAAGTTGAAAGAACATAGTCTGGAAGTATTAGAATATAAAAAGATAATTAAAATGACTGCTCAACGGGCAGCAACCAAAATTGGTAAAGAAATTATACAAAATTTAGAACCAGTAAATAATGCTGAATATATTAAAGATAGATTAGAAAAGGTAAGTGCTTTAAAATCAATGATAGTAGAATTTTCTAATCCTCCTTTTGGGGGAGCACGAGATATTAGGGAAGATTTAAAAAAAGCAGCTAAAGGTTCTGTGCTTTCTACAACTGCGATTAGTAGAGTTAGAAATACAATCAGAGCTGTTTTCGAATTAAAGCGTTATTTAAATGGTATAAAATCTAATCTTGATCCCCGTATTATTGAAAGAGAATATCAAAAGATTTATGATTTATGTTCAGATTTGCAAACTACTCCAAGTTTAGCGAGAGAAATTGACCGCTGTCTTAATGAATATAATGAAGTTGCCGATGAAGCCAGTAATAAACTGCGCTCCTTAAGAGCACAAATCGAATCTATAGAAAATTCTATTCGGGATAAATTAGATTCTATTATTAAAAGTAAAAAATACCAAGATATATTACAAGAAAATATTGTTACTAGAAGAGAAAATCGTTATGTTGTTCCTGTTAAACAAGAAAAGCGGAATAGTTTTGATGGAATAGTACATGGTCAATCTGCTAGTGGGTTAACTCTTTTTATGGAACCAATGGCAGTTGTTAGATTAAATAATCAATTAAGAGAAGTTCAAGCTAAAGAAAATGTTGAAATTCAAAGAATTTTGCAGATGCTTAGTTCTAAGATTGCTCAAAGTGAAAATATTATTAAAAGAAATTTAATGATTATTAGTAATTTAGATAGTTTGGCAGCAGCAGCTAAATTTAGTCTTGATTTTGATTGTAATCAACCTGAAGTCAATGAGAGTGGAATTATTGAATTAAAAAAAGCTCGTCATCCTCTTTTAGGTGAAGAGCCAGTTCCTATTGATCTTAAACTTGGTAATGATATTGCTACTTTAGTAATTACTGGACCAAATACAGGTGGTAAAACTGTTGCTTTAAAAACTGTGGGATTATTAACTTTAATGACTCAAACAGGACTTCATATTCCGGCAGCTGCTAATTCTACTATCTCAATTTTTAATAAGATTTTTGCTGATATTGGAGATGAGCAGAGTATAGAACAAAGTTTAAGTACTTTTTCTTCTCATATGCATCGCATTAGAAAATTTTTAGCAGAATCAGATAATTCAACTTTAGTTCTTATGGATGAGCTTGGAGTTGGTACAGATCCTGAAGAAGGGGCAGCTTTAGGAATTTCTATTTTAGAAAAATTACAAGAAAAAAAAGCAACTACTATTGCTACAACTCATTATAGTCAGCTTAAAAGTTATGCTTATGGAACAGAAGAGGTCGAAAATGCTTCGGTTGAATTTGATCTTGACACTTTAAAGCCAACTTATAAATTAATTATGGGTGTACCTGGAGGTTCAAATGCTTTTGAGATAGCTCTTAGATTGGGGATTCCAGAGGAAATAATTGATCGTGCCCGCAGTCTCTTAAGTGAAGAAGAAATTAAAGTAGAAGATATAATTAATGAATTAAATCAAGAAAGAAATCGTTATCAAAAGCTTCGTCACGAAATGGAAGCATATAGAAATAGAGAAAAAGAACTAAAAGAAAAATATGAAAAAATGATTAAAGAGCAGCAGCAAAAACATGAAGAAGAAATTCAAGCTGCTAGAAAAGAAGCTGAAGCAATTGTAACTGAGACAAAAAAGGAAGCTAAAAGAATAATTTCTAATTTAAAAGGGAAAAATTATAATCAAAGGTCAGAAGTAGATCGAGCTCAGACTTCTGCTAATCAAGACTTGAAAGAATTAAGTCAGGTTTTAGAAGCTGAAAATGAAAAAGAAGAAGCTAAGATTTCTGCTTCAAAGTTTGAAGTTGGAGATCAAGTAAGGGTCCATAGTATTGGTCGAAAAGGTGAAATCATAAATATTGATCAAGATAAAAAAGAAGCTAAAATTCAGGCTGGAATTATGCAAGTTACAGCATCTTTAGCTGATTTAGTTAAAGTTGATATTCCAACTGAAAATGAAGAAAAACAATTAAAAAATTATAGAGTTCAAAAATCACAACATGTTTCTCCAAAGCTTGATTTACGAGGAGAAAGATATGAAGCAGCTCAGTATAAAGTTGATAAATATTTAGATGATGCTTTTTTAGCTGGTTTAAATGAAGTTGAAATTGTACATGGTAAAGGTACAGGTGCTCTTCGGCAAGCAGTTGAAGAAGTTTTAGAAAAAAGTTCTCATGCTAAAGATTATCGTTTAGGCCGTCAAAAAGAAGGCGGTATGGGAGTAACTATAGTTAAAATTAAATAAAATTATTTTAGTGAAACTTTAATTTTTCTAATAAAAAAGAACTGCTCTTTATTAAAGAGCAGTTCTTTTAATTTATTTTGTTAATATAAACTTAATTATTGCCAAAAATATCAAATAAATTTCTAATTCTACTATTTGATTGATTTGAATTAGAATCTGAATCAGATTTATTTTCCGTATCCTGATTTTCCGTTAAGGGCTCAGCTGCAGGATGTAGATTACAAATTCTATTTGTTTTAGTTTCATAACGAGGATTACCATTTCTTTTTGTTTTTGGAATTCCATATTCTCTGTCTATTTCTTGTACTGGTTCACCAGTATTGACAGTATATGTTCCTTTAGTCAGCTCACTATATTCTTTATTAGGATTGCTTTCTTTAAACCATTTTTGAGTTGGTCCAATTCGAATTCCAGAATCTTTAATATAATATCTTTCTTCAACTTGCTCAGCAGGACAGTTTTCAGTTGCTAACATTCCGCTAACTTTGTCAACTTTTACTGTTTCTACAGGACCATGTAAACTTTCTTTTTTAGTTGGCTCAGTTCCTTTTTTATAAGGAAGAACATCTATTCTAGGAGAATATTGATTTGAAAGTAGACCTGTATAAGGATCTACATCTACTTCAATTACATTTTCAGGCATTTGAAAATTAATAATAGGCATATCTTTTACAGCTGCCCTCATATAATCTCCCCAAATTTGAGCTGCTTCACCACTACTTACAGTTTTAACATCATATTCCATGGAACGTCTTGTGTCTTCACCAATCCAGACACTTGTAGCAATTTGAGAAGTATAGCCAACAAACCAGGCATCAGTATAATCATTTGTAGTACCAGTTTTACCTGCTACATCCCTATTTTTTATTTGAGTTCGATGTCCAGTTCCATTATTAACAACACTTTTTAACATGGAAGTTATTAAATAACTGTCAGCTTCTGACATAACCATTTTACTTTTAGGTTTTGCTTCATAAATTAATTTATCATGTTTATCATAAACTTTAGTAATAGCATGAGGTTCAGTATAAATCCCTTTATTGGCAAAAGCACTATAAGCAGATGCCATTTCTATTGGTGTTACACCTCGATTTAAACCACCAAGAGCTAAAGAATAATGATCAGCTAAACCATCATCTTTAGTTAAAGTTGAAATTCCAAGTTTTTGGCTAAAATCAACAACATTTTCTACTCCAATATCTTTTATTAATTTAACAGCAGCTATATTGACAGAATTAGTTAAGGCAGTATTTAAATTAATTAAGCCTCGATAACGATCACCATAATTTCTAGGCCAAATACTTAGTTCATCATTTTTATCAGATTTTGAAGCAAGCATTGGTAAATCATTGATTACAGAGCCTGTTGTGTATCCACCTTTAATGAGAGCAGCAGAATAGACCATTGGTTTAAAGGCAGAACCTGGCTGTCTTACAGCTTGATAAGCTCGATTAAATTGATCAGTTCCTCGACCACCAATCATGGTTCTAATTGCTCCATTATTTACATCTAAACTAATTAGAGAAACTTGTGGCTGCATATTTTTTCCTTGTTGACTTTGGAAAGAGGGTATAAATCCACTTTTTATTTTTTCATTAACGGTTTTTTCAGCTAATTTTTGCATTTTAGAGTCTAAAGTGGTATGGACCTGGAGTCCTCCATTATAAACCATGGCAGCCCCAAAGCGATCTATTAATTGATCTCTAACATAGAGAGCAAAATAATGGGCTGTTTTTTCCTTTTCTTCCTTTTTAACAGTTTTTAAATTTAATTTAGCATTTTTAGCTTTATTTCTTTCTTTTTGACTAATATAGTCAAGTTCATACATTCGGTCTAAAACTATATTTCTGCGTTTAATAGCTAGTTTAGGGTTTCTTAAAGGAGAATAATTATTTGGTGATTGTGGTAAACCAGCAATTAAAGCAGCCTCTGCTAAGTCTAAATTTTCTACGCTTTTACCAAAATATTGAAGAGAAGCTGTTTCCACACCATAAGCACTATGACCTAAAAAGATTTCATTTAAATACATTTCTAAGATTTCAGATTTGGTATATAATCTTTCAAATTGAACTGCAAGATAAGCTTCTTGAATTTTACGGTAATATGTTTTATTTAAAGATAAAAATGAGTTTCTTGCTAACTGTTGAGTAATAGTACTTGCACCTTGATCTCGCAAATCACCTTTCATAATATTATTAATAAAAGCTCTTCCAATTCCCCAAAAATCAATACCATGATGAACATAAAATTTAGTATCTTCAATCGCTATAATTGCATTTTTTAAATCTTCTGGTATTCTCTCTAAGGGAACATAAACTCTATTTTCTTTAAATAATTTGGTTAATAGTTCACCATCTGAATCATAAATTAAAGTAGCTTCACTTGAACCTTTATAACCACTAATATCAGGTGTATCCTGAATTATCCAAGTTATAGCACCTAAAATAGCGCCTGTTCCTAGGGCAAAAATTAATAAAAAAGTTATTAAAAATATTGCCTTTGTTTTTTTCTTCATTAACAAACCTCCTATCAATAAAATATTATAACATAAAACAACTGTTTATGGTACCCCTTGTTAGTAATTAATCTATCTGTTATAATTAAATGACAAAGGATACAGGAGGTGAACTACCTGTTGCTAAAAATGAGGAACAGGTATTTTTTATGGAAATTAATGAACAGTTAAAAATATTAAAAAGAGGGGTAAGTGACCTTATCTCTGAAGAAGATCTTAAGCAAAAATTAATTGAGGCTCAAAAAGAAAATAGACCTTTAAGAGTTAAATTAGGTTTAGATCCATCTGCTCCAGATATTCATTTAGGACATACGGTTGTACTGCGTAAATTAAAGCAGTTTCAAGATTTGGGACATCAAGTTTATTTAATTATTGGAGATTTTACAGGCATGATTGGAGACCCAACTGGGAAGTCAGAAACTAGAAATCAATTAACTAAAGAAGAAGTTTTGGAAAATGCCAAAACTTATCAAGAACAATTTTCTAAAGTTTTAGATCCAGAAAAAACAAAAGTTGTTTTTAATGGAGATTGGCTAAAAGAAATGGATTTTGCTGATGTTTTAGAACTTTCAGCTCATTATACAGTTGCCAGAATTTTAGAAAGAGATGATTTTTCTAAAAGATATAATGCTGGTAAACCAATTGGGATTCACGAATTTTTCTATCCTTTAATGCAGGGCTATGATTCAGTAGCAATTAAAGCTGATGTAGAATTAGGTGGTACTGATCAGCGTTTTAATCTTTTAGTAGGGAGAAAGTTACAGCAAGAATATGGTCAAAAAGCCCAGGTTGTTTTAATGATGCCATTACTTGAAGGTTTAGATGGTGTTAATAAAATGAGCAAAAGTTTAGATAATTATATTGGTGTTTATGATCAGCCAGCTGATATGTTTGGGAAAGTAATGTCAATTCCAGATGCTATGATTATCCGTTATTTTGAACTTTTAACTGATATTTCAATTGCTAAGCTTAACGAAATGAAGGCAAAGTTGGAGCGTGATGATTTTAATCCAATGGAGCTTAAAAAACAATTAGCAGCTGAGATAGTAACAGAATATCATGATCAAGAAGCTGCAGTTGAAGCACGCCGAGAATTTGAAAGTGTATTTTCTAAGGGTAATTTACCTGAGGATATTCCGATAATTGAAATTGCAGAAGCTGATTTAGATGCAGGAGAGCTGTGGATTGTTAAATTAGTAGCTGCAACTGGTTTAGTTGACTCTAATAGCCAGGCTCGAAGAATGATTAAACAAGGTGCTGTTAGTATAGATGACCAAAAATATGAGAAAATAAATATAGATCTTGAAGTTAAAGATGGAATGATTATTCAAATTGGGAAGCGTCGTTTTGCTAAAATTAAATTAGTTTAAGTTTTAATTTAAATAAATTGATTTTTGAAAGTAGTATAAACTTTATCTAAGGAAAGGAAGTTTTAAATGATTAAAAGTGGAGATGAAATAAGGCAGGCTTATCTTGATTTTTTTGAATCAAAAGGTCATTTGATTTTAGATAGTGCACCTTTGATTCCAAAAGATGATCCAACCCTGCTCTGGATTAATGCAGGGATGGCTCCCTTTAAGCCCTATTTTAACGGTAGTCTAGAGCCCCCTAAAACACGTATTTCTACTAGTCAAAAATGTATTAGAACAAATGATATAGAAAATGTTGGTAAAACAGCTCGCCACCACACCTATTTTGAAATGTTAGGTAATTTTTCTTTTGGTGATTATTTTAAAGAAGAAGCGATTAGTTGGGCCTGGGAGTTTGTGACAGAGGTACTTGAATTAGAAGAAGATCGACTTTGGATTACAATTTACGAAGAAGATGAAGAAGCCTTTGCTATTTGGCATGATAAAGTTGGATTAGATGAAGAAAGAATTGTAAGAATGGGTAAAAAAGAAAATTTCTGGCAGATTGGAACTGGCCCTTGTGGACCTTGTTCTGAGATTCATTATGATCGGGGACCTGAAGCTGGAGAAAGTGAAGAAGATGTTTTAGGTGGTGAAGGTGATAGATATTTAGAAATTTGGAACCTTGTTTTTACTCAGTATAATTATACAGAAGCTGGTGAATACCAAGAATTACCAAATAAAAATATAGATACAGGGATGGGCTTAGAAAGAGTTGCATCTATTTTGCAAGCAACAGAAACTAATTTTGAAACTGATTTAATTAAGCCTTTAATTGATCAAGTAGTAGAGATGTCTGGTATTGACTATCAAAAAGATGAGCAGAGTCTTACTTCCTATCGGGTAATTGCTGATCATATTCGTTCTGCTTCTGTAGCTATTTCTGATGGAGCTTTACCTTCAAATGAAGGTCGAGGTTATGTAATCCGTCGTTTAATTAGAAGAGCTGCTCGTTACGGACGTAAACTTGGTTTTAAAGAACCATTTTTATATCAATTAGTAGAAAAAACTGCAGAAATAGTAGCAGCAGTTGCTCCTGATCTTAAAAAGCAGTTAGCTCATGTTAAAAATGTTATTAAATCTGAAGAAAAAAGTTTTCTTCAGACTTTAGAGCAGGGATTAAATATTTTAGAAGATATTTTAAATAATTTAAAAGCAGAAAATAAAGAAGTGATTTCTGGCCAAGATGCTTTCCGTCTTTATGATACTTATGGATTTCCACTTGACTTAACAGAAGATATAGCAGCAGAAGAGGGAATTAAAGTGGATCAAAAGGGCTTTGAAAAAGAAATGGAAGCTCAGAGAAAAAGAGCTAGAGAAGCAAGAGCAGAAACTTCTTTTAATAATGGAGAAATAGAAAAAATATATGCTGAATATCAAGATCAAATTGAAGCAAGGAATTTTACTGGTTATCATTCATTACAAGCAAAAGCACAGATTGTTGGTTTAGTCAAAGCTGAGAAAGCACAAAAGAGTTTAAAAGCTGGAGATAAAGCAGAAATCATATTAACTAAAACTCCTTTTTATGCTGAAAGTGGTGGACAATTAGGAGATAAAGGCGTAATTAAAAATGATCAATTTGAAGCTGAAGTTAAAGACACAGTTAAAAAAGCAGAAGTTTTTGTGCATCAAGTAGAAGTTAAAAAAGGTAAAATAGAAGTTGGAGAAGAAGTTACAGCTGTTGTTTATCATAATAGGCGAGAAGCAACTGCTCGTCATCACTCAGCTACTCACCTATTGCATAAAGCTTTAAAAGAGGTATTAGGAGAGCATGTTAATCAATCAGGGTCTTTGGTTGCTCCAGATCGATTACGCTTTGATTTTACTCATTTTTCAGCTCTTAGTTCTCAAGAATTAGAAGAGCTAGAGAGAAAAGTAAATAAAGCAATTAGAGAAAATTATCCAGTTGAAACTGAGATTAAAGCTATTGATGAAGCTAAAGATATGGGAGCTACAGCTCTTTTTGGAGAAAAATATGGTCAAGAAGTGAGAGTTGTTAAAATGGGAGACTTTAGTTTGGAACTTTGTGGAGGAACTCATGTTAGAGCAACTGGAGATATTGGAGCTTTTAAAATAATAAATGAAAGTGGAATTGCAGCTGGAGTTAGAAGAATTGAAGCTGTAACAGGAGAATATGCTTTAGATTATTTTAATTCTAAATTGGAGCTCTTAAACCAATTAGCAGCTGAATTAAAAACAGATCCTAATAATTTATTACAGAGAGTAAAACAAGTTAAAAAAGAACAAAAAGAATTAGAGAAAGAATTAGAAACTATGAAAGAAAAATTAGCTGGTTCTAAAAAAGATGATTTAATTGATCAGCTAGAAGAAGTTGCTGGTATTAATTTATTAACAGCTGAGTTAGAGGATTTAGATAATTCTGCTTTAAGAAATCTAACTGATCAACTTAAAGATAAAATTGATTCTGGTATAATTGTACTTGCTAGTAAAGGTGAAAATAAAGTTATTTTTGTGGCTTCAGTTAGTGAAGATTTAATTGCTAAAGGATTTAAGGCAGGTAATATTATTGCTCAAGTTGCTAAAATTGCTGGTGGTGGTGGTGGTGGACGTCCAGATATGGCTCAAGCTGGCGGTTCAAAACCTGAAAATACTAGTGCTGCCTTAGCAGAGGTTAAAAATATTATAAAAGAAAATAAATAAATTTAAATAGGATTTATTAATCAAAACAAGGATTTTTAAGCTGGCTGAAGAAATAGTAAAATAAGGCAAATTTAAATATGGGATGTGATATATATGGCAGCAGAAGATTTTAGCGATAAAACGATGCGATTTAAAATTAATAAAGAAGAATTAAGTGAAGCAGCATTTGTGCTGGGAAAAGTTGCAAAAGCCCTAGAAGAAAAGGGTTATAATCCTATTAACCAAATTGTTGGCTATTTACTTTCAGGAGATCCTGCTTATATAACCAGCTATAAGGATGCTAGAACAATGATTAGAACTATTGATCGAGATGAAATAATAGAAGAGTTATTATGCAGTTATTTAGATAAGTAGGAATAATAGCTTAAAGGCAGCTGGATTTTTTCAGCTGCTAATTTTTTTAGCTAAAATTGAGTAAATTGCTTAGTTATTTAAACTTAATTTGCTTATTGCTTCAAATAATTATATAATACCATATTGAAGAAAGAAAATTGGAGGCAGGAGATTTGAGAATTTTAGGTATAGATTATGGTAATAAAAGAGTGGGTATTGCAGTTAGTGATGCTCTTGGTTGGACAGCTCAACCATTAGTAACCCTAAAGATGAATGGTCATCAAAAACTATTGGTCGAGATAAAAAAATATATAGATAAATATGATGTTGAAAAAATTATAGTAGGTATGCCTTATAATCTTGATGGCTCAAGAGGTAAAAGAGCAGAAATAACTCAGGCTTTTATCAATTTTTTAAATAACCAGCTTGAGATTCCAATTCAGATTCAAGATGAAAGATTGACTACAAAACAGGCTCAAAACATATTATTAGAAGCAGATGTTAGTCGTCAGGGAAGAAAAAAGGTTATTGACAAATTAGCTGCCTCTTTAATTTTACAATCTTATTTAGATTCTTTATAATTTATTAATCTGTTCTAAAAAATAAATTATTAATAGAACATAAAAAAGGAAAGGAGAATTATTATGAGTAATGGTAAATTTTGGATTGACGAAAAGAAAAAAGAATTAGTTTTATCAGATGAGACTGGTGAAAGCAGATTTATTATTGAAGAAGATATGATAATTGATGGAGTAAAATATTTAATTATTGTTGATGCTAGAGCTGATGAAAATGCTGATGGAACAGTTGTTAAGATTTTAAATGAAGGTGAAGAAGAAATTATAGCTCCAGTAGAAGAAAAAGAAGAATTCGAAAAAGTAAAAGCTCAATATTTAGAAAACATTGAGTAATGATTACTTTAAAGCAACTAGATTCAATAATGACTAAAATTTATTTTTGATTAAGGGAGGAAGAGTTTGAAGTTGAAAAAAATTGCTTTTTTATTTTTAATTTTTATTTTAAGTTTAAGTCTTTTTTTAAAGTTAGATTCTTTAATAGAGCCAGTTGATCAAGTTAATCCTAAACAAGTTAGGATTAAAATTGAGGCTGGAATGAGTGGCAGAGCAATAGCTGATCGCTTAGAAGAAAAAGGAGTTATTAAATCTTCTAAGGTCTTCTATTTTTTATTAAGACTTAAAAAGATAAATAATCTGCGTACAGGTTATTATCAAATTTCAACTTCAAACACTCTTTTAGAAATAATAACTAAAATCCAAACTGGCAAAGAAGAAGAATTTAAAATTACTATTCCAGAGGGTTTTACTTTTGATGAAATTATAACTAGATTTTCAGAACTTGATTTTCCTAATTATGAATCTCAAAAATTAAAACAAGAAATTTATCAGCTGTTGCCAAAATTAAAAGAAGAGCTAAATTTTAAAGCAAATATTATAAAGTCAGAATTAATTTATCCAGTTGAAGGAATAATTATTCCTACAACTTATAAATTTCCACTTAGTTATCAGGAAGCAGACATTGTAAATTATTTGGTCAAATATTTTATTAAAAATAGGGTTCCAGTTTTAAAAAAAGCAGCAAAGAACAATAAATTTTCTGCTTATGAACTGCTAATTATTGCTTCTCTAATTGAAGAAGAAGGTAAAATAGATTCTGAAAATGAAATTATTGCTTCTGTAATTTATAATCGCTTAGCTAAAAAAATGCCACT
The DNA here is from genome assembly GCF_000165465.1 of Halanaerobium praevalens DSM 2228. Taxonomy (GTDB): domain Bacteria; phylum Bacillota; class Halanaerobiia; order Halanaerobiales; family Halanaerobiaceae; genus Halanaerobium; species Halanaerobium praevalens. The sequence continues at coordinate 931,288 of NC_017455.1, forward strand.
TCAGTTAGATGCTACAGTGCAATATGCTTTAGCAGAAAGAACAAAAAGAGTTCTTTATTCTGATTTAGAAGTTGATTCACCTTATAATACTTATAAAATAAAAGAACTGCCACCAACTCCAATAGCAAGTCCAGGTGCTAAAGCTCTCAAGGCAGCTATTAATCCAGCTGCTACAAATTATTTGTTTTATTTTGCTCAAGCAGATGGGAGCCATATTTTTAGCAGAAATTATCAAGAGCATTTAAATAAACAGAGACAAAGAAATTAAAAGGAAGTAGATTATGAAAATTACTGATATCAACAATAAATTTTCAAAGCAAAATTATATAGAAGCTGAATTTAAAGAACTTGAAAAAGAATGTTTAAAAAATAGAATTCCAATTATTGATCGAGATGCAGCGGATTTATTAAAATTGCAATTAAAAATTAAAAATCCTAAAAAAATATTAGAAATTGGAACTGCTTGTGGATTCTCAACTCTTTTATTAGCTAAATATAGTTCGGCTGAAACTTTAATTACTGGAATTGAATTAAAACAGGCAAGATTTAGAGAAGCTAAGAAAAATTTTGAGAAATTTAATTATCAAAAAAAAATTAACTTAAAAGCTGGAGATGCTTTTGATGTCTTAATGTATTTAAAAGGGAATTATGATTTTATTTTTTTGGATGCTGCCAAAGGGCAGTATTTTTATCTTTTTGAATATTTAATGGAGCTATTAGCTCCAGGAGGAATTTTAATTTCTGATAATGTGATGTATCAAGGGCAAGTACTTGCTGAAGGTGAAACAAGACATAAAATAAGAACAATGGTTACTAATTTAAAAAAATACTTAAAATTAATTATGAACCATCCTGAGTTAGACTCAACAATTGTAACAGCTGGGGATGGAGTCGCAATTAGCAGGAGGAAAGATATAAATGAATAAAATTGAACTATTAGCACCCGCAGGAAATTTAGAGAAATTAAAAACTGCTATTTTATTTGGAGCAGATGCTGTATATTGTGGAGGTTTAAATTTTGGCTTAAGAGCTGGAGCTGATAATTTTAGTGTAGAAGAGCTTAAGCAGGGAATTGAATTTGCTCATCAAAGAGATAAGAGAGTTTATATGACTTTAAATATGATTCCACATAATGAAGAATTGGCTCAACTTCCAGAATATATAGAAAAAATTAAAGTTCTTAATTTAGATGCTTTAATAATCTCTGATCCAGGTGTTTTTGCTTTTGTTAAAAAAGAAATACCAGAAATGGAAATTCATATTAGTACTCAAGCAAATAATGTTAATTGGGCTTCAGCGCTTTTTTGGGCTGAGCAAGGAGCTGAGCGGATTATTTTGGCAAGAGAGCTTAGCCGGGCTGAGTTAAAAGAAATTTCTCGAAAAACTAAAAATAAGGTTGAATTAGAATATTTTGTACATGGTGCAATGTGCATTTCATATTCAGGCCGCTGTTTACTAAGTAATTATTTTGTCGGAAGAGATGCTAATAAAGGTGATTGTGCTCAATCATGTCGTTGGCAGTATCATTTAGTTGAAGAAAAAAGACCAGGAGAATATTATCCAATTAAAGAAAATGAAAAAGGTACTTTTATTATGAATTCACGTGATTTGAATTTAGCAGCTGAAATTCCTGAGTTAATAGAATTAGGTTTAAGCAGTTTAAAAATCGAAGGTAGGATGAAAAGTGTTCATTATACAGCAACTGTTATTAATACTTACCGCCAGTTAATTGATCAGTATTATAAAGATCCAGTTAATTTTGAAGCTGATCCAGAATTATTAGCAGAACTTAGAAAAATCAGTCATCGCGATTATACTAAGGGTTTTTATTATGGTGAACCTGGAGCAGAAGGACAGAGATATGAAAGTTCTTCTTATTTAAGAACTTACGATTTTATGGGAGTTGTTAAGGAATATAATAGTGAAAAAGAAGAAGCAGTTGTTGAAGTTAGAAATAAAATTTTTAAAGGTGATAAATTAGAATTAATTGTTCCTGGACAAAAAACTTTTACAATTACAGCTACTTATTTAATTAATGCTGAAGATCAAAAAATTGAAGCAGCTCCTCATCCGAAACAATTAATAAAAATACCAATTAAAAAGAAAATCCCAGTGGGTTCCTTGCTGAGACGTCAAAAGGAGAATTAAGATGGAAAATACTCTAAAATTAAGATATAAAGTTGATCCCAAACAGATCAATTATATAGATATGATAATTAAAGCTTACGAAGGTATAGGAATTGTAAATGTTGATCATGATAAAAAGGGAGAAATTTGGATTGATGTTACAAGAGGAACTAAAAAAGAAGTAAAAGCAGTTATGGAAGATTTAGGCAAACAATTTACAGTAGAATTAATTTCTGAACCTTAAATTTGTTAAAATTTTCTTTGTAAAATAGGAACATTTGACATTAAGTCAGTAATTGTTTATGATTAAGTTAACAATTAATTATAATTCTTAATAAGCAATTACTGTTTTGTTTTTAAAAGGGAGGAAGTTTATATTATAGATTTAACTAGTAGTTTACAAGAAGGAGGTAATTTATAATGCTGGGAAAAACTAAGTTTATGGTCTCGGTTATGTTACTTCTTATAATGGTGTCTTTTGTTAGTGTAGAAAAAGTAGATGCTCTGGAATTAGCTGAATTTGGTAGTAGAATAATGCAGAGTGGAGATGAAGGAATAGATGTAGCAGTTTTACAGCAGAGATTAAAAAAATTAAATTATTATGTGGGTAGTGTAGATGGAATTTATGGTCAAGCAACAATTGAAGCTGTTAAAAAGTTTCAAGCTGATAAAGGGCTTCCAGTTGACGGAGTTTTTGGTCAAAGAGCTTTAAAAATAATACCTGATTTAGAAGTGAATTTAGATTATAATATTTCTAGAGATGATATTATACTTTTAGCAAGAATTATTCATGGTGAAGCTCGGGGAGAAGACTTTAGAGGTAAGGTTGCAGTAGGTTCTGTTATTTTAAATAGGATTAAAAGTGATAAATTTCCAGATACAATTAGAGATGTTATTTTACAAAAAGGACAGTTTAGTAGTTTAATGGATGGTCAGGCTAATTATTATCCAGGAGAAGAAGAATTACAGGCAGCTAGAGCTGCTCTTTTAGGATTTGATCCTACTTTAGGTTCTATTTTCTTTTATAATCCAGAAGTAGCGACAAATACAGCTTGGATATCTCAAAGGAACTTTGTGACAAGAATTGGTGGCCATGTATTTTTAAGATAAACAAAAAAACAGCACTTTAAAGTGCTGTTTTTTTATAATAGATATATCCAAATTTTGTTATTAAGATGAATTTTATTGATCTTTTTCAAGTTCTTTCATATTGTCCATACATTCGCCACAGATTGTTCTGCCTTTGTACTCGATAGTATCATCTGCACTACCACAAAAGATACAAGCTGGCTCATATTTTTTCAAAATTATTTTTTCCTCGTCGACAAAAATCTCCATCGGATCCTTTTTGTTAATATTCATAGTTTTTCTGAGTTCAATTGGAATTACCATTCTACCCAAATCATCAATTTTGCGAACGATACCAGTGGATTTCATGTTAATTCTCCTTTCTTAACAAATTTCGACAAATTATTCTTATTTATTACATTATATAATTATTTAGACTGATAGTCAATAGCCAAATCTTATTTTTTTAAGTAAAAAATGGATATTTACTTTAAAAAAATAAAAATAATTATTAATATCTACTCTAATTTATGATAAACTAAAATTAGTAATTTAAAAGAGGTGTTATAAATGGAAAAATTAAAAGATAAATTTAAGCGAAAATTAGCAGAAAATAATTATAAATTAACAAAACAAAGAGAAATGATTTTAGAGACAATTTTAACCAAAGAAAACTGGCATTTTACGGCAGAAGAACTTTTTTCTGCTGTTCGAGAAAAAGATAAAGATATTGGCATGGCGACAATTTATCGAACTTTGGAATTGATGCAGAATCTAAATATTGTTCATGTGTTAGACTTTAATGATGATTCTAGAAAATATGAGATATATTTAGAGGAAACACATCACCATCACTTAATTTGTAAAAATTGTGGGAAGTTAATTGAGTTTAGTGATCAAGATATAAATTATTTTGAGTCAGAATTAGAAGAAAAATATGGATTTGAGATTACTGAACATAAGTTAAGATTTTATGGATATTGTGATAAGTGTAAAAAATGAAATTAATTTTAAACAGGATTTTTATTATTAATCAAGAATAATATATATAGGACGGAATGAGAGGTAGGTTGAGATATGAAAGAAATAAAAAATTGTTTAAAAGACTTAATTGTATTTCAGAATCTGGACCCAGAAGAGTTAGAAATGTTATGTGAAAATTCTTATGCAAAATTATATGAAAAAGATGAAGTTATCTTTTTTGAAAATGATAGTGTTAAAAAATTGTATTTTTTAGTTAAAGGTAAAGTTAAGCTTTCTATGCTGTCAGCAGCAGGTAAAGAAAAAGTATTAACTATTTTACAAGAAGGAGATATTTTTGGAGAATTATCTCTTTTTGATGAGGATCCTCATCCTTTAACTGCTGAAGTAATGTCTGATGCTCGCTTATTAATTATTCCTTGGAATGAGATGGAGCGAATGATTATTGAAAGACCTTCACTTGCAATTAAAATTATAGAGGCACTTTCTAAAAAAACTAGACTTTTAACTAGCCAAGTTAGAGAATTAGTTTTTCAAGATGCTGCTGGACGTTTAGCTAGTTTACTTTCTCGACTTGCGGATGATTTTGGCCGTGAAATTGAATTGGGAACAGTTATTGACTTAGTTTTAACTCACCAGGAGATTGCTAATTTGATTGGTTCTTCTAGAGTTACAGTGACAAAATTGATTAACCGTTTTATAGATGAAGGAATGATTATCATTAAAAAGAGAAAAATTATTATTAAGGATTTTGAGTCACTGGGAGAAAGGTTACAAACGCTTTTATAAGTACAATAATCTTTTGAGCAGTTGGTTTTAAAATACATAGATACACGCTGGTATTTAATCAACTGGCGTGTTTTAATTTGTTTATAATGTAAATGATTATTTTATTTATAATTTTAGGAGGTAGAAGATGAGTATTTTTATACCAAATAATGAAACAAATTTATATGGTTTATTAGGCAGAGATTTAAGCCATTCTATTTCTCCATCTTTACATAATAATGGATTTAGAGACTTAAATATTAATGCAGTTTATTTGATGTTAGAAAGTAAAGAAAAAGATTTAGCAAACTATATAGACTCTTTAAAAACTCTAGGTTTTTCCGGCTGGAATGTAACTCTTCCTTATAAAGAAGCTATTATTCCTTATTTAAACGGATTTTCCTCTTTAGCTAGAGCTTCTGGAGCAGTAAATACAGTTTTAAATAGAAGAGGCCGCTTAACTGGTTATAATACTGATGTAATTGGTTTTCAACGTCAAATTGAAGAATCTGGTGTTAAGGTCAAAAACAAAAAAGCAGTTGTTATTGGAGCTGGTGGAGGAGCAAGGGCAGTAATTGCAGCTTTAGTTCAGCTAAAATTAGCAGAAATAATGATTATTAATCGTAGTGTTGATCAGGCTGAAAAGTTAGCTGGACTTTTTAGAGAAGAAAATCCAGAACAAAATTTTGATTTTTGCAGCTTAGAAGAAAATGAATATGCTTCTTATTTAAAAACAGCTGATTTAGTAGTTGATACAACACCAGTAGGAATGTATAATTGCCAAATAGAAAAAGAATTAGTTATTAATCCTGATTATTTAAATGAAAATCAATTAGTGATTGATTTAGTTTATAATCCTTTAAAAACTAAAATTTTAGCAGAAGCCGAAAAAAGAGGTGCTCAGATTGGAAATGGTTTACCAACTCTAATTTATCAAGCAGAGGCATCTTTTAAACTTTGGACACAAGAAATGCCACCTAAGAAAAAATGGTATCAGATAGCAGAAAAGGCTGTTAAAAAAATAAAAGAAAAAGCAGCAGCAGCTGAAATTGAAAAATAATAAAAATTTATAAGAAATTTGTAGACTTTTGTCGGATAATAGATTATAATAGGATTAAAATTAGATTAAAATAAAATAAAAAGCAAAACAACCTAAAGGTTGTTACGCAAAAACATAGGTCTAAAGCTTTTAAGCCATGACTGTTATGTCTGCCTCAGGTAAAATTGCCAGTGTAAATTAATGCACAATGGCAATTTTTTTCTATCTAAGCTTAATTTTATAAAATTAAGCAGGAATTAGTATTTAAATCAAGAATTTTATGGTTAGGAACTATAAATACTAAATTTTATTTGAAAATAAATTATGAGAAAATACATTGGGGGTGGAAGTTCTATGGCCAAAAAAAGAGTTAAATTAGGTGAGTTACTAGTAGAACATGAATATATAACTGCTAAAGAATTAAAAGAGGCTTTAAATAAATTAGATAATACAGATAAAAAAATTGGTGAAGTTTTAGTTGAATTAGGATATGTTAAAGAAGAAGATTTAATTGAAGTTTTAGAATTTCAGCGCGGAATTCCTCATGCAGATCTGGATAAATATTTCTTTGATCCTTCTTTAGCAGAATTAATTCCGGAAAATATTGCCAGACGTTATTTAGCAGTACCTATGGAAAAAAGTAGTCAAGGTAAGTTAAAAGTTGTAATGGCAGATCCAACTGATTTAGTTGCAATTGATGATTTAGAGATGTTAAGTAATTTTAGTGTAGAACCTCTTTATGGAGCACCAAAACAAATTAGAGCTGCTATTGATAGACTATATGGTAGTGATGAAATAGATATTTCTAATATTTTTGCGGATTTTGATTTAGAAGATTTAGAAGAAGTTTCTGATAATCAAGATGAAGAAATTTATGAAGAAGAACAATTAAGGGAAATGGTTGATGAGGCTCCAATTATTAAACTAGCTAATTATATAATTAGTAAGGCATATCAAAAAGGAGCAAGTGATATTCATATTGAGCCTGAAGAAGATAAAATAAGGGTTAGGTTTAGAATTGATGGAGTTTTGAAAAAAGAAATGACTGCCCCTAAATCTTCACACAGAGCTTTGGTTTCTAGAATTAAAATTATAGCCAATTTAGATATTACAGAACATCGAGTACCTCAAGATGGCCGGATTAAGATGATTTTTAAAGGTGAAAAACTTGATATGCGAGTTTCAACTTTACCTACGATTAGAGGAGAAAAGGTAGTAATTCGTCTTTTAGCTCAAAATACTAGTTTATTAGATTTAGATAATTTAGGCTTATCAGAATATAATAGAGAAAAATTTGGCAGTTTAATCCAAAAACCAAATGGGGTTTTATTACTAACTGGTCCAACTGGTAGTGGAAAATCAACAACTTTATTTGCTGCTTTAAATGAGTTAAATAGTTCTCAAATTAATATGTTAACAATTGAAGACCCAGTTGAATATCAAATACCAGGAATTAATCAGGTTCAAGCTCAACCTAAAGCTGGTTTAACTTTTGCTAAAACTTTAAGATCTATCTTAAGACAGGATCCTGATATTATAATGATTGGAGAGATGAGAGATCAAGAAACAGCTGAAATTGCTGTGAGATCAGCTTTAACTGGCCATCTAGTTTTTAGTACTCTGCACACTAATGATGCAGTTAGTTCGATAACTAGATTGACAGATATGGGTTTAGCATCTTATTTAGTAGCTGCTTCTTTAAATGGAGTGGTGGCCCAGCGTTTGGTACGCAAATTATGTCCCCACTGTAAGGAAAAAAGAAAATTAGAAAAAACTGATTTAAAATATTTAAATCAACCAGAACTAAAAGAAGCATATTTTGCTGTTGGTTGTGAAAAATGTAATAACACTGGTTATAATGGGAGACTTGCTATTCAAGAAATTTTTGAAATAGATAATCAAGTTAGAGAAATGATTAGTGATAATTATAGTAAAGAAAAAATCAGTGAATACGCAAAATCACAGGGGATGGTAACTTTGAAAGAAGATGGAATAGCAAAGATCAAAAAAGGTGAAACTGATATTTCTGAATTAAGAAGGATTATCTATTAAATTAAGATTGGAGAGTGATCTGTTTGGAATTAAAAAAATTATTAGAAATAGTATCTCAGGATGATCAAATATCTGATCTTCATTTAACAGTTTTTTCACCTCCTTATATTCGCAGAAATGGGAAATTAGAACCATATTCACAATATGAGGGAGAATTAAGTGTTGCAGATACTGAAAATTTTGCTAAAGCAATGATGAATAAAAAACAATACCAGGAGTTTAAAGCTCAAGGAGAATTAGATTTTTCTTATCGAATGCCAGGCACCTCACGTTTTCGAGTTAATGCTTATCATCAAAGAGGAAGTGTTGGAATTGCTTTAAGAATTATTCCAAATCAAGTACCAACAATTGAAGCCATGAACTTGCCTAAAGTTTTAAAAAAACTAGCTTACCAAAGAATGGGTTTAGTTTTAAGTACTGGCCCAACAGGTAGTGGTAAATCTACAACTCAGGCAGCAATTATTAATGAAATAAATAAAAATAGACAGTGTCATATTATGACTTTAGAAGATCCAATTGAATATCTGCATAAACATAATAAGAGTCTTGTTCATCAGCGTGAAGTAGGTAGTGATACTAATAATTTCAAAAGAGGTTTAAGAGCCTGTTTACGCCAAGATCCAGATGTAATTTTAGTTGGAGAAATGAGAGATTTGGAGACTATTCAAATTGCTTTAGAGGCGGCAGAGACGGGTCATTTAGTTTTAGCAACTCTGCATACTAATAGTGCTCCTGCTACTATTGATCGAATAATTGATGTTTTCCCAGCAGCTCAACAAGGACAGATTAGGATTCAATTAGCTTCAGTTATTAGTGCAGTTATAGCTCAACAGTTAATTCCAACTAAAGATCAGAGTGGAAGAGTAGCAGCTTTTGAAATTATGATGGCAACTTCTGCAATTAGAAATATAATTAGAGAAGGGAAGACAAATCAGATTTATTCTGCTATTCAAACTGGTGGTCGTTATCAAATGATTACAATGGATAATTCTCTTTTGAAATTGTACAAGAGAGATAAAATTACTAAAGAATCAGTATTACATCACTGTAATGATATAAAATATGTTAATGAAAAATTGAGATAAATTTAAAATAAAAGTTAAGGAGGTGCAAAATGGCACAACTTTATCAATACAAAGCTCGAGGCCAATCTGGTCAAATTTTAAATGGTAGTTTAGAAGCAGATAGTAGAAAAGAAGTTGCTAAACAATTACGTGAAAAAAATTTACATGCAGTTTCAATTAAAGCTATAAAAGTAGAAACACCTACTAAAAAAGATAAATTTTCTTTATCTATGGATTTAGCAGATATAGACCTTTTTAGTGGTGGCTATAAGATTTCTGAATTAGCTAATTTTGCCCAAAGGCTTTCGGTTTTAATTGCTGCTGGAATTCCTTTAGTTAGATCACTTACAATAATTAAAAATCAATCTAATATTAAACATGAAAAAGAAATGTTAACTCAACTTTTAGCCAAAGTAGAAGCAGGTGAGACTCTATCTTCTGCTTTAGAGGAACAGCCTAAATATTTTCCTAAACTTTTTGTGCATTTAATTAGAGCAGGTGAAACCGGTGGAGTTTTAGATGAAGTTTTAGCAGAACTTGTAGACTATTATCGTAACCGTGATAAAATAAATAAAGAGGTTAAATCAGCTTTATATTATCCGATAACGATTGTTCTTGTAGCTATAGTAGCAGTTTTTATTTTAATGGGTTTTGTACTTCCTAATATTTTAGATATGTTAACTGGTTTTGGGGGGCAAATTCCATTACCAACTAAGATTTTAATTTTTATTAGTAATTTTATTTCTGCTTACTGGTGGTTAATTTTAATTGTTTTAATTATAGCTGGCTTTTTAATAAATGCTTATTTAAAAACTCCAAAGGGAAAACTAAAAAAAGATAGATTAATTTTAAAAATTCCAGTAATTGGTGATTTAGTTAGAAAAGTTGTAATTGCTAGATTTGCAAGCACCTTAGAACTTTTAATTAAGAGTGGAGTAAATATTATTAATGCTTTACCAGTAATTGAAGAAGTAGTTGATAATGAAATTTTTGCAGATGTATTATTAGAAACCAGAATGCGAGTGAGAGAAGGTTCTAGACTTTCAGAGCCAATTAAACAGAGTGGAGAATTTCCACCAATGGTGGTTCAGATGCTTAAAGTTGGAGAAGAAAGTGGTAATATAGAGGATATGTTAAATAAAATTTCCGATTATTATGACCTGGAAGTTGAAAATGCAATTGAGGGCAGTATTTCTCTGATTGAACCGGTAATGATTATCATCTTAGCTGTAATTGTTGGTGGAATTGTTGCTTCTATTATTTTACCACTATTTAGTATTTATAGTAGTTTTTAGATGGAAACAGGTTTTTGTATTCTATTTAATCGTTATTTTTAGTTGAAAAGTTTATAGTTAATCTATAATTTATTTTTTATTAAATTATAGAGGGGGTGAGGCTCAAGAAAAGTGATTTAAAAACTTTATTTAAATTTTAAACTATAATGAGGAGGAAAAAGATATGAAAAAAATAAGAAAAATTTTTAGTGGAAATGAAGGTTTTACTTTAATTGAATTGTTAATTGTTATTGTTATTATTGGTGTGCTGGCAGCGATAGCAGTTCCGAATATTGCAGGATTGGGAGAAGGAGCAGATAAAGAAGCAGTGAGAGCAAATATGAGAACACTTATGGTAGAAATGGAAGCATTTAGGGCCGGACACCCTAACGCTACATTTAGCATTACCGCTGAAAGTGATAGTGATTTATCAGTTACTAGTACTGCAGATAATGGAGATGAATTTTCTAGTGGAGCGGTAGCTTCTTTAAATGATCAGGATATAACATTTGATGATTCAACTCCAGGTAACGCTGAAACTGGTGATAATTATACCATTACGGCATCGTCAGATGCTGGCTGGACTGTTACTATTAGTGATGGTTCAATAACTACTACAACAGATGGTTCCGCTGGTTAATAAAATGATAGAATTAACTAATAATTTTCAGTGAAAATTTGAGGAGGTTAATTATTGAAAATAGATATAAAAACAGCTAAAAAAATTAACCTTCTCTTGATATTATTCATAGTAAATTTAATTCCTATGATTATTCGTTTCTCCTTTCCTATGCATAAAGATGCAACAAAAATCTGGGGCAGTTTTATCAATATCGATTTCTATTCATATTACAAAATGATATTTTTCTTAACTACCTCATTTTTTCTTTTAATTACTTTTCTAAAATATGTCGATCAAAATGGAATTAAAAATACTAATTATTATTATCCAATAGCTATTTATAGTATTTTAGTAGTTTTATCATCTTTTATGTCAGAATATAAAGAAATAGTGATTAAGGGTTTTCCAGATCGTTATGAAAACATATTTGTCTTATTAGGATATTTACTGCTGGTGGTAGTAGCAATTAATGTAATTGATGATCAGAAGTCATTCAAATTAATTTTAAAAGCTTTATTTATTTCAGCTTTTATTTTAGCTATTCATGGTATTTTACAGTTTTATAACTATGATTTATTTGCCACTGAATTTGGTAGAGACTTAATTACACCTGATGGTTTAGAATTTTTTGTTGATCGTTTGAGTTTTATTGATAGAAGAGTTATTTATTCAACCATGTATAATCCCAATTATGTTGGCAGCTATGCTTCAATGGTCGGTATTTTAGTTTTAGGATTATATTTTAGTTCTCAAAAGAGAAAAAGATTACTTTTATTAGGTATTTTTAGTATTTTATTATTTGCTTTTTTAATTGGTTCGCGATCCAGAGCTGGTTATATGGGATTTATTGTAGGAATATTTATTTTGTTATTTATGCAGAGGAAATTTCTAAAAAATCACTGGCAAAGAATAATTGTTATTTTTACAGCTTTTAGCTTAGTTTTTATAACAATGAATGCCAGGAGTTTGGATAGTATTTTTAGTGATGTTTTATTTCCTAAAACAGAAACAGAAAAATATTTAGAGGAAGAAATCTTACCCCCAATAACAGATGTGAGTTCTGAGAATGATAGATTAAATCTGGCAACAGCTGAAGCAGAATTTGACATAATTATGGATTCAGATCAGATTGAAGTTTTAGCTAAAAAGCCAATTAAAGTTTATAACTCAGCCAAAGAAGTTGCAGAAATTATTTTTAAGGGTTATGCAAATCACAGTTTTCAAGTTAATGATCAGGAAAATTATATAGTCTGGAATTATGGAGGCAAAAGTGCTCAATTTCATAATCGGGATGATCAAATATTTATGGCAGGGATGCATAATAACTTATATCCCTTAGTGGAAGCAGAAAGTTGGGGTTTTGAAGGCTATGAGAGACTAGGCTCATCCAGAGGCTATATCTGGTCTCGTACAATACCACTGCTAAAAGACACAATTTTAGTTGGTCATGGTCCTGATACTTATGCTATGTATTTTCCACAGGATGATGTGATAGGGAAATTGAAATTTTTTAGCACCCCGAAGATGATTGTTGATAAACCGCACAATTTATATTTGCAGATAGCAATAAATACAGGGATAATTTCACTTATTGCTTTATTGTGGCTCTGGGGTAAATATCTTTTAAGTTCATTTTTCTTATTTTATCAGAGCAAATTAAATAGCTGGCAAGATAGACTGGGAAGTTCATTAATGGGAGCAGTTAGTGCCTATCTAGTTGCAGGTTTTTTTAATGACAGCGTTATTTCTGTGGCACCGGTTTTTTGGACTTTATTAGGCTTAGGAATATCTTTAAATTCTATTGTAGAAAAATAAAGATTGTAGTGGAGGCTTTATTTATGAACAAAAAAAATAATTTAAATCAAAAAGGTTTTACATTAATAGAATTATTAATAGTAATTGTAATACTTGGAACTTTAGCTTCAATAGCTTTACCCAACTTAATGGGGTTAACAGAAGAAGCTCGTAAAGAAGCAATAACTTTTAATACTAGAACTTTATTAACAGAGATTGAAGTATATAAATTTCAAGAAGGTAACTATCCTGTAGCAGAAAATGCTGAAAACTTTATTTCAAATTTTAGAAATGATTTTAATGCTTTAGAAAGTATTATTCAAGAGCTAGGGATTAGTGATGATAGTCAATACAAGTATGAAAGTGATGGAAATGATTATGTTTTTTCTGTTAAATTACCAAATGATAAATATGTAGGAATTAGTTCAGAAGGTAATTTAGAACAAGATTTAAATCAGCATTTAAAGTTAGAAGAATAATATTTATATAAAAAGATTGGATTGATATTATGATATTTTTAATTTTTGTTTTAGGTTTAATAATTGGTAGTTTCTTAAATGTAGTTATTTATAGGCTTCCTAAAAAAGAATCAATAGTTTATCCAGCTTCTCATTGTCCAAACTGTGGACATGAATTAACACCGCTGGAATTAATACCTGTTTTTAGTTATATTTTTTTAAGAGGAAAGTGTAAAGACTGTGGAGAAAAAATTTCAATCAGATACCCTATTATCGAATTGTTTACTGGCATTATATTTATTATTAATTATATATATTTATCTGATTTAATCATTTTAAGTGCAGGTCTAATTTTTTCTTCTTTATTAATTGTTTTAACGATGATTGATTTTGATCATCAAATATTACCTGATAAATTAACTTTAGGTGGACTTGGAGTTGGCTTAATATTTAGTTTTTTTAGAAGTGATATTAGTTTTCTATTTTCTTTGAGTGGGGTAATAGCAGCTGGCGGTTTATTATTTTCAATTGCCTATTTAAGTAAAGGTGGTATGGGTGGAGGAGATATTAAGATGATGGCTATGGTGGGAAGTTTTGCTGGCCCAATAATTGCTGTTAGTTCTATTTTTTTAGGAGCAGTGATTGCTTTAATAGCTCATTTGCCTGGCATTGTTTCTGGGAAAACTGGCATGAAGACTAAATTACCTTTTGGTCCTTTTTTAGCACTTGCTTCATTTTTATTCTGGATATGGTCAGAAAATTTATTTAATTTGTATATAAACTTATTTCTGTAAATAAAGGGGGCATAAAATGATAAAAAATGATAATTCAGGTTTAACTTTAATTGAAACTATGATTGCTTTGTCCCTTATTATAATTTTAGCAGCAGCTTTTGCTGGTGCTATGGTTACTGGTTTAAAAAGTGAAAAGACAACAAATAGTTTAGATCAAACTGTTAATTTTTCAGCCTCAATTTTTGACCTTTTTAACCAAGATTTTGAAATTATTTTATCAAAGATTGTATTAAATTCAAATAAATATACTAATACTTTAGAAGATTTTAAAAATGAAATTAATAATAGTGCTTTTAATAAAATTTATGATTTTCATACCAAAAAGTTAAATTATAATTCTGATAAATCAAAAATAACAATAGAAAAAATTAATGAAAATTTAAAACTATATAAAGTTCAGTTGATTATTAGTTGGAAAAATGGTAATGAGAATGGTTCATATGAATTAAAAAGTATTTTTGGTGGTTCATATGAATAAAAATAATTGTTTCTTTTATAATAAAGGGATAACTATAATTGAAATTTTAATTACAGTTATGATTCTGGGAGTAGTATTTTCCGTTGCATCCCCAATGATTATTCAAACTTTTAATATTTTTGATAAAAGTTCAATTAGGATAACTCAAAATAGATTAGCTGATCTTATGCTTGAAGATATTAGTACCCATTTTAAATCTGCAATGAGCTATAATGAAAAGAAAATAAATGGATTAAATATTTATGAATTTGAAGCTTATTCACCTCAAAGCGGGAACCAAAAAACTTATAAAATTATTGAAACAGCTAATTCTGAATTAGAATTTAGAGAAAATGGTAATCTAATAAGAAGAATTGAAAATGTTGAAAAATTTAAAATTAATAATGATAATCCTCCTATATATTTTTTAGAATTGAAGATTAATAAAGAAAATGGCGAAAAATTAGAAAAACAGATTAGTTTATATGCACGAAATATTACTAGTGAAGATTAGGTGAATTCACTTGTAACTAAGGGGGCGCTAAAATGACTAACTTAGATAATAAAGGAATGGCTTTAATAATGGTTTTATTAATGATTATTGTAGTAGGAGGCTTAAGTGGAGCTCTATTAATTGCTTATAATAGTAATATTAATCAGAGCAGTAATCAGGCGACCCAAACAAAAGCTTTTTATGCTGCAGAAGGAGGGATAAATTATTTAGATGCTAGAATTTATGAATTAAATACTGAAGAAAATGATTTACCTTCTTTTTATTTGGGAAAAGGACCATTTCAAAAAAGATATGAAACTGTTGTTGAAGAAATTGAAAAATTAAATAATAGTTTAGTTATTTCAGACTTTAATATTAGCTATAAAGTTCCAGAAAATCACAAAAAAGAGAATAGTTTTGTAGTTGAAGTAATTGCTGATAATAGTAATTTTTCTGAAAAAATTGAAGTAACTTATAAATTGGCATCTAAAGGACTTGCGTTTTTTGCTCATACTTTAGCAGCAAGAACAATTGAAATGAATGGAAATTTAGTTTTAAGGGGTAATTATCCTGAAGAAGGATCATATCCACTAATTGCTACATCAGAAAATAGTCAAAATGCGGATATAAATAAATCTAATGTTGATTTACAAGAATTAAGAGGTTGGTGGATTTTTAAAAATTGGGAATCATTAACAGGATATCAATATGATCAAGCATATAATAATACTTTTCAATTTTATGGAGATGGAGATGATGAATTATATTTACCTGAAGATAATGATGCAAATGATTTTAAAGAATATGTAAGAAGTATTAATTTCCGAGAGGTATTAAAACAAAATGGAATTACTGATTATATTATTGGAGAAGATGAGGAAGGAAATCCGATAACTGTTTCTTTAGATCAATTTGAAATTCCAACTGAAAATGAAGAAATTTTATATAATATTACAGATATTAATCCAGAAATGGACTCAAACAAGTTAGATTCAAGTTCTTTTCAGGGCATATTTCCTGATAGTTTGAACGGTTTTTATGAAGATTTTGATGATTTACAAAGATTTTCGAATTCTAATACAGGCCCTTATATTTATATAGAAAATTTTGATTTTAGTCCTAAGAGGAATAGAGATTATAAAATTGATTTTACAAATATTAAGTCTGTAGAAAATAATGAGAATGAATCTGGAGTTGTTCAATTATATATTGATGATAATATTGATTTTTCAGAAACCACTAAAAATATTTATTTTGCGTCTCGAGATGAAAAAAGTGTTTTAGTTCAATCAGGAGGCTCAGAAATAAATCTTGATAATAACCGTATTTTATATTATTCATCAGGTGCTGAAGGTAGGATTAAGAGTATTGCATATTATGCACCTAATGCTGAAATGAAAATTTCTGGTAATATGCCTGGTACAGGTTGGGGACAATCATATAATGTTAAAAAAATAATTGTAGAAGATGATGTTACATTTCCCCCAATGGTTTATGATCCTGAAAAATCTGGCTTATATGGTAATATTCATCCAGATATTGGAGGCTATTTTGAAGAAGATCAAGAAGAATTATATTCAAATAAAGCACCCGGTGAAGTATTTAAAGTGAATTGGAAAACAATTAAATAATATTTATATTAACTAGAAAGGAGCTGATCAAATGGCAGTAAGCCCATTATCTCTAATCAGGGGAATAAAATACACAAGCATTGATTTTGGTCATAATAGTATTAAATATCTAAATAGTAGAGTAAAAAATGGGAAATTTAAATTACTTGCTTCTGGACGTCGAGAAATTCCTACAGGTACAATTGAAAACGGTAAAGTTATTGATACTCATCTGTTAACTAAAATAGTGGGAGATATTTTTGATGAAAAAAATATGAATCCAGGTGTTTTATTAGTTACACCTGCTCCTGGTCAAGAATTTGTTAGAAATATCAAAATGCCTAAAATGCCAAAAGAAGAATTACAAGAAGCTTTAATATGGGAAGTTCAGGATTTTTTAGATTTAGAGCCAGAAGAAATAGCTTTAGATTATATTGTTTTAGAAGAAAAAGCTGAAGAATTAGATTTATTGGTGACAGTTATCTCTAAAGAGGTATTAAATAGTTATCTAGAGTTATTTAATAATAATATGCTAAAAGTTAAGGTTTTTAATTTAGAAGACATGGCTTTGATCTCACTTTTAGCAGCGTCTAATCAACTAACAGATCCAGCTTTAATTTTAGATATAGGTACAAATAAATCTAAAATATTAATAGCAGCTAAAAACAAATTTTATCTTAGCCGAGAAGTTGGAACTTCAGCCCAAGACTTTACTAATCTTTTTTTAGAAGGAGAAGCTGATTATCAAAAAGCTGAAATTAGAAAAAAGAAATTTAAATTTTTTCCAGAACAAGCAGAAGAAACAGAGGAACCAGAAAATTTAGATTTAATGCTTTCTGAAATAGAGACCACTAAAACTATTCAAAAACAAGTTAAGAATTTAGCAGATGAAATTATTTTTGAAATAAATAGATCTTTAGAATATCATAATGAAAGATATGCTGATAGCTCAGTCAACAAATTATATTTAACTGGAGGCGGTCTGCTTTTAAATGGATTAGTAGATTATTTTAAAACTGAGCTTGATAATGAAATAGCATTAATCAAGCCTTTAGAAAAATTTTATTTAGCAGATAATATCAATCAGATCAATAATTATTTTTTAGCCACTACTGCTGGTACAATTATTAGTGAGGTGAAGCATAATGAGAGTTAACCTCCTGGAAAAAGATGCAAGTATTAAAGTTGAATGGGTAGAAATTTTAGTTGTTTTATTAATTATTTTGATTTTCACTTTACCTATTGTTCATTTTTATCTTAATTATATTGAAGTTCAAAATTTAAAACAACGCCGCATTAATTGGGAAACAAGGTTAAAAGCAATGGAACCAGAATTAGCCCATTATCAAAATCTAAAAAAAGAAATAGATAATTTTAAACTGCCAGCTAAAGTAGAACTGGAAAAATATAATGTATATCCATTTTTCTTAGAATTTGCCAAAATAATCGAAGGAGAAATTAGTTTTAATAATTTAGATTATAATAGTGG
Source organism: Halanaerobium praevalens DSM 2228 (assembly GCF_000165465.1). GTDB lineage: Bacteria > Bacillota > Halanaerobiia > Halanaerobiales > Halanaerobiaceae > Halanaerobium > Halanaerobium praevalens. The sequence goes on from NC_017455.1 coordinate 949,378, forward strand.
ACAAATAAATATCCAAGGTAGAGCAGATGATATTAATTCCTTATTAGACTTTTCTGCTCGAATTTTTGATTCAGAAGTTTTTTCTCTTATTTCTTTAGAAAGATTTGAAAAAAATAATAAATTAGAATTCAATCTAGTATTAAAACTTGATAATAGGCAAAAGGATGTGATTTATAATGAGTAATTTATCAAAAAGGGAAAAAATATTACTTTTTATTCTTCTGATAACTATAGTTATAGTTGCCTATTATTACTTGCTGTATCAACCAATTAAAAGCCAGCAGTCTAATTTAAAAAATCAAATAACTAATATTCAAACGGAATATAGTAATAATTTAGCTAAAGTAAATAAAATCGATACTTTAGAATCAGATTTAGCTGCTTTAAAAAAGAAACGTAAAGAACGCCTAAATATAGTTATAAGAGAAGCAGAAGAAGTATTAGCAGCAATTAATTTTTTTGCTAATCAAAGTGGAATTGAAATTAAAAGTTATCAAAAAAATCAGGCTAAAAATGGATATCCTTTTACTTTCAATCTAGAAGGAAATTATTTTGGACTATTAGGCTTTTTTAAAATGCTTGATAACTGGGACTATAGATTAGTTGTGGAAAATTTATCTGCCGAAAGTATTCAGCCTGGTCAAGATAAAATAAATTTAAGTATCAATTTATTTTATCACCAAGCAGATGATTTAAAAGCTTTTAAAGAAAGTAAAGAGAGGTGATTTAAATGAAATTTTTAAAAATATTATTTCTGCTTTGCTTGATAATGTTAATTAGTATTAATGTTTTTGCTTTAGAGCTTGAGGTTGAATCACAATTAAATGATTTTGTTCAATCTAATCTTTTAGTAGAGCTGGAAAAAGAAAATTTAAAAAACCCATTTTTTATAAAAAAAGAAAAAGTAGAATCTGATTTCAAAAAAACTTTAGACTTAGGTTTAAAAGCTAATCAAAAAGAAAGCAAGATAATTAAAGAGAATAAAGAGCAGCAATTAGATGAGCAAAAAAATAATTATAATCCTGAAATTAAAATAAATGGTGTTCTTAGAAGCTCTAATTCTAAATTAGCTTTACTTGTTAATTATAAAAATCAGAGTGAAATAATTAAAATTGGGGAGAGCTTGGATAGTTATAAGCTAATAAGTTATCAAGCTGGGGAAGCCACTTTTATAAATCAGGGAGAAAAATTTAAAGTAATATATTAAATTTTAGTTAATATTGATTGGAGGCGGAATTATGTTAAATATAAAAAAAATTTCTATTATATTTTTAATTTTAATAATAACTTTTTCACTAGCAGCTACTGCAGCACCAGAAACTAAAATAGAAAATATGAATTTTAAAAATGCAGAACTGATTGATGTTTTAAGAACTATTGCAGAAGTAGCAAATGTTAATTTAATTACTGATGGCCAGGTTGCTGGTCAAATAACTGTTAATTTAAAGAATATAACTTTTAAAAAAGCTTTAGATCTAATAACTCAGAGTAAGGGTATTGATTATAAATGGGATCAAAATACAGTTGTAGTCGCTCCAACTGATAGATTAGAAAGTATTTATGCTAATTTAAAAACAGAATTTGTCAAAGTTAATTCTAATGACTTTGATAATATAGGTACTATAATTAAAGAAATTTTTCCAGAAACCCAAATAACTTTAGATCCGACTAGAAGACAGTTTATATTAAAAGGAGAAAAAGAAAATTTAGTTGAAGTAAAAGAAATGATTGATAGTTTAGATTCAGAACAAAATAAAAATAATTTTGATGGTCAAAGTTCTAAGACAGCTGCTATAAAAGAGTTAGCAGCTTATAGTGAGAGTTATCAAGTTTTAAATGCTGAATTAGAAGATTTAAAGTCAAAATTAAGAACTGTAAATACAGGCTTAGATTATAAAGTTAATTCATTGACTGAAACAATGACTATTAGTGGTAATAAAAAAGAAGTTAAAGAAGCTATTTCAATGGCAAAAACTTATGATCAAAGTTTAGAACCAGAAACAAGAAATATTAGAGTTGATTATGTAGATACTGAACAAATAAGTGAGATAGTAGGCAAGTTTTATCCAGAAATTAAATTGCATGTTAATGCTAAACGAAAAGAAATTATCATTAATGGAGCTAAAAATAAACTTGATGGTGTTGAAGAATTAATAAATGAAATAAATAAACCACAATATCAAGTAGTTATTGAAACTAGGGTTGAAGAAATATCATCAGATTTTTCTAGAGAATTAGGAATTGATCATACTGATGGTGGTATTTTTAATATTATAAAAGAATCAACTAATAATGCTGATGGAGAAAGTTATAAAATAGAAAAATTAGATTATAGCTGGCCAGATGTTTTTAAAGCTCTTGATACTTCTACAGATACTAAGACTTTAGCTAGCCCTAAATTAATGACTTTAAATGGGGAAGAGGCTAATCTTTCTATTTTAGAAGAGAAGCCTTATAAAGTTGTAAATACAGATTCAAATGGAGAAAAAACTACCAGTTGGGAATATGCAGAAGCTGGTGTTGAATTAACTTTCACTCCCTGGATTAGCAAAAATAATGAAATTGAATTAGAAATTGCTCCTACAGTTAGTAGTTTTAGTGAAATAGCTGATTCACAAACAGGAGAAGGCGAATCTCCTCCTCCAGCTAAAAAAAGTAGAAGTGTAGAAACAACTTTAAGATTAAAAGATAATGAAACATTTGCTGTAGGTGGTTTAATTCAGACAGATAAAGAAGGGAAAATTACTAAAATTCCTTTATTAGGAGATTTACCACTTTTTGGTGAATTATTTAAATTTAGAGAGCCCAGTGACTCTACAAATGAGTTAATAATTTTTGTTACTCCTCATATTATTAAATATGGTGATGAAATAACAAATAAAAATATTATTAATCCTGAAAACGAAAAATTAGCTCCAGAAATACAAAAAGAAATAAAATTAAAAAATAATAAAGAAAATCAGGCAAAATTAGAGCAAGAAAAAACCAAAGAAGAAATAATAAAAGAATATCTAGAAAAAAGAAGTGAGAATAGAAAAGAAATTTTAAACTCTCTTAAAACAAATAAAGATAAAAAAGAATATCAAGATTTAACTCCTGCAGAATTAGAAGAAATTTTAGCAGATTAAATTAAAGAGGCTGAGTAAGTTAATCAGCCTCTTTTTAATTTTTTGAAATCAAAAATATATGATATACTAAATTTAATCTTTAAAAAATACTGCAAATTATAATAATTAGTGTAAATTACTGGAGGTTTTTAGAATATGGAAAAAACTATTTATAAATTAAGAGCTTTTACAGAAAATATTAATGGTGGTAACCCAGCTGGAGTTGTTTTAAATGCTGATTCTTTGACTAAAAATGAAATGTTAGTTATTGCTAAAAAAGTAGGTTATTCTGAAACTGCTTTTATAATGAATTCTAAGCAAGCTGATTTTAAACTTAGATTTTTCACTCCTACTGCTGAAGTAGATTTATGTGGTCATGCAACAATAGCTGCTTTTAATTTATTAAGAGATTTAGGGATTATAAGTACTGGCGAATATTTGCAAGAAACTAAAGCTGGGATTTTAAAAATTAAAGTTAAGGCAGAATCTGTTTATATGGAGCAAAACAAGGCTGAATATTTTGAGGTGATAAATAAAGCTGAAATAAAAGCTTGTTTTAAAAGTGAAACTGAAAATTATTTAGGAGAAATGCCAATTCAAATTGTTTCCACAGGACTTAAAGATATTATCGTATTTATTAAAGACTTAGAAACTCTATTGAATTTAGAACCTAGACAAAAAAAGATTAAAAAAATTAGTGAAAAATATGATGTTGTAGGAATTCATGCCTTTAGCTTAGAGACTATAAATGATTTTGAGGCACATGCAAGAAACTTTGCTCCTAGATATGGAATTGATGAAGAAGCTGCAACAGGAACTTCAAATTGTGCTTTAGCTTGTTATTTAAAGAAATATTTACCAAATAAATTTGCAAATAATTTTACTATTGAACAGGGCTATAGTATGGAAAGTCCTTCTCAAATAAAAATTAAATTAGTAACTAAGCTGGAGCAATTAAAAGCAGTTTATGTTGGTGGGAAAGCAGTTCTAATTTTACCTGAGCTGTAACTGGTTAAATTTTAATCTGAGCTGAACTTAAGTTTTAGGGAGGGGATACTAATTAAATTTAACAAAGATTATTTTAAAAAGAAGATAACAGTTAATATAGGTTTAATTTTATTTGTAATATTATTGGCCCTTTCGTTTTTCTTAGTTTTTGAATTCAGAAAAAATCAAATTGGAGAAGTAACTAAAGGTATGAAAGAAGTAAGTACAAAACTTGCTTTAGAAATAAATAGTCAAAATAAAAATACAGTTAACTTAGCTAAATCAATTGTTGCTTATCAAAAAGCAGGAGGTTTTGGCCAAAGAGAAGAAGGGGTTAGATATTTACGAAATATTTTAGCAGATAATCCTCAGCTGATTGGACTTTCTTTAGGTTATGAACCTAATGCTGACAAACAAGATGATATTTATGCTGCTGATAAAGAAGATTATCGTAAATATAATAATGAAGCTGGACGCTATTTAGTTTATTGGTCAAGAGCTAATACTAATTTTGAGTTAAAACAATTAATTGGAATGGCTAATAGTCAGTATTACCAGGAGCCTAAAAAAACAGGTCAAATAACAATCACTGAACCTTATGTCTATCAAAATGTAATGATGACTGAAACAGCAGCTCCAATTATAATTGAAGGTGATTTTGTTGGAGTTACAGCCTTAGATCGTAGTTTAAGTAGTTTACAAGCAAAATTAAATAATACAAATAGTTTTAAAACTGCTAAATTCTATTTACTAAGTAAAGAAAACAAGATAATTGCGACTTCCGATAATTCAGAATTATTAACTAAGCATTTAGAATCTTTTAGTGAGTATTATGCAGTTTTTAGTCCTTTATTAAAAAATAATTCGGCTAAGGTAATGAAAAATAATAAATTAGATAAATTTATAGCCTATGCTCCAATTGAATTAGGAGATTGGAAATTATTGATGACTGTAGACAATCAGGAAATATTTTCAGCTCTTAATAAAAGTATTTTATTGCTCTTTCTTATGGGAAGTTTAGGTATAATAATAATTAAATCAATTCAAAAAAAAGATAGGGCTAAACAAAAGGCTGAATTAGCTAATAAAGCAAAAAGTGAATTTTTGGCTAATATGAGCCATGAAATTAGAACCCCAATTAATGCTATTAAGGGCTTAATTTATTTAATACTAGATACTCCTTTATCTATGCAGCAAAAAGATTATCTTAAAAAAATTCAATCATCTACAGTTTCTTTATCAAGACTAATTAATGATATTTTAGATTTTTCCAAAATTGAAGCAAAAAAATTAGATTTAGAAGCAGAAGAGTTTGCTCTTGATGATGTTTTACATGATTTATCAAATCAAGCTGCTATGAAAGCTTATGATAAAGGCTTAGAATTCTTTTATGATACAGATCATGTTCCTCAAAAATTAGTTGGAGATTCTTTGCGGTTAGGACAAATATTACTTAATTTAGTTAGTAATGCAATAAAATTTACTGAAACTGGAGAAGTTAGGCTAATAGTTAGAATTATTAAAAAAACAGAGCAGAAAATTAAATTAAAATTTATAGTTAAAGATACTGGAATTGGGATGACTAAAGAAGAACAGCAAAAACTTTTTAGCCAGTTTACTCAGGCTGATAGTTCTACTACTAGAAAATATGGTGGAACAGGTTTAGGTTTAACAATTAGTCAAAGATTAGTAGAAAAAATGGGAGGAGAAATTAAAGTAGAAAGTAAGCCAGCTGAAGGTAGTACTTTTACTTTTACCGCTCAATTTGGTTTAGGTAAACAGCCACAACTATCACAAAAACTAAAAAAATATAACTTAGATCATAAAAAAGTTTTAATTGTAGATGATATAAAAATGAATAGAGATTTTTTAATTGGAGTCATTGATCAATTTGGTTTAGAAGTTGAGGCAGCTTCTGGTGCCCTTTTAGCAATTGAAAAAATAAAAAAAGAATCAGATTATGATTTAATATTTATGGATTGGAAAATGCCTGATTTAGATGGTATTAAGGCAGCTACAATTATAAAAGAAGAATTAAATTTAGAACTAGTGCCTAAAATAATATTAATAACAGCTTTTGGTAAAGAATTAGAAAATTCTCAACAAAAAAATATAGATAAAATATTATTTAAACCAATAACTCAATCAATTTTATTTAATGCTCTACTTAATAGTTTAGGCGGAGTAAATATTGAAAAAGAGAAAAATAAAAATGGAGAAAAGATTTTAAAAGATTTAGGTCCAGTTAATATTTTAGTAGTTGAAGATAATAAAATAAATCAACAAGTTGCTGTTGAACTTTTAAGAAAAGTTAAGGCTCAAGTTGAAATTGCTGATAATGGTAAAAAAGCTATTGCAAAAATAAAGAAGCAAAAATTTGATTTAGTTTTAATGGATGTTCAAATGCCAGAAATGGATGGTTATCAAGCAACTAAAAAGATTCGTCAAGATTTAAACCTAAATAAGTTACCGATAATTGCAATGACTGCAAATGCAATTAAAGGTCATAAAGAAAAAGCTTTAGCAATGGGAATGGATGATTATATTACTAAACCACTTGATTTAGATCAATTTTTTAGTACCTTAAAAAAATGGCTTCCTGTTAAAAAAGAAACTAAAAAAATAAATAATAATTTTAAAGAAGCTAAAATTGCTAATAATTTAGCTAAAATAACTACAATTGATATTAATTCGGCTTTAAAAAGAATAAATAATAATTATCAGTTATACAAAGAAATTTTGATTGACTTTTATCATAATTATCAAGATTTTCAGCAGCTTGTATCAAAATTAGTTCAAGAAAATAAATTAGATAAATTAAAAGCTAAATTACATTCTTTAAAAGGAGTAGCAGGTAATATTGGTGCTATTGAATTATATAATATTACTTTAGCTTTGAATTCTAAAATTAAAGCTGAAGAAAATTTTGATGATCTACTGAGTGCTTTTTATCAAAAATTAGAAGAAGTAATTAATGATTTAGCAAAGTTTGTTAGTAATCACCCATCTATAGAAGAAGATAGAGATTTAGCACAAATAACTAAAAAAGAATTAAAACAATATTTATTAGAATTAAAAATAGATTTAAAAAGCTATAAAGCAAATCAAGCTAAAGAAGTAGTAGAAAAAATAATTAATTATACCTGGGATAAGCAAGCAGAAAAGTTAGTTAATCAATTATTTAAATATGTAAAGAATTATCAATTTGAGCAGGCTTTAAAACTGCTCAATAAATTAGAGGCTGATTTAGAAAGGGCTGATCTTAATGAAAAATAAAGATACTATTTTGATAGTAGAAGATGAAAAAATAAATATTGATATTCTTTTAGAAGCATTTAATGGAGATTACGAAATTATGGTTGCTTTAAATGGAAAACAGGCCTTAAAAGCTGTAAAATCTAAATTACCAGATTTAATTTTATTAGATATAGTAATGAAAGAATTGACTGGTTATCAAGTTTGTCAAAAATTAAAAGCAGATCCTAAAACTGCTGAAATCCCTGTAATTTTTGTAACATCTATGGATCAAGATTCAGATGAACAAAAGGGTTTAGCAATTGGTGCAATTGATTATATAACTAAACCTTTTAATTTACCTATTGTTAAAAGTAGAGTAAAAAATCATTTAGAATTGAAAAAAGCAAAAGAAGAGTTAAAAGATAAAAATTATAATTTAGAGCAAAAAGTAAAAGAGAGAACTGCTCAATTAGAATTAATCCAAGATGTTGCTATTCAAAGTTTAGCAGATTTAGCTGAAACTCGAGATGATGAAACTGGTGCTCATATTATGCGTACCAAAAGGTATGTTAAAGTTTTAGCTAAATTTCTCCAAAATCACCCTAGATTTTCTGATTGTTTAACTGATAAAAATATTGAATGGATTTATAAAACAGCACCTTTACATGATATTGGCAAAGTAGGCATTCCTGATAAGATATTATATAAAAAAGGACCTTTAACTGAAAAAGAATTTACAATAATAAAAAAACATCCTGCTTATGGTAAGATAGCTATTGAACGAGCTGAGAAAAATTTAGGTACTAATTCTTTTTTGAGCTTTGCTCGTCAAATAATAGGTACTCATCATGAAAAATGGGATGGTTCAGGCTATCCTAAAGGTTTAAAAAAAGAAGAAATACCAATTGCAGGAAGATTAATGGCAATTGCTGATGTATATGATGCTTTAGCTAACAAACGAGTCTATAAAGAAGCATATAGTCACCAGCGGGCAATTGAAATTATAACTCAAGGTGATGGAAGAACAAAACCTGAACATTTTGATCCCGCTGTTTTAGATGCTTTTGTCAATTTGGAAGCTAAATTTAAGGAAATTGCTTCTACATTTAAAGAGAAAAAATAGATTAGTTAAATTGATAAATTAGTGAGTTATTTCAAATATTCCTTAGAGGAGAGTTTATATTTTATCTCTACTTTAAGGAATATTTTTATTTATTTATTTATTTTTCTATAATTTGAAGGAGTAGTTTTAACTCTTTTTTTAAATAGTTGACTAAAATAAGATTGATTATAATAACCAACTAATTCACTAATTTTACTTATAGAATATTTTGTAGTACTTAAAAGTGTTTTTGCTGTTTCAATCCTTTTATCAATTAAATAATTAATTGGTGATTTACCAAAATTATCTTTGAAGATATGAGATAAATAATATTTATTCATACAAGTAAACTTAGCTAAAGTATTTAGATTTAAATCTTCTGCATAATGTATATCTATATACTTTTTAATATGAGCACAATCTGAATTTAATTTATCAGTTTTTGATAATATTAGATTTGATTTTGTTCTTCTTAAAACATTATAGATTAATATTTCTAAGTAATTTTGACAAATATTTTTATGAAATGAATTATTATTTTGAGCTTCTTTTAATATTTTGTTAAAATATATTAAAATTTCATTTTTAAATTGAGCATAGTTATTAATAGTATAATGATTTTGATTATTTAAATCAGTATCAGATTTTAAAGACATTCCTTCAAATCCTAGCACAATATACTCTAAAGGGTTAGAATTCTTAGAAGATTCTGTATGTATTGTATTCCGATTGACTATTACTAAGTCATTATCTTTAACAGTATATTTTTTATTTTCAAATTCAAAATTGCCTATACCTTTAATAACATAAAATAATTCTGTGAATGGGTGAATATGCATTGTACTGTGCCAATCATCTTCATATTTTGATTTTGAAACATATAATAGTTTTAAATTAAACTTATTTTCTTTTATATTGCTAAAATGGTAAAGATTATTTGACATATAATCATTCCTCTTTTAATTATATTTTATTTATAATTAATTATATTGTTTTTTTTATAGAAAAGCAAGATAGCTAAAAAACATAACAATATAATTATTGAGTTATATTTTTTATTATAATAGAATAATATTAAGCTGAATATGTTTTGAAATATAATATAAGAAAAATATTTTTAATTTTTCAAAAAAAGCTAAAAAGGGGAGAAATAATGATGTTAAAAAGAAAAAATATTATTTTAGTTTTAGTAATATTAGTTTTGTTCAGTTTCAATATTTGCGCTAGTGAAAAGCCTTTTATTGGGAAGACTGTTTATTTGGCAATTTCGGAAACACAAACTCAAACAGGTGAAATATTTGAGTTGGTAAAGAAGGTAGAAGAAGAAACAGGTATTAAAATAGAGTTTAATATTATGCCAACTAGTAAAGATGGTGAAATAGATAAAACTTTAATTGGCTTAATGGCTGGTGATGAAATTGATATTATTTACAAAACAGATTCTAAACTAAAAACTTATTATAATGCTGGTTTATTAACACCATTAAAAAAATTAGCAAAACAAAATAATTATAATATGCAAAAAATTTATGGTTATAATTTACCTAAATTTGATAATAAGATATATGGATTACCAGTTTTTAATGATATTTGGTTAACATTTTATAATAAAAAAATATTTGATCAAGCAGGATTAGAATATCCAAAAGCAGACAATTGGACTTGGGAAAAGTATATTGAGACTGCTAAAAAATTAACCAATACTGAAAAAGATATTTATGGTTCTTATATGTTAGCCTATAATAATTATAATTATATGTGGGCTGTTCAACATGGCATAGCTCACTATAATAAAGCTGGATTAACTAATTATGATAAAGAGATTTTTGCCGAAAGTTTAAAATTTTATTATGGGCTTGGCAATAATTTAAAGATTCAGCCTGATAGTATTAGCTATGCTTCTGGAGAGTATGCTTGGAACTCTTTTTTAGCTTCTGATAATTTAGCTATGTTTGTTTGTGGTGGTTGGTTAGCATCATTATTACCTGATTTTGAAAATTATCCTAGAGATTGGGAAGTAGGAATTCTACCCATGCCTTATCCAGAAGGAGAAACGCCATCAACATTAGCTGTAACAGGTAATTATGCAATTCCTACAACTAGTAAAAATAAAGAAGCAGCTTTTGCTGCAATTTCATTTATGGCAGAAAATCAATATAAACTTGGTTATGGTAGGATTCCAGCTAGAGTTGATTTATCAGATAAAGAAATAAATAATTATATTGAAAATCAATTAACTCCTAAATTTGCCACTGATAATATTTCAACTGCTGATTTCAAAAAAGCTTGGTTTGATCCAAAAAGAAAAATTTATTCTGAAAAATTAATTGGGGTAGCTGATACAACAATTAATCAAATTTGGGATGAAGAAGGAAAATTATATGGTCAGGGTCAAAAAAGTTTAGAATCAGCTATTAAAGCAATAAAGAGTAGAGCAGATCAGGCAATTAAAGATGAAAAAAATGAATAAATTAATTTTAAGAGTCGTTATGAAAATTATTTTCATAACGACTCTCTTTCAAAGAGAGGTGAACTATAATTATGAAAATAAAAGAGTTATTAGAAAAATATACTTGGGCTAACAGAGAAAATATTGCAGGTTATCTTTTTGTAACTCCATATGTTATTTTATTTATGATTTTCACAGGTATTCCATTTATTGCATCATTTATTTTAGCTTTTCTCAATGTTAAATTCATTACTCGTTTAGATAATTTGAAATTTGTAGGATTAAATAATTTTATTAAAATTTTTCAAAATAAAGAAACTTTATCAGCTCTTTTGAGGACATTTCAATACTCAATTATTTATGTACCACTAATTATGATAGTGGGTTTTATTCTGGCTGTATTATTAAATAAGGGTGTTCATTTAAAGAATACAATTCGAGCAATGGTATTTCTACCATATGTTTCAAATATGGTTGCAGTAGCAGTTATTTTTAAAATATTATTGGGACCAAAAGGACCAATAATTCATTTATTAAGCTCAATTGGAATGCAAAATCCGCCTAACTTATTATTAGATTTGAAATTGGCTTTACCTACAATTGTTTGTATAGCAGTCTGGAAAGGTGTGGGGCTAAATATGATTGTGTATCTAGCTGCATTGCAGGATATACCTAAATCACTAATTGAAGCGGCTCAAATAGATGGTGCAAACAAATTACAAATTATATTAAAAGTTATTTTACCTAAGCTTTCACCTACAACTTTTTTTCTTTTAATTAGTTCTATTATTACATCTTTACAAAATTTCACAGTTATAAAGGCACTAACTGATGGTGGTCCAGGGCAAGCAACGACAGTAATGTCTTTAAGCATTGTACAAACTGCATTTACAAAGTTTCAAACGAGTTATGCTAGTGCTCAAGCAATATTAGTATTTATTATTGTAATGGTTATAACGATAATTCAATGGAGGGGACAGAAAAAATGGGTAAATTATTAAAAAAAAATATTAATAAAACTATAAATTTTTCTAGTTTATTAAAAACTATAATAATGCTAATAATTGCAATGGGATCAATTTTTCCTTTTATTTTTATGTTATCTTCTACTTTTAAATTGAGTGGAAATGTTTTGAAATTACCATTTGAAATCATTCCTGATCCATTTACTTTTAATAATATAAAAAGTTTATTTGAAAGTGATTATTATAATTTTGGAAGATGGTATTTTAATACTATTTTAATGGCTGGGACTTCTTTGTTTTTAAAGTATTTTTTTGTGAGCTATACTGCTTATGGTTTTGCTAAAATAAAATTTAAAGGTCGTGATATAATTTTCCTTATTTTATTAGCAGGCCTAATGATTCCACGTGATATTATGATTTTACCTCGTTATATGATTTTTAAGCAACTAAATCTACTTGACTCAATGTGGACTCTTATTTTGCCGAGCTTAGTTGATGTTTATTTTGTTTTTTTATTAAGACAATCATTTGTTAGTATTCCTGAATCACTTAGTGAAGCTGCTAAAATAGATGGGTGTAGTCATTTTAAAATTTATTATAAGATTATTTTACCTTTATCTAAACCAATTATTTCTACAATGATGTTATTTTCTTTTGTTTGGTCTTGGAATGATTATATGAGTCCTTATTTATATATATCATCTGTAGATAAACAGATGTTATCAGTTGGAATAAAATTATTTGCTGAAGGAAAAATTCAAGATTATGGTGCTCAAATGGCAGCAGCAACTTTAGCATTATTACCAATAATATTAGTTTTTATATTTTCTCAAAGATATTTTATTGAAGGAGTAAGTAATTCTGGAGTTAAAGGCTAAATAAAATTAATAACTATAATTGAAAAAAGGAGTTTTTTTAATGAAAGCGATGAAAAATGGAAGAGTAACAATTCCAACTGATTTAGATATGATAGAAGAAACAAAAGAAATTATAGATCAGTGGGGAGCAGATGCAGTAAGAGACTGTGATGGTACTGAAATGCCAGATCAATTTAAAAATTATCCAGTTAAAGTATATTCAAATTATTATACAACTAGAAAAGATAACAATTGGGCAAATAAAAATCCAGATGAAGTACAGCAAGTTTATTTAATGACTGATTTTTATACTGCAATGGATGATCAACTCAAGATACCAATTATGAAAGATTTATATAAAGAACAATTAAAACCAAATACTATTAATGATATAAAAAGATGGTGGGAAGTAATTAATAGAACAACAGGTGAGGTAGTGCCTGTTGAAGCATGGGATTATAATAAAAAATCACAGGAGATTATACTTCGTAATCCTAAAAAATATCATAGTTATACAGTTAGTTTTCTCGCTTTTATAATTTGGGATCCTGTACATATGTATAATTATATTACAAATGATTGGGAAGATGTAGAACATCAAATGACTTATGACGTAAGGCAGCCTAAAACTAAAGCTTATACTCTAAAAAAATTAAAGAAATGGATGGTTGAAAATCCTGAAACAGACGTTGTTAGATTCACAACTTTTTTTCATCAATTCACATTAATTTTTAATGAGCAGAGAAAAGAAAAGTTTGTAGATTGGTTTGGCTATAGTGCTAGTGTTAGCCCTTATATTTTAAAACAGTTTGAAAAAGAAGTTGGTTATAAATTTAGACCTGAATATATAATTGATCAGGGATATCATAATAGTACCTTTAGAGTGCCTTCTAAAGAGTTTAGAGATTTTCAAGATTTTCAACAAAGAGAAGTGGCAAAATTAGTTAAAAAATTTGTTGATATTTGTCATGAAAATAATAAAGAAGCAATGATGTTTTTAGGAGATCATTGGATTGGAACTGAACCATATGGTAAATACTTTAAAGATATAGGATTAGATGCAGTAGTGGGTTCTGTGGGTAATGGTACAACACTCCGCTTAATTTCAGATATTTCTGGTGTTAAATATACAGAAGGTCGTTTTCTACCCTATTTTTTTCCAGATGTATTTAATAAAAAGGGAAATCCAATTAAAGAAGCAAAAGAAAATTGGGTGACTGCAAGAAGAGCTATTTTGCGAAGTCCTGTAGATCGTATTGGTTATGGTGGTTATTTAAAATTAGCTTTAGAATTTCCTGAATTTGTGGATTATATAGAAAGTGTATGTAATGAGTTTCGAATTTTATCTGAAAATATTGATGGAAAAAAGCCATATAGTCATTTTACAGTTGGAATTTTAAATGCTTGGGGAAAATTACGTTCTTGGGGAACTCACATGGTTGCTCATGCTATTAATTATAAACAGACTTATTCTTATAATGGCATACTTGAGTCTTTAAGTGGAATGCCTTTTGATGTTAAATTTATTAGTTTTGATGATATTAGTGAAAATTCTGATATTCTAAAAGATTGTAGTGTCATAATAAATGTGGGAGATGCCTATACTGCTTTTAGTGGTGGAAAAAATTGGTTAAATCCTTTAATAACTTCTGCAGTGAGAGAATATGTAGCTGAAGGAGGAGGATTTATTGGAGTAGGAGAGCCAACAGCTTATCAAAATCAGGGAAGGTATTTTAATCTTGCTGATGTTTTAGGAGTAGATAAAGAAATAGGCTTTAGCTTATCAAGTAATAAATATAACTGGTCTGAGAATGAACACTTTATTTTAAAAGATAATAGTTCTGAATTAGACTTTGGTGAAGGAAAGAAGAATATTTATGCAGATTTAGAAACTAAGGTATTAAAGACATCAGGAAAAGATGTACAATTAGCAGTTAATGAATTTGGTAAAGGAAAAAGTGTTTATATTAGTGGATTGCCATATTCATTAGAAAATTCGAGAATATTATATCGTGCTATTTTTTGGGCTGCTGGTAAAGATAATGAAATAAAAAAGTGGTATAGTAAAAATTATAATCTTGAAGTTAACTACTACCCAGCTTCAAATAAATATTGTGTAGTTAATAATACTTATGTAAAACAAGAGACAATTATTTATGATGGTACTGGTAAATCATTTGATTTAATTGTTGAGCCTAATGATATATTGTGGTTTGACGAAGAATAATTATTGGGGGTTTTAAATATGAAAAAAGTTGGTTTAGCTGTAGTTGGAGTAAATAACTTTGCAAAATTTTATTTGGATAAAATAAAAGAACTTGAAGAAGAGGGAGAAATTAAATTAACAGCTGTAGTAATAGAAGATCAAATCAAAAATGCTGATCAATTGAGAAATTTAAGAAGTCAAGGAATAACTGTTTATAATTCTTATCAAAAATTATTAAAAGAATCAAAACAGTTTGTTGATATTGTTTGTTTGCCTGTTTCAATTCCTACTCATTCAAATATGGCAATTAGTGGTATGAAAGCAGGATATAATATTCTTTTGGAAAAACCACCGACCCCTACAGTTCAAGAACTGGATGCAATAATTAAAACTGAAAAAGAAACGGGGAGATTTTGTTCAATAGGATTTCAGTTTATTCACTCTTATACTATTAGAAAGATTAAGCAGTTTATTTTAGATGGTAAATTAGGAAATATAAAAGAAATAGCAACTAAAGGATTTTGGCCAAGATTTAAATCCTATTATGATCGTAATGATTGGGCAGGAAAAAGTTTATATATGGGGCAACTTGTTTTAGATGGTCCAATGCAGAATGCTTTTGCTCATTATTTAAATAATATGATTTATATTACAGGACCAGATATGAATAGTTCTGCCTCATTGAAAAAAATTAGATCAGAATTATATAGAGCTCATTCTTATATAGAAGCTGATGATACTTCTTGTATGCAATTAGAAACAGCTAATGGGACTAATATCTATTTTTATGTTACTCATTCTCCAGAAAAGTTGAGACATCCTTATATGGAAATAGTTGGAGAAAAAGGTGAAATAAAATGGACCATGGAAAATGAAAAGACAGTTATTAAATTAAATAATGAAAAAGTAATTAAATTTGATAATAATAATATTGATCCATATAAAGAAGAATTTAGAATTGTAGCTAAAAAACAACTTGGTAAAATTGATAATTTATATTGTACTCCAGAAAATACAAGAAATTTTGTAGTAGCAATTAATGGAGCTTATGATTCTGCAAAAAAAATTAAAGCTATTCCAAAAGATTTAATAAATGAATTTATTAATGATGATAATGAATATCAGACAATATTAACTGGTATTGATAAATTATTTGATCAGGCTTTTGCAGAAAGAAAATTATTATCTGAACTAGATATTGACTGGGCAGTAAGAACAGAATGGATCAATATAGAGGAGTATTCTTGTTTTAATCCATTTAATTAAGTTAGGAAGGGATTTGACTAAATGAAAAATGATATGTTTAACTATAGTTCTTTAGCAGAGTTGAAAGCAGAGTTTTCTGGTTTTGATTTAAATATTCCTTTATTAAAAAATACAGATATATTAAAAAATCAAATTAAGCTTCAAAATTTAATTATTCCAAATCGCATTGCTATTCATCCTATGGAGGGAGCAGATGCTACTTTAGATGGCTCTCCTTCTGCTTTGACAAGAAGAAGATATCAACGTTTTGCAGCTGGTGGTGCAGGCTTGATTTGGTTTGAAGCAATGGCTATTAATAAAAGTGGTAGAGCAAATAAAAATCAATTGTATTTAAAAGAAGCAAACTTAAATGAATTTAAAGAACTTATTAATTTAATTAAAAATATATCGAAGATTGATCCTTATACAGTAGCTCAGCTGAGTCATTCTGGTCGCTTTGGTGATAATAATATAATTGTATTTAAAGATAAGGATCTTGATCCTATTTCAATATCAGAAAAAGATTATCACCAAATAACTGATTTAGAACTTGATTATTTACAGCTTGATTATTTAAAAGCAGCTGAATTGGCAGCTAGATCAGGATTTGATGCAGTCGATATTAAAAGTTGCCATCGTTATTTACTCTCATCTATACTAGCTGCCAAGAATAGAAAAGGTAAATACGGTGGTAGTTATGAAAATAGGACTCGTTTTTTGAAAGAAACAATAAAAAAAATTAAAGATAATATTAATATTGATATAACAGTTCGTTTAAATATTTATGATGCCTTACCTGGAGGATGGGCTACAGATCAAAAAGGTAATCCACAATTAGAAGAATGTAAAAAATTACTTAAAGAATTAGAGGAGCTTGATGTTAAAATTATTAATATCACAGCGAGTACTCCATATTTAAAACCACATATAAATAGGCCATATGATCGCGGTTCATATATTCCTCCAGAATCACCTTTACAGGGAGTTCAAAGATTATTGAAGCTAACTAAATTTGCTAAAGATAACTTAAAAAAAGCAATTGTAATAGGAACTGGTTTTAGTTGGCTTCGCCAATATGGGGCTAATATTGCTGCAGGTATGATTCAATCTGATTGGACAGATTTAGCAGGTTTTGGTAGGCAAGCTTTTGCTTATCCAAATTTTGCGAATGATATTTTCAAAAAAAATGAAATGGATAAAAATAAAGTATGTATTAGTTGTAGTAAGTGTGCTGAATTAAAAGCAGCTAAAAAAAAGGCTGGTTGTGTAATTAGAGATTCAAATATCTATTTACCTTTATATCAAGAAATTAATTTAAAAAATAAAAAGGAGTAAATTATTTTGAAATTATCATATAGTACTTTAGCATGTCCAGAATGGAATTTTGATAAAATCATAAAATTTGCTAAAATCAATTTTTATGATGGTGTAGAATTAAGAATATGTGAATCACAAATAAATGCAAATTTAGATCCACGAAAAGTAAAAAGGATAAAAAATAAATTTTTCATTAATAAATTAGAAATAGCATGTCTTTCAGCATATACTAATTTTAATAATCCAGATTATAATACTAGAAAAGAAAATATTTTGAAATTAAAAGAAATAATTGATTTAGCTTCCGCTTTAGGAGCAAAATATGTACGTACATTTGGTTCAAATACTAATAATGATATTAAAAAAAGTAAAATAATTTTTTGGATTCAAGAAGCTTTTAAAGAGCTTGATAGATATGCAGATAAAAAAAATGTTAAAATATTATTAGAGACTCATGATGACCTTAGTACAGGCTACGATGTTCATAAAATATTTAAAAATAAAGAATTTGATAATTGTGGAGTTCTTTGGGATATTGCACATTCTATTAGAGCTGGGGAAGATATTTTAACTACTTTAGAATATTTAAAAGATTATATATATCATATACACATTAAGGATTGGATAAAATTAAATGAAGAAAAAGATTATTATGTGTTATTAGGAGCGGGTGTATTGCCAGTAGAAAAATTATTATTAGAATTAAAGAAAATTAAGTATAATGGGTATCTATCTTTAGAATGGGAAAAAATATGGATTCCAGAAATTGAAGAGTCAGATATTGCTATAATGCAATATTCCAAAAAAATGAATTATTATTTTCAAAAGCTTAACCTTTAATAATTGAAATTTATTAATTATTTTTATAAATAAAATGGGGTAGATTAAAATTGAAAAAAATAAAATAAAAATCAATTGTAAACAAATTGAAGTATATTCTTTAAACACAGTTATAGTAGGTTCTGGTGCGGCTGGATTAAATGCAGCAGATAGATTATATAATTTTGGTCAAAAAGATATAGCAGTTATTACTGAAGGTCTTAAAATGGGAACTTCTCGTAATACAGGTTCAGATAAACAGACTTATTATAAACTGAGTTTAAGTAGCAAAAATAAAGATTCAACTTATGAAATGGCTGAAACATTATTTTCAGGTGGAGCTGTAGATGGAGATATTGCTTTAGTTGAATCTGCTTTATCGACGTTTTCATTTTATCATCTTGTTGATATTGGGGTGCCTTTCCCTCATAACCAGTTTGGAGAATATATTGGTTATAAAACTGATCATGCACCTAAAAAAAGGGCAACTTCTGCTGGCCCATTAACTTCTTATTATATGACTGAAAAATTAGAAAAAGAAGTTCAAAACAAAAGTATTAAAATTTTTGATAATTATCAAGTAATAGCAATTTTAACGGATAAATCACAAAAAAAAGCTATTGGTTTATTAACTTTAAATAAAAACCAATTAAATAACAAAGAAAAATTATATACAATTTTTAATACTACAAATATTATTTATGCTACTGGTGGTCCAGCTGGAATGTATGCTGCTTCAGTTTATCCTAGTAGTCAAACAGGAGCATCAGGACTGGCTTTTGAAGTAGGTGTGAAAGGTAAAAATTTAACTGAGTGGCAATATGGTATTGCGTCAACTAAATTTAGATGGAATTTATCTGGATCTTATCAACAAGTTTTACCAACTTATATTTCTACAGATCAAAAAGGGAATGATAGAAAAGAATTTTTAAATGATTACTTTAGTAATCCAAAAAAAATGTTTATTTCTATTTTTAAAAAAGGCTATGAGTGGCCTTTTGATCCTCGTAAAGTTAAAAATCAAGGTTCCTCTTTAATAGATATTATAGTTTATTATGAAACTATAATTAAAGGAAGAAGAGTTTGGCTTGATTATCGTCAAAATTCAAAGTTAATATCTGATTGTGGAAAACTAAATATTTCTTTATTAGGTAAGGAAGTAAAAAAATATCTTAAAAATTCTGAAGCGTTATTTGGAAACCCAATTGAAAGACTAAAAAAGATGAATAAACCAGCAATTGATTTATATGCTAATAATGGTATAAATTTAAAAAATGAAATGCTTGAAATAGCAGTTTGTGCTCAACATAATAATGGTGGTCTTGCAGCTAATATTTGGTGGGAAAGCAATTTGAAACATTTTTTTCCAGTGGGAGAAGTTAATGGCAGTCATGGTGTTTATCGACCTGGAGGTTCTGCCTTAAACGCTGGTCAAGTTGGAAGTACAAGAGCTGCTCAATTTATAGCTAATTGTTATAGAGAAAATCCATTGGATTTAAAACATTTTAAAAGAATGATAACAATGCAGGTTAAAAGAAAAATAGATCTTGGAGATACATTTTTAGATTCAATTAATAAAAATAATTATAAATTTAGTTCTAGTGTAATAGAGATTAGAAAAAAAATTGGACAAAGAATGAGTAAAGCTGCAGCTCATATTCGTTCTAAAAATAGTATTCAATCTGCTTTAGAGAAAACAAAATTTGATTTTGAAAATTTAACTAAGACATGTTTTTTAAATTCAATTAGAGATTTAAGTTTAGCTTTTCAAAATTATGATTTGCTTTTCACACAATTAGTATATTTAAAGGCAATAAAAAATTATATAGATTTAGGAGGGAAAAGTAGAGGTTCTTATCTAATTAAAACAGAAAAAGAAAATATTTTTACTAATAACTTAATTGAAAATTTAGATTTTGATTTAGAAAAAAATTTTTTAAGTGAAAAAATACAATTAATTCAATATAAAAATAATAAATTTAATATTAATTGGCGTCATGTAAGACCAATTCCAGATAATGATTATTGGTTTGAAAAAATTTGGAATAAATATCGTAAAAATAAAATCATAAAATAATTACTGGTTTAATTTAATTATAATAAATATTCTAGTTTTAAAAAGGAGTTTTGCTTAATGATTAAAACTAATAGTTTAAAAAAAATTGAGAAAAAAGGAATTATTGCTGTTATTAGGGCAGAAAATCAAGAAGAAGCATTAAAAATTACTGAAGCTGTAAAAGAAGGTGGAATTGAAGCAATTGAAATCACAATGACTGTTCCTGGTGCGGTAAGTCTAATTAAGAATTTAACTAATGAATATAGTAAGGATGATATATTAATTGGAGCAGGATCTGTGTTAGATGCCGAGACTGCTCGTACTTGTATATTAGCTGGTGCAGAATATATTGTTTCTCCTTCATTAGATAAAGAAACAATTGCTATGTGTAACCGTTATCAAAAAGCTGTTATACCTGGTGCAATGAGTGTTACTGAAATAGTTGAAGCCATGAAAAATGGTGCAGATATTATTAAAATTTTTCCTGCAACATTATTTGGACCTAAAATTATTAAAGCAGTGAAAGGACCTTTACCTCAAGCACCTTTAATTCCTACTGGAGGAGTTAGTTTAGATAATGTTAAAGAATGGATTAGAGCAGGGAGTTTCGCGGTTGGTGTAGGTAGCTCTCTGAGTAAAGGTGCTAAAAATGGAAATTATGCTCAAATAACAGAAAATGCTAAAGAATTTATTAGTTTGATTAAAGAGGCCAGAGCAGAAATGGCTTAAATCTCATTTTAGAAATAACTTTAAAGAATAACTAGAATTTATCTTTCTAATTAATCAGGCCCACTTCCCGATTGCCACATCCTGTGGCACGGTCAGTTCAGGGCGTCCTGCCCTTCAGCCTGATTGGTTAGAAATCTTCATTAAGTTATTCTAGATAAAGTTCTTAATTTATGAGATTTAAGATCATTTCTTTTAGTAGCGAATGTTAAGTTATTCTAGTAAAAATTCTAATTCATAAAAACTCACAGGAGGTTTTTTATATTATGTCTAAAAAAGTTGTTACATTTGGAGAGATTATGCTGCGTTTAACCCCACCTGATCATAAGCGTTTTATTCAGGCTGACACTTTTAATGTTATTTATGGTGGAGGAGAAGCAAATACGGCTGTATCTTTAGCTAATTATGGTCTGGATGCTCGTTTTGTAACTAAATTACCTGACAATCCGATCGGTCAGGCTGCTTTAAATGAAATTCGTCATTTTGGTGTGGATACTGATTACATTGCTCGAGGTGGAGACCGTTTAGGAATCTATTACTGTGAGAATGGTGCAAGTCAGAGACCATCTAATGTAGTTTATGATAGAGCTTATTCTGCGATTGCTGAAGCTGAGAGTGCAGATTTTGACTGGGAAGATATTTTTGCTGATGTAGACTGGTTCCACTATACTGGAATCACTCCTGCTTTAAGTGAGCAGATGTCAAATGTTACTTTAGAAGCTGTTAAAGCTGCTAAAAAGTACGGAGTAAAAGTGAGCTGTGACTTAAACTTCCGCGCTAAGCTCTGGAGTAAAGAAAGAGCTGGCCAGGTAATGGATGGTTTAATGGAATATACTGATGTTGTAATTGCTAATGAAGAAGATGCCGAAATGGTATTTGATATTAAGAGTGGTTCTGATATTACTGGTGGTGACTTAAATATTGAAGGTTACAAAAATGTTGCCAAGCAGTTAATTGATCGCTTTGATCTAGACTTAGTAGGAAGTCACTTAAGAATCAGCCACAGTGCTTCTAATAATGGCTGGTTAGTTATTCTTTTTGATGGAGAGAACTTTGTTCAGTCAACTAAATATGAGATTACAATTATTGATCGTGTTGGTGGAGGAGATTCTTTTGCTGGGGGCTTAATTTATTCTCTAGTGACCGGTAAAGGACTTCAAGAAGCTGCTGAGTTTGGTGCTGCTGCTTCTGCTTTAAAGCAGTCAATCCCTGGTGATTTTAACCATGTAAATATTAAAGAAGTAGAAAACTTAGCAAATGGAAATATTTCGGGGAGAGTTAAAAGATAAATTGTAATCATTATAATTAACTAAGGTAGTGAAATGTTTTGTTATAATATTAAAAATATAAATAAATAACTAATAAAAACAGCTGTTGAAACATAAAAGCAGCTGTTTTTTTAATTTTGTTTATTAATAAAATAGTTATTAAATTCACTAATAAAAAAATAATATAACTATTATTTTGTAAAAAAAGAAAAAAATTACAAAATTATGCAGGAATTATTTTATCAGTGGAGAAGATACTAAACAGACTCAATAAATATTACATAATTTATTTTTTGAGATAAAAAATGGAAGAATAAAGGTGGTAATTATGCAAAGCTTTTATGATTTTTTAATTAATCAATATCAAATTCCAACTAAAGCCCAAGTAAAGTTATTTAATTTAACTCAAAATGAAAATTTAAAAAGTTTAATTGATTTTATTAAAACCAAAAACATAATTTCAGAAAAGAATTTGTTAACAGCAATGGCTAATTATTTTGATTTTAAATTATATAAAGATTTTAAAATAAAAAATAATAAAATTGAATTACCTCTTTTAGAATTAGAACAAGTAGAAAAATATAAAATTATAATAATTAATAAAACAAAATCACTGATTTCTTTTGGCACTCTTTATCCTCCAGATTTATTTTTAGAAGAGAAATTAAAGTTTAAATTCAAAGTGCAAGTTAAATTTTATTTAATGTCAAAAAAAGAATTTTATCAACTAAAAGATTCTATTTATAGCAGTTATTTTAAAGTTGATCAACAGGAATTATTAAAAGAATTTAGTGATTTCAAAAAAATTGATAGTAGAGACATTGATAGTCTTAAAAATATAGTGGAAGATGCTCCAATTGTTAAATTATTAAATAAGATTTTAACAGAAGCAATAGCTGTAAAAGCAAGTGATATACATTTAGAAAAAAAAGAAAATTATTTTAAAATTAGATATAGAGTTGATGGTATTTTAAAAACTTATTATAAATTACCAGTTAAAATTTCTGCTGCTGTTATTTCACGCATCAAAATTATTTCTGCAATGGATATAACAATTAGGCATTTACCCCAAGATGGAAAAATGGAATTTAAATTCCAGGGAGCTATTTATGATATCAGAACTTCTGTAATTCCTACAATTTATGGAGAAAAGGCAGTTTTGAGATTATTATTGAGAAATGAAAACTTATTACAAGTTAAAGAATTAAATTTTAGTAAACATAATTTAAAAAGATTTAAGCAAATTTTGAAATTTAATTCAGGTATTATTTTAGTCTCTGGGCCAACAGGAAGTGGGAAAACAACTACTTTATTTTCAATTTTAAATGAATTAGCCACAGAAAAAAATAATATTATTACTGTTGAAAATCCAGTTGAATATAAACTTGATTTATTAAATCAAATAGAGATAAATAAAGCTCAAGGATTAAAATTCCCAATAATTTTAAGATCAATTTTAAGACAAGATCCAGATATTATAATGATTGGAGAGATTAGAGATCAAGAAACAGCTCAAATTGCTGTCAGAGCTGCAGTTACAGGTCATTTGGTTTTAAGTACTATTCATACAGTAGATAGTATATCAGCTGTAATTCGCTTAATAGATATGGGAATACCACCTTATTTAATCAGCAGTACTTTAAATGCAGTTATTGCTCAAAGGTTATTACTTAAGCTTTGCTCTAACTGCAAAGAAAAAATAAGACTTCAGCCCAAATATAAAACGATATTTAAAGAAAAAGATATAAATTATAGTTATCAGCCTGTAGGCTGTAAAAAATGTAATGATGGTCATTTAGGCAGAATACCTACAGCTGAAATTTTAATTATAAATAATCAAATTAGAAATATAATTAATCAAAATTCTAACTATTCTAAATTAAAACAAGCAGCAGTGGCTTCAGGAATGATGACTTTAGCTCAATCCTCTCTTGAAAAATTAAAAAATGGAATTGTTGCAAAAGATGAGCTTTTGAGAGTAATAAATTTCAGTGCCTAAATTGGAGTGAATCATTATGTTTAAGAAAAAATTTGATTTCAATTTTTTTGCTGGCCAGTTAAAAATAATGCTGCAATCAGGTTTAAGCTTAAATAGAACTTTATTAATTATGGCTCAACAAAGTCGAAGTGAAAGAGAAGCTGAAATTTATAGTAATTTATTAAAAAATATTGAGTCAGGTTTAACCTTAGCTTCTGCTTTGAAAGAAGAAAAAATATTTAAAGATTTATTTATTGAAATTGTTCGAGCAGGTGAAAAAAGTGGTAGTTTAGTTAGTGTTTTAACTAGTTTAGAAGAATATTATAAAAGTAAAAATGAATTAAAAAAAGAAATAAAAAAAGCTTGTTTTTATCCACTAACTGTGATCATAACTCTAATTTTAGCAGCCTTTTTTATTTTCAAATTTATATTGCCAGTTTTTGTAGACTTATTTGCAGAATTTAATGGTCAATTACCTTTTTTGACCAGAATTCTTTTAAGCTTAAGTTTAGGTTTTAATAAACATTTTATTTTATTTTTAATTTTTTCAATATTTATAATATTCTTTTCATATTATTTATATCAGAATACTAAAAGAGATGATTTAAAAAGTAAATTAATTTTAAAAATACCAATGATTTCAACAATTTATAGAGATTTAATATTATGCCAAATAGCTGTCTATTTATCTTTACTTTTAAAAAGTGGTTTAGAATTAATAACTGCTTTAAAACTTTTAGAAAATATTATTCATGATTATCAATATAAAAATTTCATTCACGAAACAACTTTAAATATTTCAAAAGGAGCTTCAATTAAAGAATGTTTTGGTAATAGCAATTATATTCCAGATATTTTTTACTATTTTTTAATGACTGGAGAGGAAACTGCAAAAATAGATTTTATGTTAAAAAAGGCAGGTGATTATTATTATTCTAAACTTAAAACAGAAATAGAGAAGATGCTGCAGTATTTAGAGCCTCTTTTAATCACATTAACTGCAATTTTTGTCGCTTTACTTGCTGCAGCAGTAATTATGCCGATGTTTCAAATTTATTTAATTATTTAATAGTTTATTTTTAAATTAAAAATAAGAAAGGAAGTTGAAAATGAAAAACAAAGAAGCTGGATTTACTTTAATCGAATTATTGATTGTTATTGTTGTTTTAGGGATTTTAATGTCAATGGCTGTACCTGCTTTAAGTGGAGTTAAAAATAAGGCTGATACAACTGTTGCTAAAGCAGATCTGCATAATATTATGCAGAGTTTAGAAATGTATTATTTAGATTATGGAGAATATCCCGGTCAGAGTACTAAAACTAAATTAACAACTATTAGTGATGATTTAAAAGAATTAAAACTTAAAAATAAGCCAGAAGATTACAGTTATCAAAGTGATTTAGATACAGCAGCCCAAAAATATATAATTATTTACCAAGCGGCGGCAGATGAATATTATTATATCTCAACTACAGAATCTGCTTTAGTTGGTCCCAAAACAAGTGAGCCAAGTTTAGAGTAAAATGAATAAGAGCAGTGGTTTTACTTTAATAGAAATTTTAATAGTAATTACACTGATGGGAATTTTATTTGGTCTTAGTTATTCTTTGGAGTTAAAACAAGATTTTGCAGTTGAACAGCAGCTCGAAAGCATAGCTGCTGATTTAAGATGGGCCAGAAATAAAGCAGTTTTAGATAACCAAAGTTATATTTTTAGAATTTATACAGTTAAAGAGAATATGAATGAGAATAAAATTCCCTATTATTTTTATATTAAACAAAATGGTAAAAAAATTATAAAAAAGAAAGGTTATTATTCTGCAGAACTAATTTTATATAAAACTTTAAAGTTTAAATTAGTTGAATCTAAATATTATGAATGGATTAGATTTAATAATACAGCTACAGCAAGAGGTGGCACCATTGCTTTAGCTAAAGCAAATCCAGATGCAAATAAATATTCAGTTACAGTAAACCAACTAGGGAGGGTTAGAGTTGAAAAATAACGCAGGTTTTTCACTTTTAGAAGTAGTAATTACAATTTCTTTAGCTGGAATAGTTTTAGCAGTGATGAGTAGAACTATTAAGACTGGCTTAGAAGTACAAAGTTTTTTGGCAGATGAAAATGCAGCTTTAAATTGGACTGAATCTGTTTTAGAAGCTTATAAAAATAAAGAATCATTAAGTTTAGGCATTGCTGATAGTAATTCAAAATTTATAAAGAATTTGGAGTTATTAGAAAAAGAATCTCTACCTAAAAATTATAAACTAACTAAAGTTAAGATTAGTCCTTTTATTGATGGTGAAATTAAATATCAAGGCTTATATAAGCTAAAAGTACAAGTTGATTATGACTGCCATAATAAGGAGCGGAGACATGAAATTTTCACTTTGCTTGAAAAATAAATTTAATTCGTCAGCTGGTTTTACTTTAATAGAGATTTTAATTGTACTTAGTATTTCTTCATTGTTAACTATCTGTTTTCTCCAATTAGTAATTAGATTGTATCAGAACAATAATAATTTTATCTTTAAAAATTCTTGGCAATTAGATGCTTTTTTAGCAGTAAATTTTATGGTAGAACAAATAACAAACTCTATTAAGATAGAAGTCGTTAATCAAGGTGAATTAAATATTTATACTTATTATAATCATAATTATCAATGGCTTAAGTTTTCTCTTTTTCAGAATGAAAAAGGAAAGACATTAGCAAAAGCAATTGGTAGTGAAGAACCTTTACAGCAAGATTTCGGTAAAAATTTAACTTTGATTAATCAAGTTAAAGAACTTAAATTCATCAAAGTTAAACCAGGCTTATTGCAAATAAAACTTTTGTTGACTCAAAATAAAGAAGAATTAATTGTTTCTAGATTAGTTAAAATTAATTAAAAGTAGGTAAAAAAATGAAATTTAACAATCAAGCGGGTTATATTCTTTTGCTAAATTTACTTTTAATAACTATGATCTCTTTATTTATTCCTTTACTAGTCCAACAGCAAAAACTAAATTTTATGATTTTAAATAATAGAAAAAAATCAGCACAAAATAGAGAAATAGTAGATTCAGCTCTCCAATATCAGTTATATCATTTTAAAGAGAAAAAAATACTTTTAGATGATCAATTTATTTTAGAAAATAAATTTAAAGTTTTTGTTTTAGGAGAGGAGGATGATGATTTTGTTTATTTTAAAGCCAGATTAAATAATAATCCAGCCTATGAATCAGAAATGAAAATTAGAAAGAGTAATATGGAAACAATTTACAAAAAAATATATAGGAGTGAATAAAATGTTTAATAATTACTATTCAATTTCAATTCCCTGTGGCAAAAAACTGAAAAACGTAGTAGTAAGAGCCAAAGATGAAAAAATAGATTTTGTTGAAGGTATTAATGAGATTTCTACTATTGGCAAAATAAAAAAATTAAATTTTAATTGTCAGTATATTGTTCTTTTGCCAGCAGATTCTTTATTTTATCATTCAGTAGTTTTAGAAGAAAAAAATCCTTATCGAATAAGTGAGGATAATATCTTAAGTAAATTTGCAGAAGTTAAAGAAAATTTTGCAGAAGAATTTTATTATGATTATCTTGAAATTGTTTCAGATAAAACTAAAGCAAGAGAAATAAAATTTTTTGCTGCTCCTAAAAATATGCTTGATCCAATTACAGAGACAATGGAAAAGCATAAAAATAATTTTTTAGTATCTGCTTTACCAGTGGCGGTATTTTCAATTGTGAATAAAATTGTTTCTGCTAAGAATTATCTTCTTTATTATAAAATTAATAAAAACTATACAATATTAACTAGTATAGATAATAAATTGGGATTATTACAGTCTGCTATTAAAAAAGAAGATTTAAAAAATGAGATAAATAAAACTAAAAAATATTACCTTAATAATAAGGGGATCGAATTAGAAGTCTTAGAAGGTAATAGTGATTTGCTTAACTTAGGGGACTATTTAGATTTGAAAGCAGATGATTTTGTTTTCTTAACTTCTCTATTTTGGAGTATTAATAAATGTCAATAATTTTTAAAGAAAAAAATTATAATCAAATTGTTTTAATTTTAAAGCATCTATTGCTAATAATTTTTATAATACTTATTTTAGTTTTAGCATTAAATTTGTTTTTAGAAAATAAAAATAATTCTTTAAATAAAAAACTAGTTGATTTAAAAAAAGAAGAATTTAAATATAAAAATTTACTAAAAACAACTAAAGCAGTTAAAAAAGTAGAAGAAAAAAAATTAGCAAACTATTATTTACTTATTAAATTAGCTAATTACGCTGAAAAGCTAAGTTATAAGTCAATTCACTTTAAAAATAAAAAGATTAATTTAACTGCAGTTACTAAAAATCAGACTCAAATATTTAAATTAGTTGATAATTTAAAAAAAGATTTTCAGTTTAAAGCAGTAAATTTAATTAATATTAATTCAAATCAACAATTTGATTTTAAGCTAGAAGCATTTTTAGTTAATTAATGGAGGGGAAAATGAAAATTATTCAGAAAAAAATATTTATTTATATTTTAATTATCTTAGTACTTTTATTCTTAATTTTGCAGTCTTATTATCTAAAAAATAATTTTATCAAAAATAAGTATTTGCATGCAAAAATTAAAAAACAACAGCAAAATAATATGGAATTTAAAACAAAATACCAAAAAAATATTAAAAAAAAGAACTCAAATAATAATAGACATGCAAAACCTTTGGCAGCTAAAACAGCTTCTATTTTAGCTAAAGTCAAAACTTTGAATTTAAAATTAATAGACCTAAATAGAACTAAAAATGAAATCAACTTAAATATTTCTGGTGATTTTCATTCTATTTTAAACTTAATTAAATACTTAGAAATTGAGATGATTGATCTAAAAATAAGAGAGTTTAAATTAAAAGATAATAATCAAAACTTATTCTTATTTTTAAAACTAACAAGATGGGTTGATGTTAAATGAAAAAATTAAAAATTAATAAAAAAATAGTTCTAATTATCTTAACTTTAGTTTTAATTATCTCAATTTCTTTTAATTATGTTAAACTCAAAGGTAAAAAATCTACTAATTTATTAGAAAAGGAAAATGAAAACCAATTAAAAGTACAATCTCAAAGCAAAGAAGTAGCAGCAGCTAATTTAAAAATAAAAAACAAAAATTTAAATCTTAAAAGTAATTCAAAAGCAGAAATTACAGTTGAAAAATTAGCTACAATTAAAGAAATAAAAGATCCTTTTAAAATCGATAAAAATAATCAAAATTCTGCAAATCAAGATGCAGATTCAACTAATCCAATTAATCCAGATGAACTTTTATCACTAGAAAAAAATATTATTCAGCAAGTGAAAACTAAAAATCCAAATAAATCAGATAATTTAAGTCCCTCAATTGAAGACAATCTAAAATTAGATTTCAAGTTGCTAGGTATAATAAAGAATAAAAAACAGGCTGCTGCTCTTTTTTTATATCAAGGCAAAACCATTTTTAAAAAAGAAAAAGATAAAATTAGTTCATTTGAGATTAAAAACATAAATAAGAAAGAGGTTATACTTTTTTATCAAGAAAAAGAAATAAAATTAAATTTATGGGAGGATCTAAAAGATGGGACTGAAAGCTAGACAGATAGTAGAAATTTTTGTTTTAGTAATAATTTTAGTTTTTTTATCAACTTTTGTTAGAGCAGAAACTAAAACAAAAGATTTGATTTCTATTAATCTTAGAGATGTGGAATTAGAGACAGCTTTAATAATGTTGGCTAATACAGCTGAAAAAAATTTGATCTGTGATAGTAAAGTAAATGGAAAAATAACTGTGTTATTTAATGATATAATTTTTGAAGATGCCTTAGATTTAATTACAGATAGTTTTGATTTAGCTTATAGCTATCAAAAAAATGTAATTTATGTTAGTACAAGTGAAAAAATGGCTTTAGACAAAAATGAATTTTATACTAAAAATTATAAATTCAATTATCTAACATCTGAAACCGCAGCTGAAATATTAAAAAATAATTTTGAAGACATTAAAATAATTGATTTAAATAGTGAAGGTTTAATTGTCAGTTGTGCCAAACATGAATTTAATAAAATTGATCAAATAGTAAAAAAAATTGATCAGCCACAAAAACAAATTATGATTAAAGCTAGAGTTGAAGAAATCAGTAGAACAGAAATTAAAGAATTAGGTATTAATCCTAGTCAATTAACTGAATTAAAAATAATAAAAAATGAAGCTGGAGATTTAGAAGAACTAAAACCTAATTGGCCTGATACTTTAAGATCTTTAAATGAAAGAGGTCTTTCTAATATACTTGCTAACCCTAGTTTAATGACTCTTGATCGAAAAAAAGCAAAATTAATAATTGGTGATCAAATACCAGTTAAATTAGAAAGAGTAGAATCAGAAAAAACAGTTTCTACAATTAATTATATAGAAGCTGGAATTGTTTTAGAATTTTTACCTAAAATTATCAATGAAAAAGAAGTTCTTTTAGAAATAAAACCATCAGTTAATAGTTTAGGTCAAGTGCTTGCTGATGGTTTACCAGCTGTAAACTCCAGAAGTGCTGAAACAACTGTTATTTTAGAAAATGATCAAACTTTAGCTATTGGAGGCTTAATCAAAAAAGATGAGTTAAAAAGTATTAAAGAAGTACCTATTTTAGCAGATTTGCCGTTATTAGGAAAATTATTTTCAGCTGAAGAAAAAAATGATATAGAAACTGAATTAATTATTTTTATTACACCTAAAATTATAGAATCTAAAACTGAAATTAAAACTAAAACACCAGTTTTAACAGAAGAAAAATTAAATAATAAGATTAAAAAGCAGGAAAAAGAGGTCTTAAAAGAGAATAAAAGTAATAGAGAGTTTAAAAATCTAACAGAAGCAGAATTAAAAAAAATTTTAGATAAATAAAAGGATATTTAAACTTTTTCAAGAAATTTAATTCAGGGGAAACCCTGAATTTTCTTTTAATAATAAAAACAAATGCTAATTGAAGGAGGTTAATTTATTGAAAATAGTTTTAACTGGATTTATGACTGCTGGTAAAACAACAGTAGCTAAAATTATAGCAGCTAAAAAAAACTATAAATTTTATGATAGTGATCAATTAATTGAAGCAAAAGAAAAAATGACTATTAAAGAAATATTTAAACTCAAAGGTGAAAAATATTTTAGAAAAATTGAAAAAGAGATTATTATGAACCTTTTAAAAACAAAAAAAAATTTAGTATTGGCTACAGGTGGTGGCTCTATTATAAATAAAGAGTTAAGAAATCTAATCTTAGAGCAATCTGAAAGCTTTTGTTTAGATTTAAGTCCAGAAGCTGTTTTAAAGAGAGAAAAAAAGTCAAAGATACAACGGCCTCTACTTGCAGGGAATAATAAATTAAACAAGGTAAAAAAACTTTTAGCAAAGCGAAAAAAGTATTATCAACAAATTCCAATTCATTTTGATAGTGAAACAAATTCAGCGATAGAAATCGCAGATTTAATTTTAGCTGAATTACCTGAACAAAAAATAAATATTAAAATTGATTCTAAATCAATGGCTTATCCTGTAATTATAGAATCAAAATTTAAAAAAAATAGTTTTAAAAAAATTATAGATAAAATTAAAGGTAATAAGGTATTTTTATTGGTAGATCAAGTTTTAATGTCAAAACATAGTGCTCAAATAATTGATTTACTTAATAAAAATTCTCAGCTTGTCAAATTGGAGCTTAAAGCTGGAGAAGAAATTAAAAGCCTTAGTTATTTAAATCAGATTTATCAAATTTTATATGAAAATAATTTTAGTCGTTCTGATTATTTAATTGCTTTTGGGGGAGGTACTGTTGGTGATTTGGGTGGTTTAGCTGCCTCTACTTATTTAAGAGGTTTAAAACTAATTCAACTGCCAACAACTATTATTTCTCAATTAGATAGTAGTATAGGTGGTAAAACTGCTGTTAACTTTAAAAATACTAAAAATATAATAGGTACTTTTTATCAGCCAGAATTAGTATATTATCAATTAGATTGGTTAAAAACTTTAGCTACTAGAGAAATAAAATCTGGTTTAGGAGAAGTTATAAAATATTCAATTTTAGCTGGTCCAGAACTCTTTGATCTTTTAGTTGAAAAAGAAACTGAAATTATTAACTTAGATGAAGATATTATGCTACAAATAGCCGAGATTTGTTTAAATACTAAATACGAATATGTAAGAAATGATGTTCAAGATAAAGGCTTGAGGAAAAAACTTAATTTAGGTCATAGTTTTGGTCATGCACTTGAAGCTACAGAAAATTTTAATTATAAGCATGGACAGGCAGTAGTTATGGGAATTGCTTTTACAGCTTTTTTATCTAATAAAATAGGAGTTTTAGAATCAGATAAATTCAAAAAAATAATAAAATTAATTTTAAATTTCAATTATGAAATTTTTCCTTCACCAGCAATAAAAGTTAAGGATTTAATAAATTATTTAGCTTATGATAAAAAAAATAGTGGAAATAAGATCTGGTGGGTTTTAATAAATGACATCGGTACTACTTATTTAAGTGATAGATTTAAGCAAAAAGAACTTAGTCAATATATGGAGGAATACTTATGCAAAAAGTGGCTATTATCCATGGACCTAATTTAAATATGTTAGGAATAAGGGAACCTGAAATTTATGGAGGTACTAATTTAGCAGCACTTAATAATGATTTGAAAAAAAAAGCTAAAGAAATTGATTTAGAATTAGAGATTATACAGACTAATCATGAGGGGGAAATTGTTGATTTTTTACAGCAAAACTACAAAGAATTGTCAGGAATAGTAATTAACCCAGGTGGTTTAACTCATACTAGTGTTGTTTTGAGAGATGCTCTAGCATCAGTGAGATTAGCAGTTATTGAAGTTCATATTAGTAATATTTATCGAAGAGAAGAATATCGTAAAAAATCAATTACAGCAGAAGCAGCTGTGGGATTAATAACTGGTTTAGGAGTTTATGGCTATGTTTTAGCTTTAGAAGCATTAAAAAAAATATTGATAAAGGAGAAATACTAATGAAAAAAAGAATTGATAAATTAAGAAAAAATTTAATTGAAAAAGATATAGAGGCCTTTTTAGTAACTAAAAGAGAAAATGTACGTTATTTAAGTAATTTTACAGGCACAGCAGGTAAATTATTAATAACTAAAAAAGATAATATTTTCATTACTGATTTTCGTTATTTAGATCAGGCTGCAGAACAAACAGAAGGATGTGTAATTGAAGAAATAAGCAGTGACTTTGTTAAGGGATTTGCTGAACTTTTAAAAAGAAAAAATATTAAAAATTTAAGTTTTGAAAGTGAAGATTTAAACTTTAAAATGTATCAAAAATTAAAAGATAATTTAGACTTAGATTCATTTATGCCTTTAGAATCTCTGGTAGAAAATTTAAGATTAATTAAAGATCAGAGTGAAATTGAAAAAATTAAAAAAGCAGTAGAAATAGCAGATCAAGGTTTTGATTTCTTAATTGATTTTATTGAACCTGGTAAAACAGAAAAAGAAGTCGCTTTAGAACTAGAATTTTTTATGAAAAGAAAAGGTGGAGAAGCTAATGCTTTTGATTTTATAGTAGCCTCTGGCAAAAGAGGAGCTTTACCACATGGAGTGGCCTCAGATAAAAAAATAGAAACTGGAGATTTAGTTACAATTGATTTTGGTACTGTTTATCAGGGATATCATTCTGATATGACCAGAACAATTGCAGTAGGAGAACCAGAAGCAAAATTAAAAAATATTTATGAGCTTGTTTTAAGTGCTCAGCAAAAAGTGATTAGAGAAATTAAAGCAGGTATGAGTTGTTTTGAAGCAGATAAAATAGCGAGAGATTTTATTGCAGAAGCAGGCTATAAAGAAAACTTTGGCCATGGTTTAGGACATGGACTTGGACTTGAAATTCATGAAGGGCCTAGACTTTCTTATAGCTCAGATTCTCAATTGAAAGCAGGAATGGTTGTTACAGATGAGCCTGGAATTTATGTTTCTGGTTTAGGTGGAGTTAGAATTGAAGATGATTTGGTAATTACTGAAAATGGTTGTCAAGTTTTAAATTCAGCTCCTAAAGAATTGATTATTTTATAAATTAAAATCCAGACTATACTTTGCTGACAAACTTTAAATCAAATTTAGTTAGAGTTTATAATTTGTTTAAAAAGATAATTTCTGCTATAATTGAACTGCAGCAAAAAATAGTGGAGGTGGCCGTAAATGATTTCAACAAATGATTTTAATACAGGTTTAACAATAGAGCTAGAAGGGGAAGTATATCAAGTTATAGAATTTCAGCATTCTAAATCTGGCAGAGGTAGTGCTTTTGTTAGAACAAAATTGCGTAATGTTGAAGAAGGATATACAATTAATAAAACTTTTAAGGCAGGAGAAAAAGTAGAAACTGCTCATGTAGAAAAAAAGAAAATGCAGTATCTATATTGGGATGGTAGTGATTATATTTTTATGGATAATGATACATATGAACAATTTAGCTTAAGTGAAGAACAACTTGGAGATAAGGTTAAGTATTTAAAAGAAAATATGGAACTTGATATATCTGTTTATCAAGGTAAACCGATTGATATAGA
Organism: Halanaerobium praevalens DSM 2228; assembly: GCF_000165465.1. Taxonomy (GTDB): domain Bacteria; phylum Bacillota; class Halanaerobiia; order Halanaerobiales; family Halanaerobiaceae; genus Halanaerobium; species Halanaerobium praevalens. Next base: position 984,309 of record NC_017455.1, read on the forward strand.
TTTACCTACCTTTGTTAAATTAAAAGTAGAAAGTACTCCTCCTAATGTTAGAGGTAATACAGTTTCGGGAGGTAATAAGCCAGCTACAATGGAAACTGGCTTGGTAACTCAAGTGCCTTTATTTATTGAAGAAGGGGATATACTTAAAATAGATAGTAGAACTAATGAATATGTAGAAAGAGCTAATAAATAAACTTTAGTACTAGAGGAGGATCTTTAGATGAATTATTTAATCATTGGAGCAGGTGCAGCAGGAGCTTCTGCTGCCAAATCAATTTTAAAAAATAGCAAAGAAAATGATCAAATAAAAATTTTTACAGACGAAAATTATCCTTTTTATTATCGTCCTCGTCTAATAGAATGTTTGTCAGGTGAAGTTGCAATTGAGGATATTATTATTAATGATCAAGAGTGGTTTGCAGAAAATGGAATTGAACTTCATTTAGATGAAAAAATTATAGATGTTAATCTTGAAGCTAAAGAAATAAAAAGTAAAAAAGATACTTATAAATATGACAAATTATTACTGGCAAGTGGATCTCATTGTTTTGTCCCACCATTTTCAGGTTTAGATTTAGAAAATATTTTTACTTTAAGAACTGCAGCAGATCTTAAGGAAATTAATAAAGCAGCAGCAAAAGCCAAAAAGGCAGTTGTTGTTGGAGGTGGACTTTTGGGCTTAGAAATCGCCTATAACTTTGCTAAAGCTGGTTTAGATACAACGGTTTTAGAAGTAGCACCTTATCTATTGCCAATGCAGTTAGATAAAAAGGGTGGAGATCTTTTAGAAAAGAAATTGGAGAAAAACCAAGTTAAAGTAATTACTGATGCAAAGACTAAAGGTTTTGCTGGTGATAAAAAAGTTGAAAAAGTAATTCTTGAAGATCAAAAAATAGAAGCAGATATTGTTTTGATTTCAACTGGAATTCGCTGTAATACTTCTTTAGCAGATGATATTGATATTGAACAGAATAAAGGAGTAATAGTTAACAATAAAATGCAGACTTCAGTTCCAGATGTTTTTGCTGCTGGAGATATAGCAGAATTTAAGGGAGAAGTTTATGGGATTTGGCCTCCTTCTTTAAAACAGGGTCAAGTTGCTGGTAAAGTAATGAGTGGAGAAAAAGCAGAGTTTGAAGCACATGTTTCTTCACATAAGCTAAAAGTTGCTGGTATTGATGTTATTTCTTTAGGAGAATTAAACAAAGATAATGAATATGAAGAAGAAATTTTAGCTGATGATGATAATTATATTAAAGTTATAAAAAACAATGGTAAAAAGATTGGAGCTATAATAGTTGGCCAATATTCTAACAAAAATAAGATTATGGCTGAAGTCAAAAAATAAATTTTATTAATTGAAGGAGGGTTTAATAATGGAAAAAGATAAGATTAAAGATGTTGAAGCTGAGGCAGTAGAAACAGAAGAAGTTGATGAAGGAAGTATTCAAATTGCTGATGAGGTAGTAGGAATTATAACTGGTTTAGCTGCTACTGAAATTGATGGTGTAGCAGGTATGAGTGGTGGCCTTGCTGGTGGAATTGCTGATATGCTAGGTCGAAAAAGTTTAAGTAAAGGTGTTAAGGTTCAGGTTGAAGATCAAACTGCTTCAGTTGATGTTTATGTTATTATAGATTATGGTAATTCTATTCCTGATGTAGCATGGAAAATACAAGATAATGTTAAAGAGGCAATAGAAGGAATGACAGGTTTAGATGTTAAAGCGGTTAATGTTCATGTGCAGGGAGTTAATTTCCCCGAAAATGACCAAAAGCAAGCTGAAAAAAAAGAATTAGAGGAAGTAGAAGCAGATAAATAATATTTTTCTATAACTGATTGGAGGTTAAACTATGAAAATTATCCGCAATATAGTTTCTTTTATTAGTGCTTTAATTCTTATTGTTTTAACTATAGTTTTTTCTCTTTATAGTTTTGGGCTTTTATCAGCCAATTTTATTCCTAATTTAATTTTAAGAAGTTATAATAATTGGCAGTTAGGAGCTGTTTATTTATTATTGTTACTGGGGGCGCTTTTTGTTATTTATCCTTATTTTACTGATGAAAAGTTTAAATCAACTCATTTATTAAGTTCTGAATCAGGTGATATAACAATTACAGTTTCTGCTCTTTCTAATTTAATTAAAGATAGGGTTAAAACAAAAGAAAAATTTAATGATATAAAAATTAAATTAAAAGAACAAGAAGCAGGATTAAAAATTACTTTAAATGGTAAATTGACTGTACCAGGTGATATAACTTCTATCAGTGAAAATATACAGCGTGATTTAAAAAAATATATAGAAGATACAACTGGCATTCAAGTAAGTAAAATTCAGATTAGAATTGATGCTGTCAAAAAAGATGATAAACTGCCCGAAAAGGTAGAATGAGGTGGGCTATAAATGGATAAGCAGAAATTAAAAGCAGACTTAATTCAATTTATATATTTAAATCTCAAAAAAATATTTGGGGCAGTTATTGGCTTAATTATTGGGATTTTGATTTTAGTAATTGGTTTTTTTAAAACTTTAGTTATTTGCTTAACTACTTTAGTAGGTTATTATTTAGGAGCACGCTGGCGTTTTGAAGAGGACATAAAAGACTTTATATTAAAAGTTATTCCTGAAAAATTTAAATAGAGCTAGGAAAGAGGTATTTTCTTTATGCAAAATGTTTCGAGACATAAACAAAGAATCTGGGCTTTGCAGATTCTTTATGGATTAGATATTAGAAAAAAGCTTGCTTTGGAGCATTCCAAAAAAAGTTATGAAAATTTTATGGCTGAAAAAGGAGTTTTAAGTGAAGATTTATATGTGGCAGAAATTTTAGAAGGCATAATACTGGAATTAGAACTGTTAGATGCCCAAATTGATCAATATGCAATTAATTGGGATATTGAAAGGATGCCTGCAATTGATAGAAATATTTTGAGAATTGCTGCTTATGAAATCCAGCACGATATTCCTGCTAAAGTAGCTATAAATGAAGCTGTGAAAATAGCAAAAAAATATGCTGATGATAGTTCACCTTCATTTATTAATGGAATATTATCTAAATTCGCTTAAAAAGAGGGCTTCTTGCTCTCTTTTTTTGTGCTTTGATTAGTTTAATTAGTTATAAATTTGAAATAAAAAAGTTAATTTAAAAAATAATGGAGGTCTAATAATGAAATATTCAGCAAGAATTGAAAAAATTGAAGAATCCAAAACAATTGCTGTTAGTACAGAAGCTAATCGTTTAACTGCTGCTGGAGAAGATGTAGTAAGTTTTGGAGCAGGAGAACCAGATTTTCCTACTCCAGCTCCAATTAAAAAAGCAGCAGTTGAAGCTATGGAAAAAGGTTATACAGGTTATACTTCTGCTTCTGGTTTACCTGAATTAAAAAAAGCAGTAACTAATAAATTTGCTGCTGATTATAAGATTAAATATTCTACAGAAGAAGTATTTGTTGGTAATGGTGGTAAACAGGTTCTTTTTAATGGCTTATCTGCTATTTTAGAAGCTGGAGATGAGGTTTTAATACCTAAACCATATTGGGTTTCTTATCCTGAATTAGTAAAGCTAGCTGGAGGGACTCCTGTTTTGATAGAAACTAAGGCTGCAGATCGATATAAATTAAAAGCAGCTGAACTTAAAGAAAATATAACTGAAAAGACAAAGGCAATTATTCTTAATTCTCCTTCAAATCCAGATGGACATTTTTATTCCAATTCTGAGTTAGAAAAACTAGTTTCAGTCTTAATTAAACACGATATCTTTGTGATTAGTGATGAAATTTATGATAAACTTCTTTATGATAAACAAGAATTTAAATCAATGGTCCAGCTTTTTCCAGATTTGAAAGCAAGAATTTTAGTTGTTAATGGAATGTCTAAATCATATGCTATGACTGGTTGGAGAGTAGGTTTTGGTTTTGCAAATGAAGACTGGATTAAAGCAATGACAAAAATTCAAAGTCATACAACATCAAATGTCAATACAATTGCTCAATATGCAAGTGCTAAGGCCTTAGAAAATAATGAGCTAGAAAAAATTATTGAAAAACGAAAATCAATTTATCAAAAAAGAAGAGATTTAACTGCTTCATTATTAGCAGAAATTGAAGCAATTGATACTTTAAAACCCGCTGGAGCTTTCTATTTCTTTATTGATATTTCTAAGTTGATTGGTAAAAAAATTAAGGGAGAGCAGATTCAGGGTTCACTTTCTTTTTCAGATTTACTTTTAAAAGAAGATAAAGTTGCCGTAGTACCAGGAATAGCTTTTGGAATGGATAATTTTATTCGGATTTCTTTTGCTTTAGGGGAAGAGAGAATAAAAACGGGAATTAAAAGAATAGCTGATTTTATAGCAAGACTTGAGTCTTAAAAATAGATTAATATAAATTAAGTTAGTTTAATAAATAAAAATTTAAAGCAAAAGTAAGTTAGTTTTAGATTTCAGGAGGTAAATTATGTATGAAATATTAGCAAAAGAAGTTTTAGCACCAACTATAAAAAAATTAAAGGTTAAAGCACCTTTAATTGCAAAAAAAACTAAGGCTGGTAATTTTATTATCTTAAGAGTAGACGAAAAGGGAGAAAGAATCCCTTTGACTGTAGCTGATTATGAAAGAAAGACAGGTATTATTACTATTATCTTTCAAGAAGTTGGCTATTCAACTAAATTATTAGGTAGAATGGAGCCAGGTGATAAAATTCAAGATATAGTGGGCCCTTTAGGTCATCATATTGATTTAGAAGGTTATCAAAAAGTAGTGCTTTTAGGTGGTGGCTCAGGTACTGCTCTTTTATATCCTAAAGTTAGGGCTTTTTATGAGCAGGGAGCAGAAGTTATTAGTATTACTGGAGCCAGAACTAAAAACCTAGTTATTTTAGAAGAGGAATTAGAAAGTTTTAGTGATCGTGTATTTATAGCAACTGATGATGGTAGTTATGGACACAAAGGATATGTAACTGATATTTTAAAAGACTTATTAATTCAAGAAAAAGATATTGATTTAGTAGTTGCAATTGGACCTGTACCGATGATGAAAGCAGTTTCAGATCTGACTGCAGAATATGAAATTGAAACTATTGTTAGCTTAAATACAATTATGGTTGATGGAACGGGTATGTGTGGAGCTTGTAGAGTAACTGTTGGCGGAGAAAGAAAATTCACTTGTGTAGATGGTCCAGCTTTTGATGCTCATCAAGTTGATTTTGAAGAATTAATAAATAGACTTAATTTTTATCAGAATGAAGAAAATTTAGTTCATTCGCAAGCAGTCGAGGAGGATAATTAATGTCATTGCAAAAAAAGAAAACGCCAATGAAGGAACAAAAAGCAGAAAAAAGAATTAGAAATTTTGATGAAGTTCCCTTTGGTTATACAA